>JAEXPS010000238.1 GCA_023438885.1 Actinomycetes bacterium
CCCCGGCGGGCGCGACCGGCGTCAGCGCGAGAGCGACGAGGACGGACCCCGCGGCGACCAGCTGCGCCGTCCGTGCGGCGAGGCGCGGCCACAGCAGCCCGAGGAACGCGGCGGCCGCCGCCGCGTCGAGCCCCCAGCGCCGAGGGTCGCCGAGGGCGTTGCCGACGACGGCCCCGACGACCGTGAACACGTTCCAGAGCACGAACACGCCGACGCCGGTCCACCAGAACCCGGTCCGGGCGAGGGCGCCGGCGGGCTGCGCCGTCGCGACGGCCGTGGACTCGTCGATCGTCACGTGGGCGGCGGCCAGCCGCCGCAGGCCACGCCCGCGCAGCAGCGGTGCGATGGCGGCGCCGTACAGCGCGTTGCGCGCGCCGAGGAGCGCGGCGGTGCCGATGGCGGCCCCCGCCCCGCCGCCGGCGCCGAGCACGCCGATGAACGCGAACTGGGAGCCTCCGGTGAACATGAGCGCGCTGAGCGCCGCCGTCTGGGCCAGGTCGAGACCTGCGGTCACCGCGAGCGCGCCGAACGAGACGCCGTACAGGCCCGTGGCCGCCGACACCGACAGCGCCTGCCGCACGACGGCGCGTCGGGCGGCGACCGAGGGCGCGCCTCGTCCGGGTCCGGCGGGGTTGGGCACCGCCCGAGTATCTCGCGAGCCGTGTCGGCTCCTCCGCGACCGGGTCGGCGCGGCCTACCCTGACCCCATGCCCGACGCCGCCACCGACGCCCCGCCCGCCGCCGCCCTCGGGCGTGTCGACACCCAGTACGAGGACCTGCTGCGGCGCGTGCTGCACGAGGGGGTCCGCAAGGGCGACCGGACGGGCACCGGGACCCGCAGCGTCTTCGGCCACCAGATGCGGTACGACCTCGCGCAGGGGTTCCCGCTCGTCACCACCAAGCGGGTGCACCTGCGGTCGATCGTCCACGAGCTGCTGTGGTTCCTGCGGGGCGACTCGAACGTCGGGTGGCTGCGCGAGCACGGCGTGACGATCTGGGACGAGTGGGCTGACGCCGACGGCGAGCTCGGCCCGGTCTACGGCGTGCAGTGGCGCTCGTGGCCCACCCCGGACGGCGGTCACGTGGACCAGATCGCGGCCCTGGTGGAGGGGATCCGCCGCGACCCCGACTCGCGACGGCACATCGTCTCGGCATGGAACGTCGCCGACCTGCCCAGGATGGCGCTCGCTCCGTGCCACGCCTTCTTCCAGTTCCACGTGGCCGACGGCCGGCTGTCGTGCCAGCTCTACCAGCGCAGCGCGGACCTGTTCCTGGGCGTGCCGTTCAACCTCGCCTCCTACGCGCTGCTGACGCACATGGTCGCGCAGCAGACCGACCTCGAGCCCGGCGACTTCGTCTGGACCGGCGGGGACTGCCACGTCTACGACAACCACGTCGAGCAGGTCCGCACGCAGCTCTCCCGTGAGCCGTACCCGTTCCCCCGGCTCGAGCTGCGCCCGGCTCCGTCGATCTTCGACTACGCCTACGAGGACGTCGAGGTCGTCGGCTACCGGCACCACCCCGGCATCGCGGCCCCGATCGCCGTCTGAGCCGTGACCGCCTCCGCCCCCGAGCTCGGGGCCGTCTGGGCCCAGGCGGCCGACGGCGTGATCGGCCGGGACGGCCGCCTGCCGTGGTCCCTGCCCGAGGACCTGGCGCACTTCCGCCGCCTCACCACCGGGTGCGTGGTCATCATGGGCAGGGCGACGTGGGAGTCGCTGCCGGAGGCCTACCGGCCGTTGCCCGGGCGGGAGAACGTCGTGCTGTCCCGGCGTGGGACGACGGCGCCGGGGGCGACGGTCGTGCCCGACCTGGCGTCCGCCCTGGCCCTCGCCCGGGATCGCCCCGCCTGGGTCGTCGGCGGCGCGCAGGTGTACGAGGCGCTGCTCGACCGCGTGGGACGGGTCGAGGTCACGGACGTCGACGTGGTGCTCGGCTCCGGCGTCCGCGCGCCCGACCTGGCGGAGGGCTGGCGCCTCCTCGGGACCGACCCGCCCGACGGCGGCTGGCACGTCTCGCGCACCGGCTTGCGCTACCGCTTCCGCACCATGACCAGGGTCGGCTGAGCGGCCGTCCGCCGCCGGTGGCCGACCGCCGGGATCGCCGGGCGACCGCGTGCGGCGCGGCGGTAGGTTGTGCCGCATGGCTCCCGCCTCCACCGCCGCCCGACCGTTCGGTGCCCTGCTGACCGCGATGGTCACGCCCATGAAGCCCGACGGAGCCGTCGACCTCGAGGCCGCCGTGGCCCTCGCGACGCACCTGGTGGAGCACGGGCACGACGGCCTCGTCCTCAACGGGACCACCGGTGAGGCGCCGACCACCCACGCGCCCGAGAAGGCGGACCTCGTGCGCGCCGTCGTCGAGGCGGTGGGCGACCGGGCCCGGGTGGTGACGGGAGCGGGCTCCAACGACACCGCCCACGCGGTGCGCATGGCGGAGCAGGCCGCGGAGGCCGGCGCGCACGGCCTGCTCGTCGTGACCCCGTACTACTCGCGCCCGTCGCAGGAGGGCATCTACCGGCACACCGTGGCGGTCGCCGACGCGACCGACCTGCCGGTGATGCTCTACGACGTGCCCGCCCGCACCGTCGTGCGCTACGCCCCCGAGACCCTCGACCGGCTGGCCGCGCACCCGCGGGTCGTCGCCGTCAAGGACTCGACCGGGGACCCCGTGGGCGTCCTGCGGGCCGTGGC
>JAEXPS010000126.1 GCA_023438885.1 Actinomycetes bacterium
GCCCTCACGCAGCCAGGCGCCGGCGGCCGAGCCGACGACGGGCAGGTCCGGGGCCGGGTCGCGCCGCGGGTGCCACAGCTCGTACGGGAAGCCGGCCGCGAGCAGCTCGGCGCCGATCCGCACCGTCTCCCGGTACGCGAGGCCGCCCGCCGGGTCGCCCCACGGCACCTCGGGCTGCCGGGCGGTGCCCGTCGCCGCGTAGGCGGCCAGTGCGTCCTCGTCGTCCCAGAGCAGGGCGACGGCAGCGCGCGGGCGCCCCTGCCGCAGCGCCGGTTCGTCCGTCAGGAGCCCGACGAGCGCACGCACGTGCGCCAGCAGCGGCGAGCCGCCGCCGTCCTGGCCGATCGGAGCGAACTGCCAGTTCTCGCGGTCGGCGAGCATGTAGAGGGTGAACCCCTGATGGCCGAGCGCCAGGGCGGCTCCCCACCAGGCGGCCTGCTCGTCGGGCGTCGGATCCGGGTAGGTGACCACCTCACCGGGCGAGCGCCAGATGCCGGACATCAGCTCCGGCGCCCAGACGCAGGGCTCGCCCGCGGCGCGGGCGGTCGCGGCGGTCAGCGCGAGCCGGTTGACGTCGTCCCAGCCGATCGGCGGCAGGTAGTACTGGTCGGCGCCGATCGCGGCCCGGCCCGCGAGTGCGCGGCGCACGGCGGCATGCGCCACCGGGACGTCGTGCACCGGGTGGTTGATCAGGTTGACCGTCGGGAGCAGGTGACCGACGCCGAGGTCCGTGTGCACCTGCCAGAGGTCGCGCAGATGGCCGAGGATCGCGTGCTGCGTGAACGCCACCCAGTCGCGGACGGCGGGGCCGTCCGGCGCGGCGCCCGGCCGCGGCGGCTCGGCAGCGCCGAGCTCGTCGGACGCCTGCGCGCCCCAGGCCGCCCGCCAGGCCGCGTCGTCGCCGTACCGCTCCCGGAGCCAGCCGCGGAACGCCTCGACGGCGGCGGGGTGGTAGTCGGCGAAGTACAGGGCGTCCTGGAACGCGTACCCCGGCTCGTTGTCGAGCTGCACCGCGACGATCGGGCCGTGCGGGTAGGCGTGGACCGCCAGCTCGGCCCAGACGGCGGCGAGCCAGTCGCGTGCCGCAGCCCGGTAGCCCGGGGCGTGCACGGACGGCACCGGGTGGATGAACGGGGGGTTGTAGCCCTGCACCGGCCGGCCGGACGCGTCGAGCGCGAGGTCCTCCTCGCGCGCCATCAGCCAGTCCGGGTAGCCGCCCCCTGGCTCCTCCGCGCAGATCCACGGCCCCGGCTTCAGCAGCACGTACAGGCCACGGTCCGCGCACGCACGCAGGAACCGCCCCGCGTCGAGCGACGGGTCGCCGGCCCCCCACTCCAGGCGGCCGGGCTCGCTCTGGTGCCGCCGCCACGAGAGGTACGTGCTGACGATCCGCACGCCCGAGGCGGCGGTGGCGTCCAGGACCGGACCCCACTGCTCCGGCGCGAGCCGCCAGAACTGGACCTCGCCCGCCACGAGCGGCAGTGCCCGTCCACCGACGACGAGCCCACCGTCGCGTACGACGACCTCGCTCATCCCTTCACCCCTCCGGTCGCGGAGCCGAGCACCAGCCAGCGCTGGACCAGGCCGAACAGCAGCACCGAGGGGATCGCGACGAGCAGCGCCATCGCCGACAGCTGGTTCCACGAGACCTCGAACGACGACGACAGGAGCGACAACCCGACGGGCAGCGTGCGCCGCTCGTCGCTGTTGGTGAAGGTCAGCGCGAAGGTGAACTCCTCCCACGAGCCGATGAACAGGAAGATCGCGGCGGCGACGACGCCCGGACGGGCGGCGGGCAGCGCGGCGTGCCACATCGCGGCCGCATGGCTGCACCCGTCGATGCGGGCCGCCTCGTCGATCTCCTTCGGCACCTGGTCGAACGCCACCTTCATCAGCCAGGCCCCGAGCGGCGCGGCCGCGCTCACCTGCGCGAGGACCAGGGCCCACGGGGTGTCGAGCAGGTTCATGCCGGACACCAGCCGGAACAGCGGGATGATCAGCAGCACCGAGGGGAACATCTGGGTGGCGAGCAGCCCGATGACCACCAGGGTGCGGCCGCGGAAGGCGAACCGCGACAGCGCGTAGCCGGCCATCACACCGAGCATGGTGCCGATCACCACCGAGCACACCGCGACGAGCACCGAGTTGACGAGCCACGCCGGGAAGTTGCCGCGGCCGACGACGTAGCCGAAGTTCTCGAGCGTCGGGTTCTGCGGGATCAGCGTGCCGGGCACCTGGTAGATCTCCGCCTTCGACTTGAAGGCGGCCGAGGTCACGCTGATCACCGGCAGCAGCGCGAAGACGCCCAGCACAGCGGCGACGACCCACAACCCGACGCGACCGGGCAGCCGCAGCCGGTGGTGGGTGGCGGCCAGCGCCGGGGCGCTCACGAGAGCACGTCCTTCGCGGTCAGCCGCAGGTAGATCGCGGAGCCGAGACCGACGACGGCGAACAGCACCATCGACAGGGCCGACGCGTACCCGAAGTCGAAGCTCCGGAACGCGGCCTTGTAGACGAAGGTCGTCAGGATGTCGGTGGCACCGGCGGGCCCGCCGCCGGTCATCACGTAGATCATGCTGAAGTTGTTGAAGGTCCAGATCAGGGCCATGAGCGTGGCGGCGAGCAGCATCGGGCGCAGCAACGGCAGCGTGATCGCACGGAACGACCGCCACCAGGAGGCGCCGTCGACCTGGGCGGCCTCGTAGAGCTCCACGGGCACCGTGGCCATGCCGGCCACGATCATCACCATGAGGAACGGGAACCCGCGCCACACGTTGGTCACGATGACCGCCCAGAGGGCGGCGTTCGGGTCGGCGAGCCAGGCTCGCTCCAGCGACTCCAGTCCCACGGCGCCGAGCACCTGGTTGATCAGCCCGTAGTCGGGCAGGTAGAGGTACTTCCAGGCGAGGGCGCCGACGACCACGGGGGTGGCCCAGGGCACGACGAAGACCGCGCGGACGAAGCCGTTGCCGCCCAGCCGGTCGAGGACGACCGCGGCGAGCAGCGCGACGAGCAGCTGGAGCACGACCGACCCGACGGTCCACCAGACGGTGTTGAGCGCGACGGACCACAGCTGGGAGTCGCGCAGCGCCTCGGCGTAGTTGGCGAGGCCGACGAACGTCCAGCCCTGGTGCCGCGTCGGGTTGATGTCGAAGAAGCTCTGCACCGCGACCGTGACGACCGGGTACAGCACGAACACGCCGACCGCCACGAGTGCCGGGGCCAGGAACAGGTACGGCACCCACCCGCGGCGACGACGACGGCGGACCGCCGGTGGGCCGGAGACCCGGCCCACCGACGGAGCGATCGCTGAGCTCACTGGGACAGCGCCTCGTTGGCCTGGGCGGCCGCGGCGTCGAGGGCCTCCTGCGCCGTGGCCGTGCCGGCCAGAGCTGCCTGGACCGCGTTGCCCAGTGCCGCGTCGACGTCACCGGCGGCCGGGACCGTCGGGCGCGACTTGGAGTCGGCGAGGATCTGCTTGAACTGGCTGACGTTCGCGTCGTCGGAGAACGCCGGGTCGTCGTACAGGCTCGCCTTGACCGGGATGAACGCCAGGTCGCTGGCCCACTGCTTCTGGATCTCGTCCGACATCAGCCAGCTGATGAAGGTCTTCGCGGCCTCCTGGTGCTCGCTGTTCTCCAGCACGATGAGGTTCATCCCGCCCAGCACGGACGCGGACTGCTTGCCGGCCGGGAGCGGGGCGACGGCCCACTTGCCGTCGATCCCGGCGTCCTGGAGCGACTGGATGGACCAGGCACCCGACGTGAACATCGCGAGCTCACCGGAGATGAAGCGCGGCTTGAGGTCGTCCTCGGTCGCGGTCGCCATGCCGTCCGGCATGCAGCTCGCCTGGAGGTCGACCCAGAGCTGGAGCGCCTCGGCCGCCTCGGGCGAGTTGAACGCGGCCGCGGTGCCGTCCTCGTTGAGCACCTCCGCACCCGCCTGCCACAGCCACGGGTAGAACTCGTAGGCGCCCCAGCCACCGAACAGGCCGATGCCGTCCTTGCCGGCCGCCGTGACCGTGGTGCAGACGTCCTTCAGCTCGTCCCACGTCGTCGGCGGGGTCGGCACCAGGTCGGTCCGGTAGAACAGGGCGAGGGTCGAGACGTCCTGCGGCACGCCGTACAGCTCGCCGTCCACCACCATGCCCTCGAGCGTCGACTCGAAGTACTCGCTCTGGTCGATGACGTCGCCCAGCGGCGCTGCCCAGCCGGAGGCGACGTACTGCGCGGCCTTCGGCGGCTCGACGCGAGCGATGTCGGGGCCGCCGCCGCCGGTGATCTGCGTCACGAGCTTGTCGTAGTAGCTGGTGTCGTTGTCGCGCACGAGCTTGACCGTGATCTCGGGGTGCTCGGCGTTGAAGAGCGGCAGCAGCTTCTCGATCTGAGCCGACTCGGCGTCGTTGAACTGCTCCTGGAAGGTGATCTCCACCGGGGTGACGTCCCCGGAGGTCGTCGCGCCCTCGCTCGGGGTGTCCGTGCCGCCGCTCGAGGAGCAGCCGGTGGCGAGCAGGGCGACTGCGGCCAGTGTGGCGACCGTGGTGGCCATGGTGCGTGATCTCATGAGTGCCTCCTTGCACTGGTGGGCCGAACTGTACGTGCGGGGACGGGCGCCCCCGCCGCTCCTTGCGCGGTGATGCGGGTGCTGCCGGCGCCGGTGACCGGTGGTGCCGCCGGCACCGTGAGGTGGGTGCTCAGGCGCAGGTCGCGGGACGAGCGACCGACGCGCAGGGGGTAGGTGCCGGCAGGCGTCACCCAGCCGCTGCCGGCGACGTCCCAGGTCCGCAGCGCGTACTCGTGCAGCCGGACCTGGGCGACCGTGGACGCGCCGGGGTCGGCGTCCACGACGGCGAACCCGCCGAGCCAGCGCACAGGCCGCTCCCCCTGCGGGGTACCGGCGGGCGGCTCGACGTAGACCTGGACCACTTCGCGGCCCGCGCGCGGGCCGGTGTTGGTGACGGTGACGGTGACGAGGGCGCCCTGCTCGTCGCACGACACCTCGGCGGACCGGTACTCCCAGGACGTCCAGCCGAGGCCGTGCCCCAGGGGCGCCGCCGGTGTGCGACCCTCCCGGTCCCACGAGCGGTACCCGACGTGGACGCCCTCGGCGTACTCGACCACCCCGTCGACCGGGACGGCATGCGGCACCGGCACGTCCGCCGCGTCGGCCGGCAGCGTCCACGGCAGCCGGCCGGACGGCTCGGTGAGGCCCGCCAGGGCGTCGGCCAGCGCGTCGGGCCACTCCTGACCCCCGAGCCAGCCCCACACCACGCACGGCGCCCGGTCCAGCCACGGCAGCAGCACCGGCGCGCCGGCGTTGACCACCACGACCGTGCGGGGCTGGGCGGCCAGGACCGCCGTCACCAGCTCGTCCTGGTCGCCGGGCAGGTGCAGGCTCGTGCGGTCCCAGCCCTCCGACTCGACCTCCTCGGTGGTCCCCACGACGACCACGGCGACCTCCGCCGCGGCCGCCGCGGACACGGCGGCGGCCCGCAGCTCGCCGGGCGTGGGTCCGGGCTCGTCGTGCCGCAGCCGCAGGCGGACGAACGTGTCGTAGCCGACCGGGTGCACCACCTGGACGGTCGCGTCGATCTCCACGACGCCGGGCCCGGCGACAGGCACCATCACCGCCTGGGGGTGGTTCCAGCTCGAGTCGAGCACCACCTCGGCGCCGACCGAGACCTCGGCGGTCGAGGCCTCACGGCCGTCGACGACGATCCGGTGCCGGCCCACGGTGCCCACGCCGAGGCGGTGGGTGCCGGGGGTGTCGAGCCGGACGCGGGTCCGCAGGCGCAGCGAGACGGCCTCGTCGGGCAGCCCGGGCACGTCCTCGTCCCACTCGGCCGCCACCCACTCCCGCAGCACCGAGCCCTCCGTGTCGAGGAGCTGCACGAGGACGCCCGGCAGCCCGCCCGGCGTCGTCGCCGTCGCGAGGTCCAGCGGCGGCGCCGTGAACCGGGACACCGCACCGGGGTGCGCGCTCACGTGCGCGCCGGGGAAGGCGGCGGCCACGGCGGCGGCGAGCGCGACCTCGCGATCCGGCACCACCTTCGACGAGCCCCCGCCCGCGAGGAACGGCTGCACGGCGTTGGGGCCGATCAGGGCGATCCGGGCCGGCGCGGCCAGCGGCAGGCTCCCGTCGTCGTCCTTGAGCACGACGAGCGAACGGGCGACGATCTCGCGCAGCGTGCCCGGCACGTCCACCGGCTCGACGCTGACGGGCCCGGTCTCGCCGAGGGCGCCGACCCGGGCCGCCAGGAGCAGCAGCCGGCGCACCTTGTCGTCGAGGTCCGCCTCGGTGACCTCGCCGGCCGCGACCGCCGCGGCGAGCCCGTCGCCCCACGGCCCGTCCGGGCCGGGCATCTGCAGGTCCATCCCCGCGTGCACGGACGGCGCCACGGAGCGGGTGGCCACCCAGTCGGAGACGAGGACGCCGTCGAAGCCCCACTCGCCCTTGAGGACGTCGGTCAGCAGGCGGCGGTGCTCGAGCACCGGAGCGCACTGCACACCGTCGTCGACACCGCTGTAGGCGCCCATCACCGACCAGGCACCGGCAGCGACGAGCGCCTCGAAGGGCGCCAGGTACACCTCGCGCAGGGTGCGCTCGTCGACCCGCGAGACGTACGTGGTCCGCTCGGTCTCCGAGTCGTTGGCGACGAAGTGCTTGACGCACATGCCCACGCCGTTGGCCTGGGCCGCGGTGACCAGCGGGACGGTCAGCGCGGCGGTGAGGATCGGGTCCTCGGAGTAGCACTCGAAGTGACGGCCCCCCACCGGGGTGCGCTGGAGGTTGACCTGGGGGGCGAGCACCAGGTCGACGCCGTGCCGGCGCGCCTCCGCGGCGAACAGGACGCCCGCCCGCTCGGCCAGATCCACGTCCCACGTGGCGGCCAGCGCGCTCGGCGCCGGGAAGGCGGCAGCCGTGCCGTCCGGGTCGGCACCACGAACGCCCGCGGGTCCGTCGGAGAGCGTCACCGCGCGCAGACCGACCCGCGGTACCGCGGCGGTGGTCCACATGCCGGTGCCGACCACCAGGCGGATCTTCTCCGCCAACGTCAGCTGCGCGAGCGCCGCCTCGACGGTGAGCGCTGCCTCGAATGCCACGGCGTCCTTGCCTTCCTGTGCCACTTACTGACTCGTCAGTAGGCAGCATGAGATCACACCACCTACCTACCCGTCAGTAGGTCGAAGATCACAGGACGGCAACGATTCGGTGCCACACTGCCCGAGAAGGGGGTGCGCGATGGGCAGCGTGCTGACACGGGGGTGGTACCGGCGCAAGCGGCAGACCTACGCGGGCGGGCGGCCGAACCGATGGGGACGGATCCAGAACCGGTGGGCCGTGAAGCAGTTCGCCCTCGGGCCGCTGGCACTCGGCCGGGGCGTGGTGCTCGAGGTGCGCGGCCGCAGCTCCGGCCGCAGGGTCGAGGTGCCGCTGGTGGTGCTCCGCGAGAACGGCGAGCGCTACCTCGCCGTGGCCCCGGGCGCCCGGCCGCACATCCCGGTGGACCGCCGCGCCCCGGCCTCGGCCTTCCAGGCGGTCGCGGCGGACTATCCCGTGTTCCGCGTGGACCCGGTCCCCTGAACCGGGACGGCGGCCCGGGCGGCAGCCTCCAGGCGGTCGCGGTACGCCTGCCACTCGTCCGGCGCCCAGCCCGGCAGGCTCGGGTCGCCGGGACGGCGCCCGGCGGCGCCGTCGATCAGCTCGCGCAGGATGTCCGCCTGGCCGGTGTGCCGGGCGGTCTCGTCGATCACGTGCACCAGGATCCGGTGCAGCGTCACCTCCGCCTTGTCGGGCGCCCACCACGGCACGCGTCCCACCGTGTCGAGCGGCAGCTCGTCGATGGTCTCGTCGGAGCGCCGTGCCGAGTAGCGGTGCAGCTCGAGGATCTGCTCGCGCGTCTCGTCGGGCCGGGCCCACATGTCGGCGTTGACCTCGCCCTCGGGGAAGCCCGGCCCCGGGTCGCGTCCGAACGTCTCGGTGAGGTAACCCAGCTGGACGTAGGCGACGTGCTTGACCAGGCCCAGCAGGTTGGTTCCGGTCGGGGTGAGCGGGCGCCGTGCGTCGTACTCGTCGAGCCCGTCGAGCTTGGCGACCAGGTCGGCGCGCGAGCGGGTCAGGTAGGCCTTGAGGTCCTGCTTGGCAGCGTCCATCCCCCCGAGCCTCGCCTACCGCCGCGAGGTGGGCACGCTCAATACAGCGGCTGGGCCGGGCGGCCGGGGCCGTACGGCATCGCCTCGAGGCGGGCGATCCGCTCCTCCATCGGGGGGTGCGTGGCGAAGAGCCGGGTCATGCCGCCACCGCGGAACGGGTTGGCGATCATCAGGTGCGAGACGTCCACCAGGCGCTGGTCGGCCGGCAGCGGGCGCGCCTTGGTGCCGAGCTCCAGCTTGCGCAGCGCCGAGGCGAGGGCCTGCGGGTCGTTCGTCAGGCGGGCGCCGTCCTCGTCGGCGTCGAACTCCCGGGTGCGGCTGATCGCCAGCTGGATCAGGGAGGCCGCCAGCGGGGCGAGGAACACCATGAGCAGGCCCGCGATCGGGTTGGCGTTGCGCCGGTCGCCCCCGCCGAAGAAGAGCGCGAACTGCGCCAGGGCGGTGATGACGCCGGCGATCGCGGCGGCCACCGAGGCCGTGAGGATGTCGCGGTTGTAGACGTGCATCAGCTCGTGGCCGATCACGCCGCGCAGCTCCCGCTCGTCGAGGAGCTGCAGGATCCCCTCCGTGCAGCACACGGCGGCGTTCTGCGGGTTTCGCCCGGTGGCGAAGGCGTTCGGCGAGGCCGTCGGCGAGACGTACAGGCGCGGCATCGGCTGCCGGGCGGCCGTCGAGAGCTCGCGCACGATCCGGTACATCGCCGGCTGCTCCAGCTCGGTGACCGGCTTGGCGTGCATCGCCCGGATCGCGATCTTGTCGCTGTTCCAGTAGCCGTAGGCGGTGGTGAGCAGGCCGATGCCGGCGAACAGCCACAGGTACTTCGGCGATCCCGCCCCGAGCAGCCAGCCGACCCCGAGCAGCACCGCCCACAGCACGCCGAAGAGTGCCGCCGTCTTGACCCCGTTGAAGTGCTGGTGGCCCATCGCCGCCCGATCCCTCCTGCTCGCCGTACGACGAGGAAACGCTCGCCGCGCCGTGCGCGTTCCCTGTCACGTCCGTTCACCGGGCGTACGCCGGCAAGGCCCGCACCGCCACCCGCCTATCCTGTGCCCGTCCGCGAAGCAGCGAGCCCGCCCGCGCGCTCGTCGCGCAGCGGAGCGGGCTCCGACCCCGGGAGTCCCCATGCGCATCCGACTGACCGCCGCGCTCGCCGTGACCGCCGTTGCCCTGGGCATCGCGGCGTGTGCCCCCGAGGACGGCAGTGCCGCGCCCGGCTCCACCACCGCCGGTGAGAGCGCGTCGGCGACCGTCACCGAGGGCAAGCTGACCGTCGCCACCTCGGAGCCGGCGTACGAGCCCTGGGTCCTCGACGACGACCCCACCACCGGCGAGGGCTTCGAGGCCGCCGCGGCGTACGCCGTCGCCGAGCAGCTGGGCTTCGCCCGCGGCGACGTCGTGTGGGTGCGGGGCACGTTCGAGCAGTTCATCGCCCCCGGCGCCAAGGACTACGACTTCGCGATCAACCAGATCTCGATCACGGACGAGCGCTCGGAGGCCGTCGACTTCTCGTCGTCCTACTACGACACCACCCAGGCCGTGGTGACCGTCGCGGGGAGCAAGGCCGAGGGCGTCACGTCGGTGGCCGAGCTCAAGGACCTCAAGATCGGCGCGATGGTCGGCACCACCAGCCTCACCCTGGCGGAGGAGATCATCGACCCGTCGCAGGACATCGCGGTCTACAACGACAACGAGGGCGTCAAGGCGGCACTGGACGGCGGCCTGATCGACGCGTTCGTCGCCGACCTGCCGACCGCCCTGTACATCGCTTCGGTCGAGCTGGACGGCGGGGTGCTCGTCGGCCAGCTCCCGGACAGCGCCGGTGGCGACCAGTTCGGGCTGGTGCTGGACAAGGGCTCCGCGCTCACCCCGGCCGTCACGGAGGCGGTGGACGCCCTGCGCGAGGACGGAACGCTGGCCGCCCTGGAGTCCCAGTGGCTGACGGATGCGGCGGGCGCGCCCGTTCTGAAGTAGAACTCTCCCCGTGACCGACGAGCGTCCGGGCGGCGCGCCCACGAGCGTCGCCGCCTGGACGCCGTCGCAGAGGCAGCAGGACCGCGACGCCTACCGGCGCTCACGAGCGCGGCGCTCCACCTGGGTGGCGTTCGCGTCCACCGCGGTGCTGGCGGTGGTGGCGGTGCTCGCCATCCGCGCCACGCCGGGTTGGCCTCGGGTGAAGGAGTCGTTCTTCGACCCCGAGGTGGCCAAGGCCTCCCTGCCGCGTGTCGCCGAGGGCCTGTGGCTCAACATCCGCGTCATGGCGGTCTGCGCGGTGCTGATCGTCGTCGTCGCGCTCGCACTGGCGCTGGCCCGCACGCTGCACGGGCCGGCGTTCTTCCCGCTGCGCGCGCTGGCCACCGGGTACGTGGATGTGTTCCGCGGCCTGCCGCTGATCCTGGTGCTGTTGCTGGTGGGCTTCGGCCTGCCGGGGCTGCGCCTGTCCGGGATCCCGCGGGACGCGGTGGCCCTCGGGGCGATCGCGCTGGTGCTCTGCTACTCCGCCTACGTCGCGGAGGTGTTCCGGGCGGGGATCGAGTCGGTGCACCCGTCGCAGGTCGCCGCGGCGCGCGCCCTGGGCCTGACCCGCGGGCAGGCGATGCGGCACGTGGTGCTGCCGCAAGCGGTCCGACGAGTCGTGCCGCCCCTCCTCAACGACCTCGTGTCCCTGTCCAAGGACTCGGGCCTGATCTCGATCCTCGGTGCGGTCGACGCCGTGCGCGCCGCGCAGATCGAGACGGCGCGCTACGCCAACTTCACGCCGTACGTGGTGGCCGGCGTGCTGTTCGTCGCGCTCACCATCCCCCTGACGCGGTTCACCGACGCGCTGGCGAGGCGCTCGGGGTGGCTCGCGGCCCAGGGCGGGCTGCCCGGGGCGGCGATCCGATGAGCGCGCTGTTGTCCGTGCGGGGCGTCCGCAAGGCGTTCGGGCCGCAGCTGGTGCTGGACGAGCTGGACCTGGACGTGGCAGCCCACCGGGTCGTCGTGCTCATCGGCGCCTCCGGCAGCGGCAAGTCCACGCTGCTGCGCTGCATCGACCTGCTCGACGAGGTCGACGACGGCGTGATCGAGCTCGACGGCGAGGAGATCACCGACCCCCGGCTGGACGCCAACGCGGTGCGCTCGCGCATCGGCATGGTGTTCCAGGCGTACAACCTGTTCGGCCACCTGCGGGTGCTGGACAACCTGACGCTCGCGCCGCGGCTGGTGCACGGGGTCCCGCGTCCCGAGGCCGAGGAGCGTGCTCATGCGGTGCTCGCGCGGATCGGCCTCGCGGGCAAGGAGCGGGCCTTCCCCGACGAGCTCTCGGGCGGCCAGCAGCAACGCGTCGCCATCGCCCGGGCGCTCGTCACCGAGCCCAAGGTGATGCTGCTCGACGAGGTGACGTCTGCCCTCGACCCCGAGCTGGTGGGCGAGGTGCTGGACCTGCTCGCCGAGCTCAAGGACACCGGCCTGACGATGGTGCTGGCCACCCACGAGATGGGCTTCGCCCGCCAGGTGGCCGACGAGGTGTGCTTCCTGCACGGCGGGAAGGTGCACGAGCGGGGCCGGCCGGAGCAGGTGCTCGGCGACCCGCAGCAGCAGCGCACCCGCGACTTCCTGCGCCGCCTGCACTCCTGACGGATCAGGCGGTGGGGGTCGGCGCCGTCGCCAGGCTGATGTCCACCATCTCGTCGCGCGGGACCACCTTGATGCGCTCCCGGCCGGCGATCTCGCCGAGGGCGCGCTCGTGGTCGTCGAGCCGCAGCCAGCCGGTCCAGTCCACCACCCGCACGCCGCGCGAGGCCAGCAGCTCGTCGATCGACGTCGGCTCGCGGTCCGGCGCCTGGGGCAGCGACGCCAGGTCCTCGCGCAGGTGCGCGATGGTCTCGCTCGCGTCCGACTTGGTGTGGCCGATCAGCCCCACCGGCCCCCGCTTGATCCAGCCCGTGGTGTAGATCCCGGGCAACGGCGAGCCGTCGGGGCCGATCACGCGGCCCTCGCGGTTGGGGATCACTCCGGCGACCTCGTCGAACGGGACACCGGGAAGCGGCGAGCCGAAGTACCCGACCGCGCGGTACACCGCCTGCACGGGCCAGTCGAAGGTCTGGCCGGTGCCCGTGACGTTGCCGTCGCCGTTGAGCGCGGTGCGCTCCGTGCGCAGCCCGACCACCCGGTCGACCCCGTCCCGGTGCTCCCCCAGCACCGCTACCGGCTTGTGGAGGAAGTGCAGGTGGATACGCCGGCTCGCGTGCCGGTCCTCAGGCTCCTTGAGCGTCCAGTCCGTCAGGGTGTTGACCACCTGCTTGGTCTGGTTCGACGAGTGGATCGCCGCCATCGAGCCGGCGTCGAAGTCGAAGTCCTCGGGGTACACGATGACGTCGACGTCCGGCACGTGGCCGAGCTCACGCAGCTCCAGCGGCGAGAACTTCACCTGCGCGGGGCCGCGGCGGGCGAACACGTGCACGTCGGTGACCGGGTTGCGTTCGAGGATCTCGTGGACGTTGGCCGGGACGTCGGTGGGCAGCAGGTCGCGCGCGTGCTTGGCGAGGATCCGTGACACGTCGAGCGCCACGTTCCCGGCGCCGATCACGGCGACCTCGCGCGCCTCCAGCGGCCAGGTGCGGGGAACGTCCGGGTGGCCGTCGTACCAGGAGACGAAGTCCGCCGCGCCGTACGAGCCCTGCAGGTGGATGCCGGGCACCGGCAGCGCCGCGTCCCGGATCGCGCCGGTGGCGAAGATCACGGCGTCGTACCGCTCCCGCAGCTCGGCGAGCGTGACGTCGGTGCCGTAGTCGACGTTGGCGAGCAGGCGGATGTCGCCGCGCTCGAGCACCTTGTGCAGGGCGACGATGATCTGCTTGATCCGCGGGTGGTCCGGCGCCACGCCGTACCGGACCAGCCCGAACGGTGCCGGCAGGCGCTCGATCAGGTCGATCGACACGCTCTCGCCGGACCGGGACAGGATGTCCGAGGCGTAGATGCCGGCCGGCCCGGCTCCCACGACAGCCACGCGCAGGGTGGTGCTCACGACGAGGACGGGCCTTCCGATCGGTGACGACTCGCAGCGGCCAGTGTAGTTCGCCAGGTGAGGCACACCTCAGACGAGGGGAGGCGGCAGCCGGAACCCTCGTGGTTTCGGACACACACCACGCTGGTCAGGCCCGATTCCCTACTCTCGTGCGGTGCCCACGGCTCAGCGGACCTCTGGCGGACTGGCGGCCGGCCTCGGCGCGTACGCGCTGTGGGGCGTGTTCCCGTTGTACTTCCCGCTGCTGCGCCCGGCCGGCCCGGTCGAGATCATCGCCCACCGGATCGTCTGGTCGCTCGCCGTCTGCCTGCTGATCCTGGCCGTGGCGCGGGCATGGCGGCAGTTCGCCGAGCTGTGGCGGCGTCCACGCACCGTGGCCCTCCTCGGCGTCGCCGCAGCGTTCCTCGCGGTCAACTGGCTGGTCTACGTGTACGCGGTGAACGCGGGGCACGTCGTCGACGCGTCGCTGGGTTACTTCATCAACCCGCTGGTGACGGTGCTGCTGGCCGTCACGTTCCTCCACGAGCGGCTGCGGCCCGTGCAGTGGGGCGCGCTCGGCCTGGGCACGGTCGCCGTGGTGGTCATCGCGCTGGGGCACGGCACGGTGCCGTGGGTCGCGCTGGTCCTCGCCCTGTCGTTCGGCATGTACGGGCTGATCAAGTCGCGGGTGGGCGGCCACGTCGAGGCCGCGCCCGGGCTGGCGGTGGAGACCGCGCTGCTGGCTCCCCTGGCCGGCGGGTACTGGCTGTGGCTCAGCGTCCAGGGGACGTCGACCTTCGCCGCCTACGGCGGCTGGCACGCCGTCGCCCTCGCCTCGGCCGGTGTCGTCACGGCGGTGCCGCTGCTGCTGTTCGGCGCCGCGACCCGGCGGCTTCCGCTCTCGGTCGTCGGGCTGATCCAGTACCTGACGCCGGTGCTGCAGTTCACCATCGGCGTCGCGGTGCAGCACGAGCAGATGTCCGGCGCGCGGTGGGCCGGATTCGCGCTGGTGTGGGCAGCACTGGTGGTGCTCGTCGTCGACGGCCTGCGGCACCGGCGCACGCAGCTGCTGGAGGCCCGGGCCGCTGCCGAGGCCGCCGGCGCCTGAGGGGCGTGCAGGGCACGTCCGAGCCGCCGTTGTGGTCCGGACAGCAGGACGCCGCCCGGAGACAGGGGGGTCACTCCGGACGGCGTCCTGACGGGCGGCCCTCAGGCCGCCCGTGTCACGGCCGGGCTGCGCGCCCAGCCGGAGCCTTGGGGGCCACGGCACCGGGCTCGGCGACCGGCTCGGCCGGCGGCACGGCCTCGTCATCGGCGCCCTGGCGCGCCTCGGCGCGCTCGGCGTTCCGCTGGTGCGCCAGCTCGGAGATCTCCTGCCCGTCCACGCCGCCGTCACGGGCGTCGGCCGCGACGGCCTGCCCGAACGCGGACGCGGCCGGCAGGTCGCTGGGCGACGGCGCCGCCTCGGTGGCCTCGTCGGTCGGCTCGGCCGCCGGAGCCTCGCCGGTCGGCTCGCTGATCGGTGCGGCGGTCGGGTCCTCGGTGGGCTCCGCGGTCGCGGAGACGGAGGGGACCGGCTCGCCGGGCGTCTCCGGCGGTGCCGCGACGGCGGGCACCACCGCGGCGCCCACCACGCCCGCGGCGACCGCCAGCCCGAGCGCGGCCTTGCCCGAGGCGCTCAGGCCCGCGACCTTGGCCAGGACGGCGGCTGCTGTCAACGTGCTCATGCAAACTCCTTCGCGTCGGGTCGCCGCTCCTCAGGAGGGCGCGGCATCCGAGCGGCGGCTCTCGCCACCACCACTGGGGTCATCGCGCGAACCCCGCGGAGGGTTACGGCCCCGCCACCTTCTCGCCCGACTGCCCGCCCTGGCCGCCCTCGCCCCGGCCCTGGCCGGTGTCGGGGGTCGCCTTCTCGCCCGGGGCGCCCGAGGTCGCCGGACCACCGCCCCGCGGCGGGTCCACCGCAGCGCCCGTCCCGGGCGCGGTGGGCCGCACGGTCGGCGGGTCGCCAGGAGCGTCCTCGCGGCCCCGGCCGTTCTCGCT
>JAEXPS010000035.1 GCA_023438885.1 Actinomycetes bacterium
CCCCCGCTTCCCGCGGCGGGGGGGGGCCCGGCCCCCCCCCGCGCCGAGATCGTCGACGGCGCCGGCGCCACTGTGCTGCCGGGACTCTTCGACGCCCATGTGCACACCAGCAAGGAGTCCCTCGCCCTGGCGCTGCGCTTCGGGGTGACGACGCACCTCGAGATGCAAGGAGCGCACACCCGCCACCGCCGCGCGGACATCACCGACGACGACTCGGTCGCCGACGTCCGCTCCGCGGGCTTCGGGCTGACACCTCCCGGCGGGCATCCCTCCGAGCTGTTCCCCGAGGGCTACCGCCCCGGTCCCCCGCCGGGCGCTCCGGCACCGAGCGGCCCTCCGCCGGCACCCGCACACGCCACGAGCCCCGACGAGGCGCGGGCGGTCGTCCCCGCCCTGGTGGCCGATGGCTCGGACTACATCAAGTTCATGGTCGACGACGGCTCGGTCGAGGGACACTCCGGGATCCCGATGCTCGACCAGGCCACGCTCACCGCCGGCGTCGCCGCGGCCCGTGCGCACGGCATGCTCACCGTCGCGCACGCGCTGACCGTTGACGCCACCGCGATGGCCCTCGAGGCCGGGATCGACGGACTGGCGCACCTGTTCATGGACCGCCCCCACACCCCGCAGATCGTCGCCGCGATCGCCGAGTCCGGCGCCTTCGTCATCCCCTGCGTGGTGCTCAACGCCTCGATGATGGGCATCACCGGCGCCGAGCTCGCCGACGACCCCCGCGTGGCATCACGCCTGGACGAGGCGTGGGACAGCACGCTCCGATCGAGCTTCGACCACTACCCGCAGGGCGACCTCGATGCCGTCCTTTCCACCGTCAAGGCGCTGCACGACGCGGGCGTCGACCTCCTCGTCGGCACCGACACGTCCGTGCCGCTGCCGTTCATGGGCGGCCTCGCGCACGGCGCCAGCGTGCACCACGAGCTGCAGTACCTCGTCCGCGCCGGGCTCACCCCGGCCGAGGCGCTCACCGCCGCCACGGCCACTCCCGCCCGCCGGTTCGGGCTCGACGACCGCGGCCGCATCGCCGAGGGGCTGCGCGCCGATCTGCTCCTGGTGGACGGCGACCCCACCGTCACCATCTCGGACACGCTCAACACCCGGGCCGTCTGGCGGCGAGGCACCCGCTTCGCCCTCTGAGCGTGGCTCCGCTCGCAACGAGGCGTCCACGCCCGACAGGGCGGATTGGGGTGGCTAACGGGACTTGAACCCGCGACCCCCTGGACCACAACCAGGTGCTCTACCAACTGAGCTATAGCCACCACGGCCCGAGTGGGCCGACGAGAAGTGTAGCGGCTGCCTAGAGCAGCGCAGCCACCGCGTCCGCCGCGCGCTGCGCAGAGCCCGGCCCGTGCTCGAGGAACAGCGACGGCTCCGTGAGCTCGACCTCGAGGATCACCGGGGTGCCTTCGTCGTCCGGGATCAGGTCCACCCGCGCATACAGGAACGGCGCGCCGAGCTGCGGGAACAGCGACGCCAGCGTCTCCATGGTGCGGTCGGCCAGCTCGCGCTCCGCGGCCGAGGGCTCGCGCGGCGCGATCACCTCACCCCGGTAGAGCGCGCCCTCGAGCTCGCCCTCCCGGAACGGCCCCTCCAGCAGCGCGTTCTTGCGCACCGCATGGCTGAAATCGCCGTCGAGGTACACCAGCGCCGTCTCGCCCACGGAGTCCACCGCGCGCAGGTAGCGCTGGAGCATCACGTCGCGGCCGACGGCCAGCAGGTTCTTGGCGTGCGTGATCGCCAGCATCCGCTGCGGCGTCTCGGACGCGTCGTAGCGGCCGGTGTCGCGCGAGCCGGCGCTGACCGTCGGCTTGATGACGAACTCGCCGAACGCCGGGAACCGGGTGTGGATGGCGCGGGCGCTGAAGTTGCGCTCCGGGTCGAGCCAGATGGTCGGCACGATGGGCAGTCCGGCCTGCTCCAGGTCACGCAGGTAGGTCTTGTCGGTGTTCCAGGCGATCACGTCGGCCGGGTTGTGCAGCGTGCTCGTCGCCTCGACGCGGCGCGCCCAGTCGACGAAGAGGTCCCGGCGGTCCGTGTAGTCCCACGTGGACCGGATGATCACGTGCCGGTAGGTCGCCCAGTCGACGGTCGGGTCGTCCCACACCACGGCGTCGACCGCGATGCCCCGCTCGACGAGCGCGTCGCGCAGCAGCTGGTCGTCCGGCTCCAGATCGGGCAGCTCGGCGCAGGTCGCCAGGGCGAGGCGGGCGGGGCCGTCGGTCGTCGTCACCTGGGCAGGGTACCGGGGCGTACGACGAGCCCGCCGGGCCGGCCACCGGGCCGGGCCTCTGTCACGGTGCGAGCGCGTCGACAGCCGCACGCAGTCGCCGGCATCCCTCGGCGAACGCATCGGGCTCCGGCAGCAGCGACAACGCCAGGGCTCCCGGTGCGGGCAGGTCGTAGAACCAGCCGGGGTGCACCGCCAGGTGCGCCTCGCGGAGCAGGGCCAGGGCCAGCTCGTCGTCGCCGCGCCAGCGAGGCACGTCGACGAGCACCGTCCAGCCGCCGTCGGTGCGGCGCACGCGGTACGGGCCGTCGTCCAGCACCGCGCGAGCCGCGGCGAGGTTGGCGCGCAGACGCGTGCGGAGGGCGGCCACGGCCTCGTCGGCCAGGTCCAGGAGCTCGGGGAGGGCGAGCGCGACCGGCGTGCCGACCGAGAGGTAGGTGTCGGCGACGGTCTCGAGCGCGGCACGGGCGGCTGCCGCGTCGCCGGGCGGGCCGGAGACGCGGATCCAGCCCAGCTTGAGCTGCGGCGCGGCCAGCAGCTTCGAGAGGCCGTCGAGGGCGAACGTCAGGACGCCGGGCTCCCCAGCGAGCGAGCGCGGCTCGCCGTCGAGGTGGAACGGGCCGAACACCTCGTCGCTGATCAGCGCGCCGGCTTCCCCCGCTGCCGTGACGAGTCTGAGGCGCTCGTCGTCGGCGACGTACGCGCCGGTCGGGTTCCCGGGGTGGACGACGACGAGCGCCCGGATGTCGTCGCGCGCGGTGAGCGCCGCGAGGGCGCCGGTGTCCACGGACCAGCCGTAGGGGTGCATGTACGTGACCGGGTAGGCGGCCGTGCGCACGCCCGCCAGGCGTGCCAGCGGCTCGACGAGCGGGTAGCCGGGCGCGGGGATCGCGACCGCGTCGCCGGGGTCGGCGAGGAGCGTCAGCAGCCAGCCGTAGGCCTCGGAGGTGCTGGCGGTGAGGAGATAGTCGTCGGGGTGGCCGCCGAAGCGCGCGGCCAGGGCCTCACGGGCGGCGAGCGGGCCGCGGGGATCCGGCTCGTAGCGGGCCGCGCGGGCGGTGGCGGCCTCCAGCGCCGGTAGCACGCCGGGGTGCGTCAGCCCGTGGCGGGTGGGGTTGGAGTCGGTGAGGTCGAGCACCTCGACGCCGCGGGCCGCGAGGTCGGCGCGGGCGACGGCGATGGCGTTCGGCTCGCCGCCGGTGCCGGCCCGGGCCGAGAGGCGCATGTCGGCACGCTACTCGCGCCCGGAGCGACCCCGTCGCCCGCCGGGCGACACAAGGACGGGCCGCCCTGACACGACGAAGGCCGCCACCCGCGTAGCGGAGTGACGGCCTCGGTCGGTGGTACACCGCCTGGGACTCGAACCCAGAACCCGCTGATTAAGAGTCAGCTGCTCTGCCAGTTGAGCTAGCGGTGCGCGATCGGAGAGATTACCAGGCGAGCGGGGAGCGAAGCGAACTCACAGGTACAGCCCGGTCCCCTTGCCCTCGCCCTTCGGATCGGCCACAGCGTGCACGTCCTTCTCGCGCAGCAGCAGGTAGGTCTCGCCGGCGAGCTCCACCTCGGCGCGGTCCTCCGGGTCGAAGAGCACGCGGTCCCCCACGGCCACCTGGCGCACGTGCTGGCCCACCGCCACGACCTTGGCCCACGAGAGCCGACGGCCCATGGCGGCGGTGGCCGGGATGACGATCCCGGCGGCGGATCGACGCTCCGCCGCATCGCCGTCGACGGCGACGAGCACGCGGTCGTTGAGCATCCGGATAGGCAGGTCGGAGCCGGTCGGTTCCGTCGGCTTGGTCACACCACGGACGGTACCCCGCGGCCCTAGGCTGATCCGAAAGCAGCCCGATCCGCAAGGAGCCTTCCGTGCCCCGACTGAACGTCGGCGACCTCGCCCCCGACTTCACCTTGCCCACCGCGGACGGTGGCTCGGTCACGCTCTCCGACCTGCGCGGCTCCCACGTGATCGTGTACTTCTACCCCGCCGCAGGCACGCCGGGCTGCACCCTCGAGGCGGTCAACTTCCGGGACGCGGCGGCCGGGCTGGCGGCGGCGGGGTACCAGCTGATCGGCATCTCCCCGGACAGTCCGGAGCGCTTGGCCCGGTTCGCGGCCGACGAGGACCTGGCGTACCCGCTGCTCGCGGACGCTGACCACCACGTGCTCGAGGAGTGGGGCGCCTGGGGCGAGAAGTCCCTCTACGGACGGATCATCACCGGCGTGATCCGGTCCACCGTGGTGATCGACCCCACCGGTCACGTCGCTCTGGCGCAGTACAACGTCAAGGCCACCGGGCACGTCGACCGGCTGGTGCGCGACCTCGGGCTGGAGCCGGTGGCTCCCTGAGACAATCTCCGCACGCAGGAGTGGTGAAACGGCAGCCACGCCAGGTTTAGGTCCTGGTGCCCGCAAGGGCGTGCGGGTTCGAGTCCCGCCTCCTGCACCACGGCGCACGACGACGTCACGGGGGAACGCGATGGTGGTGGCTCCGGAGCACCGGGCCGACGTGGACGCGATCCTCGCGCGGCGCCACGACAACGGCGCCGACCTGTGGGCCACCCCGGACGGCAGGCTGATCAAGGGAAGCCCCTTCACCACCCTCGACTGCGCACGCCTGCTGGCGGAGCTCGGCCTCGGGAACGACGAGCCCGTGATGCGCGACGTCGCTGCCCTGATCTGGTCGACGTGGCGCGACGACGGGCGGTTCCGGTTGGCGCCGGGTGCGATCTTCCCGTGCCAGACGGCCAACGCTGCGCGCACGCTCGCACTCCTCGGCCAGGGCGACGACCCGCGGCTGGCGGTCACGTTCGACCACCTCCTGGCGATCCGTCACGGGGACGGCGGAGTGCGCTGCGCCAAGTTCTTCTACGGCCGTGGCCCGGAGACCGAGTTCTCCAACCCGGGCCCGACGCTCACCGCGCTCGACGCCTTCCGGTTCACCGACCGCCGCGACGAGCTGGACGGCGCCGTGGAGATGCTGCTCTCGCACTGGCGGACCAGGGCGCCGCTTGGCCCGTGCCATTACGGGATCGGCACGCTGTTCCTGCAGGTGACGTACCCCTTCGGCGCGTACAACCTGTTCTTCTGGGTGTACGTGCTCTCGTTCTACGAGCGGGCCCGGGCCGACGAGCGGTTCCGCGAGGCGTTCGAGGTGCTCCGCGCCGCCACACGGGACGGCGAGGTCGTCGTGCAGCGTCCGAACGCGAAGCTCGCAGCCCTGGCCGCCTTCCGCCGCGGCGAGCCCAGCGCGCTGGCGACGGCCCGCTACCGCGAGATCGTGGCCAACCTCGGCCAGGCGTGACGAAGGCCCGCCCCCTCCAGGCGGGCCCTCGACGTGTGGTGCCTAGGCGCGGGCGGAGTCGCGCTCGGCGATCTGCGCGCGCACCTCGTCCATGTCGAGGTTCTTCACCGCCTCGATCACCTGCTCCAGCATCGGCTTGGGCAGCGCGCCGGGCTGGTTGAACACGAGGATGCCGTCGCGGAACGCCATCAGGGTCGGGATCGACGTGATCGACAGCTCGGCCGCGAGCTCCTGCTCGGCGTCCGTGTCGACCTTGCCGAAGACGATCCCGGGGTTCTCCTCCGAGGCGGCCTCGAAGATCGGGCCGAACATGCGGCACGGGCCGCACCACGCCGCCCAGAAGTCGACCAGGACGATCTCGTTGTCCTTGACGGTGTCGCCGAGCGTCGCGCCGGTCAGAACGGTGGTGGCCATATGTGAGAGCTCCTTGTCATGTGCCTTGGTCCGTTCAGCGCGCCTCGAGCCGCAGGTATTCCGCCCTCGTCGTGCGCGCCCCGGAGCCGGCACGCGCCAGGCGCGGTAGAACAGCACGGTGACCGACACCTTCGAGTTCCCGCGCGAATCGGAGCAACCCTCCGGCTGGCTGCCCGATGCCGACCTGGCCCGCGCCCGCGCGACACTGCCGATCCTGTACGTCGACGCCGTCCCGGTGCGGGTCGACGACAGCGGGGACGTCGTCGCCGTGGGCCTGCTGCTGCGCGTCACCGGCGACGGGGCGATGACCCGCGACCTGATCTCGGGGCGCGTGATGTACCACGAGCGGGTGCGCGACGCGCTGGTGCGCCACATCGAGAAGGACCTGGGGCCGGTGGCGTTGCCGCAGATCCCGGCCTCGCCGCAACCGTTCACGGTCGCCGAGTACCTGCCGACACCGGGCGTCACGCCGTACCACGACCCCCGCCAGCACGCCGTGTCCCTCGCGTACGTGGTGCCCGTGCTCGGCGACTGCCGGCCGCAGCAGGACGCGCTCGACCTCGCCTGGCTCACCCCGGAGGAGGCGTGCACCGAGGACGTGCAGGTGGAGATGTCCGGCGGCCGCGGCCTGCTGCTGCGCCAGGCGATGGCCTGGGTGGGGCGGATGGGTTAGCCGCCCAGGTCGAGCCGGGGCCAGTCGGCCAGGTCGGCGCGCATCCGGCGGTCATGGGTGGCGACGACCACCGCGGCGCTCGTCGCGCGCAACGCGGCCGTCAGCTCGTCCACGAGGGCGACCGAGAGGTGGTTGGTCGGCTCGTCGAGCAGCAGCACGTGCGGCGCCGCGAGCAGTGCGCGGGCCAGGTCGAAGCGCCGCCGCTGACCCACGGACAGCTCCTCGGGCAGCCGGTCGAGGTCGTCCTCGGTCAGCAGCCCGAGGGCCGCTACCGGGACCAGCTCGTCCGGGTCCAGCAGCCCGGCCTCCAGCAGGCGCAGCGCGTGACGGGCGTAGGCGTCGAACGACGAGCCCGCGCCCTCGTCGTCCACGCCGTCCTTCTCCTGAGCCAGGACGCCGAGCCGCACCCCCGGCGCCAGGTCGCGGGTCCCGCGGTCCGGCGTCAGCGTGCCGGCGAGCACGGAAAGCAGCGTCGACTTGCCCGAACCGTTGGCGCCGGTGACGAGCAGCCGGCCGCACGGCGGCAGCTCCAGGCGGTAGCCCGGCAGGTCGAGGCGGCCCTGCACGCGTGGGGCGCGCAGGTCGAGCAAGGGCCCGCCGGCGTAGGTGCGCGGCGTAGCGGGCAGGTCGGGGAACGCCAGCTGCGGCGGCGGCACCGGCACGGCCACCGACTCGGCCTCAAGCCGCTGCATCAGCCGGTCCACCGTCTTGACCTGCGAGCGTGCACGCGTGCCCCGGCGATGCTTCTGGCTGCCCTTCGGCGGACGCCACTCGTCGGAGAGCCCCTCGTACGAGGCGTCGAGGCGCTCGGCGAGCCGGGCGGCCTTCTTGCGCTCGGCGCGGTGGCGCGCCCGCCAACGGCGCAGCATCTGGTCCTTGGCGAACCGGTAGTCGGCGTACCGCGTGGCGCCGTACAGGGCCGGGCGGCCGTCCATCGCCGGGTCGAGGTCGAGGATGCCGGTCATCACGTCGTCGAGGAGCTGCCGGTCGTGGGTGACCACCACGAGGCCACCGGCGAAGTCGCGCAGATGGGCAGTGAGGTACTCGATCCCCGCGCGGTCCAGGTGATTGGTGGGCTCGTCGAGCAGCAGCAGGTCGGCGCGCTCGGCAAGTCGAGCGGCCAGCCGCACGCGGTAGCGCTCGCCCACGGAAAGCTCCGCGAGCAGCCTGCCCGGGTCGCGCGGGGCGCCGAAGCGTGTCAGCGCCTCGTCGAGGCGCCGGTCCGCGTCCCAGGCCGCCAGGTGCTCGTAGCGGGCGACCGCGGCGGCGAGCCAGCTGGTCTGGCCGGACTCGTGGTCGAACGCGGCGATCGCGGCGGCCAGCTCGTCGGACGCCGCCCGGGCGTTGGCGAGCGACGTGGCGACGACGTCCCCGACGGTGACCGCGCCGGCGACGTCGAGCTCCTGCTCCACCACCGCGAGGGTCCCGTGCCGGGTGACGCTGCCGGACTGCGGCGCCAGCGTGCCCGCCAGCACGTGGAGCAGCGTGGTCTTCCCGGCGCCGTTCTCCCCGACGAGCCCCAAGCGTGTACCGGCCGAGACGGCCACGTCGATGCGGTCGAGAACCGGCCGGCCGGGGTAGGCGAACGTGACGCCCTCGGCGACCAGCTGGACCTCGGCGGGGCTCATCCGCCCAGCGCGCGGACCACCGCCGGCACCAGCGCGCGGAATGCCTTGCCGCGGTGGCTGATCGCGTTCTTCTCGTCCGGCGAGAGCTCGGCGCAGGTGCGCGTGTCGCCCACCGGCACCAGCACGGGGTCGTAACCGAAGCCGTTGGCACCGCGGGGCGCGGGCGCCAGAGTGCCCTCGAGCGTCCCGAGCTCCACCACCTCCTCGCCGCCCGGCACGACGAGGGCGGCGGCGCAGACGAAACGCGCCTGCCGGTGTGCCGGCCCGACGTCGCCGAGCTGCGCGAGCAGCAGGTCGAGGTTCGCCTTGTCGTCGCCGTGCCTGCCGGACCAGCGGGCGGAGAAGATGCCGGGCGCGCCGCCCAGCACGTCGACGGCCAGGCCCGAGTCGTCGGCGACCGCGGGCAGCCCGGTCGCGGCGGCTACCGCACGGGCCTTGATCAGCGCGTTCTCGGCAAACGTGACGCCGTCCTCGACGGGGTCGGCGACACCGAGCTCGCCCGCCGTGACGATGGCGTCGAGCTCGAGGCCCGGCAGGGCGGGATGCAGGATGGCGCGCAGCTCGCCCAGCTTGTGCCGGTTGTGCGTCGCCAGCACCAGCCTGGGTGCGGCGCTCACACCGACCCCGTCCGCCGTGGCCTGCGGGTGAGCCTCACCCGGCCGCCTTCGTCGTGCCCACGGCAGTGCCCGGGGGCGAGGCGAGGGACTCCGCCTGGAGCGCCGCCAGCCGCTTGGTGCCGACGAGCGCGAGGTCGAGCAGCTGGTCGAGCTCGGCGCGGTCGAAGGTCGCGTGCTCGGCCGTGCCCTGCACCTCGACGAAGTGCCCCCCGCCGGTGACCACCACGTTCATGTCCGTCTGGGCGCGCACGTCCTCGACGTACGGCAGGTCGAGCATGGGGGTGCCGTCCACGATGCCCACGCTGACGGCCGACACCGAGTCGTGGAGCACCTGCCGGCCCTGCGGCACCAGGCCCTTGGCCTTCGCCCACTCGACGGCTTCCGCCAGCGCGACGTAGGCGCCGGTCACCGAGGCGGTGCGGGTGCCGCCGTCGGCCTGGAGCACGTCGCAGTCGAGGACGATCGTGTTCTCGCCGAGGGCGGCGACGTCGATGACGGCGCGCAGGCTGCGGCCCACCAGCCGCGAGATCTCGTGGGTGCGCCCGCCGATGCGGCCCTTGACCGACTCACGGTCGCTGCGGGTGCTCGTCGAGCGGGGCAGCATCGCGTACTCGGCGGTGACCCAGCCCTCGCCCGAGCCCTTCTTCCACCGCGGCACGCCCTCGGTGAAGCTCGCGACGCACAGCACCTTGGTGCCGCCGAACTCGACGAGGACGCTGCCCTCCCCCGCGTCGAGGAAGCGGCGGGTGATGGTGATGGGACGCAGCTCGTCGGGCTTGCGCCCGTCCGCACGTGCCGCTCCGGGCGCCAGACTCATGCCCGGAAGCCTAACCGCCCCCCACCGACACCCCTCTCCGCTCACCCCCCACCCCACCCCACCTCCCTACCCCACCTCCCTAC
>JAEXPS010000131.1 GCA_023438885.1 Actinomycetes bacterium
CGGTGCGTCTGCAGACGCACCGCACGCGCGGGAACGCACCCCACGTCGACCTCATGGGTTGCGCCGCGCTCCGGCGCCGCGACCGTGGCGCTGGCCGGCGCGGGCCCGTCGGGCAGCGGGGCCGTGACGCGTGCGCGCGCGAGGATGAAGCGGACCTGGTCGCCGGGCGACAGGAGCGCGGGTCGGTCGTCGTTCGCCGGGTCGAACAGGACCGCCTCGGTGTGCCCGAGCAGGCGCCAACCGCCGGGCGTGGGGCGGGGATAGACGGCGGCATACTCGCCCGCGATCGCCACCGCGCCCGCCGGCACCCGGGTGCGGGGGGTGTCCAGCCGCGGCACGTGCAGCACCGGGTCGAGGCCCACCAGGTAGGCGAACCCCGGCATGAAGCCGTCGAACGCCACCCGGTACTCCCCCGCCAGATGCCGCGCGACGACCTCGTCGGCCGAGAGCCCCGCCAGCTTCGCGACCTGCGCCAGGTCCGCGCCGTCGTACACGACCGGGATCTCGACGAGTCGCCCGTCCGAGGTCGTCGGCGCCAGGGACGACGAGCCGACCGCGACCCGCCGCACCTCGCCGGCCCACCGGGACCGGTCCCGGGCCGAGCCGCGCACCAGCACCGTGCACGCGGCCGGCACCACGTCCACCACGCCGTGCGGCGGCGCTGCCCGCAGCGCCGCCCCGAGCCGCGCCACCGCCTCGGCGTCGGACACCTCCACCAGCACGGCGTCGTCGCCGAGCAGGTACCAGCCGAGGTCGTCGGCCATGCTCAGGGCCTGTCGAGCAAGTCCGACGCCGGGGACGAGAAGGCCAGCACGTCCACGCCGGCCGCGGCGAGCGCCGAACGCGCAGCGCCGGCGATCTGCGCCGAGCCGGGGGTGTCGGAGTGCACGCAGAGCGTGTCCGCAGGGACCGCGATCACGGTGCCGTCCGTCGCGACCACCGTTCCCTCGGTGGCGAGCCGCACCGCGCGCTCCCCGGCCAGCAACGGGCTGGTGACGAGCGCGCCGGGCTGGCCGCGGGGCACCAGCGTCCCGTCGGGCCGGTAGGCGCGGTCGATGAAGGCCTCCCGGACGGTCGCGATCCCGGCCTCGTCGGCCAGGGCGAGGACACGCGAGCCCGGCGGCCCGACGAGGGCCAGTGGCCGGCCGAACCTGAGGACGGCCTCGACGACGGCGCGCGCCTGCTCGTCGTCCTGCGCGATGCGGTTGTAGAGCGCGCCGTGCGGCTTGACGTGACCCATCACGCACCCGACCGACTGGGCGAGGGCGTCGACCGCGCCGAGCTGGTAGAGCACCTGCGCGGTGAGCAACGGGGCCGGCACGTCCGTCGGGCGCCGGCCGAAGCCGTCGTAGTCGTCGTACGACGGGTGGGCACCGACCGCCACCCCGCGCTGCCGCGCGCGCTGGCAGGTGGCGAGGATCGTCGGCGGATCGCCCGCATGGAACCCCGCGGCGACGTTGACGCTGGTCACCAGGCCGAGAAGCTCCTCGTCCGGCACCGGGCCGGTTCGCCAGGGACCGTCGCCCTCGCCGAGGTCGGCATTGAGGTCGATGCGCACGTGCCGATCCTCCCGCGGCGCCCCGGAGGACCGGTAGTGGGTCCGCAGGTGGACTGGGCCGCCGGCCGGATCACTCCTTCGTGGGATCACCGACCAGCCCGGGCTCCGATGACCGGGCCGGCCGGCCTTGGGGATCGTGGAAGCCGTGAGCATCTACATCCACGGCCGACCCGAACGCGAGGCATCCCGGCGGAACCGGTGGGCGTTCGCACTCCTGCTGCTGCTCGCGGCCGCCCTCGTCGCGGCGGGCGTGTGGATGCTCGTCGGCAGCAGCCCCGCGGGTGCGGCCGAGACACCCCCGCCCGCCGTGGTGTCGGACCAGACCGCGCCCACGCCGGTGCCCACCGCGCTGTCGCACGAGCTCAAGGTTCGGTTCGACGAGGCCGCGCTCGTCGCGGCTGCGGACGGCATCACCCTGGAGATCACGTCAGGTGCGCGCACTGTGGCGGAGCAGAACGCGCTGATCGCGGAGGCGGTGGTGACCTACGGCTCCGAGGCGGAGGCCCATCGGTACGTGCTGCCCGCCGCCAAGTCCGCGCACGTGCACGGGCTGGCCATCGACGTCGGGCCCGCGCCCGGCGCGACGTGGCTCGGCGAGCACGGTGCGGCCTTCGGCCTGTGCCGCACCTACGCGAACGAGGCCTGGCACTTCGAGCCGGTGATCGAGCCGGGCGGCACGTGCCCGGAGCCACGCCCGGACTCGTCCTGGGGCTGGTAGGCGTCGCGTGCCGCCCGGCTCGAAGAGGCCGGGTCAGTCGGTGTCAACCGCCGCCGGAGCGCGGCGCCGCTCCCGGAGCGACAGCACGAGGGCCCCCGTGCCGAGGGCGAGCACCGCGACCGCGCCGAGGGCGAGTGGGGCCGTGTCACTACCGGTCGCGGCGAGCACCACGGTGCGGGGGGCGGGGTCGGCGGGGTCGGCAGGCTCGCTGGGATCCTCCGAAGCGAGCACCACGGTCGACACGGCGGGCTCGTCCGAGACGGGGGTCGTCGTCGGCTCGTCCGTCGCCGGCGCGGTCGGCTGGTCGGTCGCGGGAGTCGTCGGCTCGTCAGTGGCGGGCGCGGTCGGCTGGTCCGTCGCCGGCGCGGTCGGCTCGTCCGTGGCGGGCGCGGTCGGCTCGTCCGTGGCGGGCGCGGTCGGCTGATCCGTCGCAGGCGCCGTCGGCTGATCCGTCGCCGGCGCGGTCGGCTGGTCCGTCGCCGGCGCGGTCGGCTGATCCGTCGCCGGCGCGGTCGGCTCGTCCGTCGTGGGGGGCCAGGTGACGCCCTCGGGCAGCTGGCACCCGTTGTTCCAGATGGCCTGGCCGGCCTCCGTCCAGTTCTTGCCCGCATAGCCGGCCAGCGGCGGAATGATGTCCCAGGCATGCTGGCCGTGCCCACCCGGCCAGGACGCCGCGTTGGGCTCGATGAGCACCAGTTCGCCTCCGCCGCTGCCGTTGCCGGTGTGGCAGATGACAGCGCGCGCGCCGGGGTCCAGCTCGCCGCCCTTTGGGGCGGCTGTCGCCGTGGTGGCCGAGATCGCCACGCCCAGGGCGGCGGCGACGACGCCCGCCGCGATGGCGGACGTCCGCGCGATGGCGCGACGGTCTGAGGTACGGGAAGTCATCGGGATGCAGTCCTTCTCGACAAGTTGGTCGGGCGTCCAGGAGTTGGCTGGCACGGACGCTATCCACCGGGAGCGAGGTCTCCGGGCGAGTCAGCGGGTGATTTGGACGCTTGTCCGGGTGAAAGTCTCAGCAGGTCACAAGATCGCCTCTCACCTATCGATACCGCTGGTCTCACATTCCCGACCACCTGGGACCGCCGTGTGAGGATGTCCGCGTGCCCAGCAGCGACCTCCTCGACGTGCTGCTCGCCGGCGGTCTGCGTGCCGACCGGGCGTTGCACGTGCGTCACCTGGAGCCCCGCGAGGGACGCACCGTCGACTGGCCGGCCTGGGCCGATCCGGACCTGGTCACCGGCTACCGCGCCCTCGGCGTGGAGCAGCCCTGGGAGCACCAGGCCGCTGCCGCCGAGGCCGCGTGGGCCGGCCGCCACACCGTGGTCGCGACCTCCACCGGCTCCGGCAAGTCGATGACCTTCTGGCTGCCGGCGCTGTCCGCCGCCCGCGGCTCGTCGGCCCGCCCGGAGCGCGTGGACGCAGGCGCGCGAGCCGGCACGGCGGGCCCAAGCCGCCGCCCCGCCACCCTCTACCTCTGCCCGACGAAGGCGCTCGCCGCCGACCAGCTCGCCGGCGCCGAGCGCCTGCTGGGTGCCGCCGGCATCCGGGACGTGCGCGTCACCACGTGCGACGGCGACTCGTCGGCCGACGAGCGCCGCTGGGCCCGCGAGTACGCGGACGCGGTGCTGACCAACCCCGACTTCCTCCACTACACGCTGCTCCCCCAGCACGAGCGCTGGTCGCGGCTGCTGGCGAGCCTCGCGTTCATCGTGGTCGACGAGGGCCACGCCTACCGCGGGGTGTTCGGCGCGCACGTGGGGCTGGTGCTACGGCGGTTGCGGAGGCTGGCGGCCGCCTACGGCTCGAGCCCGACCTTCGTCCTCGCCTCCGCCACCACCGCCGACCCGGCGGTGAGCACCGCGCGTCTCGTCGGCGTCGAGCCCGACGAGGTCACCGCCGTCACCGACGACGCCTCCCCCTCCGGCCGGCGCACCGTGGTGCTGTGGCGGCCGCCCGAGCTGCCAGGTGGCGGCTCACCCTTCCCGGAAGGGGACGACGACCCCTGGGGCCCCCTCGAACGGCCGCGCCGCACTGCCACCGCGGAGACCGCGGACCTTCTGGCGGACCTCGTCAGCACCGGCGCTCGGACCCTCGCCTTCACCAGATCGCGTCGCGGCGCCGAATCCGTGGCGACCTCCGCCCGCCGCCACCTCGCCGAGGTGGACGAGTCGCTGCCGCCCCTCGTCTCCGCCTACCGCGGCGGCTACCTGCCGGAGGAGCGCCGCGAGCTCGAGCGCGCCATCCGCACCGGCGAGCTGCGCGCGCTGGCCACCACCAACGCCCTCGAGCTGGGCGTCGACATCACCGGGCTGGACGCGGTGGTGGTGGCCGGCTGGCCGGGCACGCGCGTCTCGTTCTGGCAGCAGGTGGGCCGCGCGGGGCGTGCGGGTGCCGAGGGGCTGGCCGTGCTCGTCGCGCGCGAGGACCCGCTGGACACCTACCTGGTGCAGCACCCGGCCGCCGTCCTCGACACCCCCGTCGAGGCCACGGTCTTCGACACCGGCAACCCGTACGTGCTCGCCCCGCACCTGGCCGCCACCGCCGCCGAGCGTCCCTTACGAGCCGACGAGCTCACCCTGTTCGGTCCGCACGCGCCGTCGGTGCTCGACGACCTCGTCGAGCGCGGGTGGCTGCGGCGCCGGTCGTCGGGCTGGTACTGGACCCACCCGGAGCCGGCCTCCCGCCTCACCGACCTGCGCGGTGCCGGCGGCCCGGCCGTGCGGGTGGTCGAGGCCGAGACGGGCACGCTACTGGGCACCGTGGACGCGGGCTCGGCCGACTCGACCGTGCACGAGGGGGCCGTCTACGTGCACCAGGGCGCCACGTTCGTGGTCGACGCACTGAGCCTCGAGGACGGGATCGCGCTGGTCACCCGTCGCGACGTCGACTACGGCACGTGGGCGCGGTGGGTGACGTCGACCGAGATCGAGCGCGTCGACGCCTCCGTGGAGTGGGGCCCGATCACCTGGGGCTTCGGCGCCGTGGACGTCACGTCGCAGGTGCTCTCCTACCAGCGCAAACGCATCCCCGACCTCCAGGTGCTCGGCACGCAGGACCTCGACATGCCCGCGCGCACCCTGCCGACCACCGCCGTGTGGTGGACCGCCCCGGCCGACGTGCTGCTCGCGGCGGGTGTCACCGCCGAGCTGGCCCCTGGGGCGCTGCACGCCGCCGAGCACGCGTCGATCGGCCTGCTGCCGCTGCTCGCCACCTGCGACCGCTGGGACCTCGGCGGGCTGTCGACCGTGCTGCACCCGGACACGGGGCACGCGACGGTGTTCGTCCACGACGGGTACCCCGGCGGGGCGGGCTTCGCCGAGCGAGGCTTCCACCTGGGTGCGACGTGGCTGCGCGCCACGCGCGACGCGATCGCCGGGTGCGGCTGCGCCTCGGGCTGCCCTGGCTGCGTGCAGTCGCCGAAGTGCGGCAACGGCAACGAGCCCCTGGAGAAGGACGCGGCGGTGCGGCTGCTGGACGTGGTGCTGTCCCACGCCCCGGCGTAGCCCCGGGCGCGGGTCATGGGGGGCGGGGGGCGGCGCGGGCCGTGGCC
>JAEXPS010000101.1 GCA_023438885.1 Actinomycetes bacterium
GGGCGGGACCCAGCGGTCCCGCCCCTCGTCGGTGCGTCGTTCGTCAGGCGGTGGCGATGCGCTCACCGTTGCCGGCGTGGAACAGGTGGAGCAGGCGCGGACGCACGCGGACGTAGATCGTCTCGCCCTTGCCGGGGACGCCGCGCGGGTCGATGCGGACCGTCACCTGCGAGTCGGCGGCCGTCGACTGGACCACCGAGGCGTTGCCGAAGTCGTCGGTGAGCGAGCCGTAGACGAAGGCGTCCGAGCCGAGCTCCTCGACGATGTTCACGTACACCGGGATCGAGTCCGGCGTGCCGGTCGGCACGACGTCGAGGTCCTCGGGGCGGAACCCGACCACGATCGAGCCCTTGTCGTCGTCGGTCATCGCCGAGATCGCCTCGCGCGGCAGGGAGACGCGCGACTGGCCGATCACCGCGGCGCCGTCGAGCACCGGGAAGGTGCCGATGTTCATCGCGGGGGAGCCGATGAAGCCGGCGACGAAGACGTTGGCGGGGATGTCGTACATCTCGCGCGGGGTGCCGACCTGCTGGAGCAGACCGTCCTTGAGGACCGCGATCCGGTCGCCCATCGTCAGGGCCTCGGTCTGGTCGTGCGTGACGTAGACCGTGGTGACGCCGAGGCGGCGCTGCAGCGACGCGATCTGCGTACGGGTCTGGACGCGGAGCTTGGCGTCGAGGTTCGACAGCGGCTCGTCCATGAGGAACACCTGCGGCTGACGCACGATGGCGCGGCCCATCGCGACGCGCTGACGCTGGCCACCGGAGAGGGCCTTCGGCTTGCGGTCGAGGTACTGGGTCAGGTCGAGGATCTTGGCGGTCTCCTCGACGCGCTGGCGGATCTCGGCCTTGGGGGTGCCGGCGATCTTCAGCGCGAAGCCCATGTTGTCCGCCACGGTCATGTGCGGGTACAGGGCGTAGTTCTGGAACACCATCGCGATGTCACGGTCCTTGGGCTGCACGTCGGTGACGTCGCGGTCGCCGATGAGGATGCGGCCGGAGTTGACGTCCTCCAGGCCGGCCAGCATGCGCAGCGACGTGGACTTGCCGCAGCCGGAGGGGCCGACGAGGACGAGGAACTCGCCGTCCTCGATGTGCAGGTCGAGCGAGTCCACTGCGGGACGCTCGGTGCCCGGGTAGATCCGGGTCGCTTGGTCGAAGGTGACCGTGGCCATCGTGTTCTTCCCTTCACCGGCAGGTACGTGCCGGACGATCCGTTGTGAAGGCGGCTCCCGCACCCGGGTGGGCGCGAGGGGTGTCGACGTCGACAGGGTCGACGACGACGGCGACGGGACCCGACGGCCCCGTCCCGGTCATCATGCCACAGCGGTCACGGGACGTTGACCGCCTCCTCAGCCCTGCTGGGCGGCTGCGGTGATCTCCGCAGCCGTCTCGGCGAGGAGCGTGGTGAACGCGGCTGCGTCCTCGGGTGCGCCGGTGTACGGCTTCCCCGCGACGAGGACCAGCGGGGTCGACGCGGTCGACGAGGCCGCGTCCACCAGCGCGCCGGTCTGCGCCCGGTTCGTCGCCTGAGCCACCCAGCGCACATAGCGCTCGCCGCGGATGCACTTCTCCCAGCCGCCCTTCGTCACGCCGGCGTCCTTGACCAGGGTCACGAGCTCGTCCTCGCTCAGTCCGTCGGTGCCGAAGGTCGCCTGAGCGGCGAACAGGGCGTCGGTGACGTCGACCGCCTTGGTCGGCTCGTTGGCGGCGACGCAGGCGAAGGCGTTGGCGGCCCGCACGGCGTAGTCGGTCCCTGCGTCGTTCGGGTTCGGGGTGGCGGCGGCCGTCGGCGTCGCCGTCGCGCTCGGGTCCGGCGTGGGTGCCGCCGCCTCGTAGGCCGAGCGCTTCGCGGTCAGCGCCACCGGGTGCAGCTCGAGGGAGCCGTAGCCCTGCGAGGACTTGAGGAAGTTCTTGAGCGTCTCGCCGTTGGCGGCCCAGAAGGCGGCGGAGGCGGGGTCCCCGAAGTCGACGTAGGCGAGCACCTGGGTCAGGCCGTACGACGAGTAGTCGGCCATCGGCGTCGGAGTGCCGTTGTCGGGCAGCGGGTCGGAGTGGTTCGCGTCGAAGGTCGTCCCGTCCGAGCTGAGGATCAGCCCGTCGGTCGCCATGTTCTGCGGGCCGACGCGCCCGGCCGCGACCGCCGCCTTCACGCCGAACCCGGCACCGACCAGCACGCCGCACGCCACCACGGCCGCGCCCGCGATCAGCGCGATCCTCTTCTGCTTGGCCCGCCTGGCCCGCCGCTCGCGCTCGATCCGGGCAAGCTCCCGGTCCTGGCTGCGGCGGTCCTTCGCCGCGATCTTCTGCTTGGCGGACCGCTGGTAGCTCACCGGGCCTCACGTCCTCGTGGTGTCGTTCGGGTGCCCGCCGGATCCCGGGGGCCGCGCCGATTGTGGCGCAAGTCCCTGTGTCCTCGCGGGACTCTCGGCGAAGAGACGAGGTCGACCTGGATCAGGCGGCCGACAGCGCCTGGGCGGTCGACAGGGCCAGGGGAACGGCGGCGAGGTAGGCGCGGGCCACGTCGAACGGGTCGAGGCCGGTCGCGGACACCTGGGCAACGTCGTTCTCCTCGTGCGCGAGCACGGCCGCGATCGCCCGGCCGTGGCGCCCCTCGTGTCCCTGGAGCGCCGCGACCACCTGCCGCGAGACGCCCGCGTCCGCGAGCAGCGACCCGACGTCCACGCGCAGGTGCGCGGCGACCCCCGACAGCAGGCCGACGGTGTAGCCGGTGTCGTCCCCCGTCAGGCCGCGGCAGGCGAGCGCCCGGGTCAGCACCGTCCACAAGGGTCCGAGCGCGGTGGGGCGGGCGCCGATGAGCGACGCCGTCGCGAGCGCGCCGAGACGCTGCGGGCCCAGCAGCACCACGGCGGTGGGGAGGGAGTCGACGGTGTGCGGGAGCGCGAACGCGCTGGAGTTCACCACGTGCAGCACGCGGATCGACAGCTCGGGGTCGGCGGCGACGACGTGGGCCACCGCGTCGAGGTCCACCTCCGGCGCCGAGAGCAGGCTGACCACCTCCAGGCACTGGAGCTCGCCGGCGGTGGCCGGGCGCGGCTGGCCGTCCGACTCCTGCGTCAGGAGCGGGCCCTGGAGCAGGTCGGCGCCGTCGTCGAGCGCCCGGCGCTGGACCGCCGGTGACGTGGCGCCCTCCGCGATCACCCGGCCGCCGAGGGCGTGCGCGCGCTCGGTCAGTGCGCGGAACCGTCCACCGTCGAGGCGGGCGTCGACCTTCACGGCCCAGGACTCGGCCACCAGCGCGTCCTGCCGCGCCGTGGCGGCGTAGTCGCCGACGGCGAACACGACCCCCTGGGCGTGCAGCGCCTTCAGTCGCGGGTGGACCAGGTCGTCGTCGGCCATGGCGCCGGTGATCTCGAAGACCAGGCCGTTCGTGGTGAGCGGCAGACGGATCTCGCCGGACAGCAGGCGGCGCGTGGCCCGCACGATCACCGGCCGGTCACCGCCGAGCCGTGCCAGGTCGAGTCGCCGGTACTCGTGCTCGACGACGTCCTCCACCTCGTGCTCGGGACACCATCGCCGGTCGTCGGCCGCGACGGCCGAGCGCAGCGCGTAGGCGCGCACCGTGCGGCCCGCGTCGACCACCGCCTGCCGGAAGAGGACGACGTGCTGGTTGAGTGCCCGGACCGACTCCGCCATCGCCTGCCATGCCTCCTCGCGTGATCCCGACGGTTGAGGATCGGCCGGCGGCGGCGGCTTCTGAGAGGTTCGTGCCGGCTGTCAGGCCAGTGGCGCCCGCAGCGGCAGGTCCTCGTCGAGGACCGTCTGCAGCGCCCGACCGCTGGCGGTGTCGAGGACGATCGGGGCGAGGAGGTCGACCGTCGGGGCCAGGCCGTCTCCAGGGTGGACGACCGCGAGCAGTGCGTACGCGGGCTCCGCACCGGGGCCGCAGACCAGGTCGAGAGCGGATCGCGGGATCCGCGGGTCGTAGCCGGGGAACACCAGCGCCGGGCTGACGACGAAGAGTCGGACGCCGGCACCGCCGTCGGCCCGCAGCGCGAAGAGGAAACCGATCTCGTCGAGCGGGTCGAGCGTGTACGCGGTGTGCCCGGGCAACCCCGGCAGGGGCTCGACGAAGTCGACCCGAGCGGGCACCGTCACCGGCCCTGCCGGTGTCCCGACCGTCAGGCCCGTCGCGGCCGGACTCATCGCAGGAAGTCCATCAGGCTCGGCTGGAGCACCCGGGCACCCGCGCCGAGGGCGCCCTGGTACGCGACCTCCTGCAGCTGGAGGTTCATGATCACCTCGGCGAGATCGATGTCCTCGGCGCCGGTCAGCTGGGTCTTCACCGTGAGCGCCTGGCTCGTCAGCTCGGTGGCGACGGACTGGAGCACGCGCTGCCGGCTGCCGGTCGAGGCGACCGACGTCAGCATCGCATCCATCCGCTCGTCGATCGCGTCGAGGCGGTCGGTGACGTCGATGCCGGCCCTCAGGTCGGCCGCGAGCCGGTCCACGAGGGCGAACACGGAGCCCGCGCCCTCGCCGTACACCTGAGCGCCGTCGGCGTCGACACGCACCGTGGTGGTCGGCCCGATCTGACGCTCGACGGTCGCGGTGCTCGATCCGCTCCACGCGTACGTGGCGTCGAACGCAACGCCGGCGCCCGAGGTCCCGGCGAACACCGTGCGGCCGAGGTAGGTGGTGTTCGCCTGGCTGACCAGGTCGTCCCGGAGTCCCTCGAGCTCGGCGGCGAGCGCCTCCCGCGAGCTGGGTCCGAGCCCCCCGTTGCCGCTCTGGACGACGAGGTCGCGCACCCGGCGCAGCGCCGTGAGCGAGCTGCCGAGCGCCGCGTCGACGGTGGTGAGCCACGAGTCGCCGTCGTTCGCGTTGCGCGAGTACTGGTCGATCTGGCGCTGCGTGGAGCGCAGGTGCATCACCGATCCGGTGACAGCGGGGTCGTCGGACGGCACCTGGATCTTCTTGCCACTGGACATCTGGCCCTGGAGCCGCGCCATCGCGTCGAGGTTCGTCTGCAGGTTGCGCAGCGTCGAGCGCTGGATCGACTGGTGCGTCACTCGCTCGACCATCCGGTCACCGCCCGACCACGCCGGTGCGGTTGATGAGAGTGTCGAGCATCTCGTCGATCGCGGTGAGCACCCGGGCGGCGGCCTCGTAGGCGCGCTGGGCCGCGATCATGGCGATCGCCTCCTCGTCGGTGTCCACGCTGGCGTTCGCGAGCTGCTCCTGCTGGGCCGATGCCCGGGCGGCGCCGGCGACGTCGCTGCGTGAGCGGGCCGCCGCCGTCCGGTTGCCGATCTCGACGACGACGGCGCTCCAGATGCCGTCCGGTCCGTCCTGGAGCAGCCCGGTCCCGGCGATCGCCCGGCCGATCGACCCGTCGTTGGCGCCCATGCCGGCTGCCGCCACCGCGATCTGCGCGGGATCGCTCAGCGCGACGGCGATCTGGGCGGCCGCCGAGCCCGAGCCGAGCGCGGTGAAGAAGGCGGTGCCCGGCGTGCCGTCGGCAGTGACACCGGTGACGTGCGCGGTGTTGACGGCGGTGACCAGGCAGCGGGCCACCTCGTCGAGCCGCGCCGCGGCCTCCGTGAGGATGCCGCCGGTCCCGGTGCCGGACGGGGGAGCCAGGGCGGTGAGCAGTCCGGCGACGCGACCGCCGGCGATCTGCACCTGCTGGTCCGGGCGGTCGGCCCAGGCGAGCCACACGCCGTGGCCGGACACCGGTGGGGTCGCGGCCGCGTCACCCGTCGCCTGGGCGAAGTCCGCGGCTCCCTGCACGGTCAGCACCCGGGCGTCGGAGCCGAAGACGAGGGCGTGGCCGCCGACGAGCACGTCGAGCTGGCCGTCCTGGCGAGCCTGCACCGTGGCGCCGACGAGGCCCGCGAGCTGGGTGATCAGCAGGTCGCGCTCGTCGGCGAGCTCGTGGGCGCTGCCACCCGAGACCGTCACCGCCAGGATCCGCGCGTTGAGGTCCGCGACGCTGGCCGCGAGCGAGTTCGCCTGGTCGACGAGGCCGGCGGCCGTCGCGCGGGTCTGGCGCCACTGCGTCCCCACGGCCCCGTAGAGCTGGTGGAGCGTGTCGGCGATCTGGCGCGCGTCATCGAGCAGCACGATCCGTGCGGAGCTCTTGTCCGGCGTGTTCGCGACGTCGTGCCAGTCGTTCCAGAACGTCGACAGCTGGCTGGCCAGCCCGGTGGCCGAAGGCTCGCCGAGGCTCTTCTCGAGCGTGGTGTAGATGTCCGCGCGGGCCGTGAGGTACTCGGCACCGGACGTCTGCGTCCGCACGCGTGCGTCGAGGAACGAGTCGGCGGCGCGACTGATCGCGCTGACCCGCACCCCGGACCCCACGCCGTCCGAGGCGGCGAACATCGACGGCACCTGGGCACCTGTCAGCGCACTCAGCTCGGCGCGCTGGCGCGTGTACCCGGCCGTGTTCGCGTTGGCGACGTTCTGGCCTGCGACGTCCAGCGCCATGCGCTGCGCGACGAGCGCGCTGAGCGCCGTGCCGATCCCGGAGAAGGTACTCATCGCGACCTACATCGACCGGTCGAGCAGCTGGCCGCCCGGGGCGTCTGCGAGCGGTTGCCCGGAGCCGTCGTACGTGCTGACGCTGGCCTGCAACGAGGCGAGGGTCTCCTGCGTGGCCCGGTGGGACATCGCCAGCAGCTCGCGGTTGTCGTCGGCGAGCCGGCTGATCTCCACGGTCAGCGACACGAACGCGTCCCGGTGGGCGCGCAGCAGCTCGTCCCAGGGAGCGGGGGCTGCATCCGCGAGCTGTGCCAGTGCCGCCGTGGCCGGCAGCCCGAGGCTCGGGGCGAGCTCGTCGACGGCCACGGCGCGCGCGATCTCCGCGGAGCGGATCTCGTCGAGCACGGACTCGACCTCGCGCGTCGCCTGGCCCAACCACCGCGTGCGCCCGGCCGTGAGAAGGAGCTGCTCCTCCTCCAGCTTGAACAGGAGCAGCTCGAGGAGCTGGCGTTCCCGCCAGAGCGCCTCGGACAGTCCGTTCCATGTCATGCGGGTTGCGTGTCCCTTCGGGGCAGTGGGGTCTGCGTTGACACACCTATCGGCCGGCGCCTTCGCGACTTGACGGGACGCGGTGATCTCTTTCGGGCGACATCCGGCGTCGAGTCGGGCCGTGCCCGGCGGGCATCGCCCGTGGTCAGGCCGACGAATCATCGCCTGCAGGCCGGATCGCCACCGCCTCGCCGAGTGTGATCTTCGTCACACTTGGGAGGGCGGGATGTCCGGAGCGCAGGCGGACGGGCGTTTTGCCTGCGCACGGTTGCGACGGCGTCGTCGGGTTCGCCCCAAGGGTCGGGAGTCGGCGGCTTGACGGCAATGCCTCAAGCCGGTAGCCGCCCGGGCCGACTGGGTGCCATGGACCAACGCGGCTCGGTCGAGGCACTCCTCACCGAGAACCTGGCGCTCGTGGGCTACCACGTCAACGAGGTGCTCCATCGCGTCCCGCCGTCGGTGTCGCGCGACGACCTCGCCTCGGCCGGTGGTCTCGCCCTCGTGCTCGCCGCGCGCTCCTACGACCCGGCGATGGGCGTGCCCTTCGCGCGCTACGCCGCGGTGCGGATCAAGGGAGCGATCCTCGACGAGCTGCGCTCGATGGACTGGGCGTCGCGCGGCGCGCGGCGCCGGGCGCGTGAGTACACGTCGACGAGCGAGAGCCTGCGGGCCTCGCTCGGCCGCGACCCGAGCCGCGAGGAGATCGCCGCCGCGCTCGGCACCGACGTCGCCGGTGTCGAGGAGGCCCGGCTCGACGCCGAGCGCCGCGTGCTGCGGCTCGACGCCCCCGGCAGCCTCCTGGTCGACATCGTCGCGGACCCCAGCCCGACCCCCGAGGAGTCGGTCCTCGCCTCCGAGCGGGTCCACTGGCTGCGCGCCGCCGTCGCCACGCTGCCCGACCGGCTCCGGCTCGTCATCGCCGGCCTCTACCTCGAGGATCGGTCGATCGCGGAGATCGCCGCGGAGATGTCGGTCACCGAGTCGCGCATCAGCCAGCTGCGCACCGAGGCGCTCGCCCTGCTGCGCGACGGGATGAACGCCTCGCTCGACCCGGCGCTCGTGCCACCTGCGGAGAGGCCTGGCGGTGTGGCCGAACGCCGCCGGCAGGCCTACTTCGCCGCGGTCGCCGCCCGGGCGGCCATGCCGGCCAGCCACGGCCTGCTCGTCGGGGACCTGCCGCGCCAGCGCACCCAGCCCGGCGAGACCGCGCCCGAGCCGCGGGTGGTGCGACGCGGCGGGGCGTGCGGCTGACCGGCGTCGACGAACGTCTCTCAGAACTCCTCAGGACCGGCCTCGCTCGGGCGATGAGCAGACCGGGCCCACGGATGGGCCGGAATGACCCGACTCAGGGAGGAAGAGAACGATGGGTCTCTCGATCAACCAGAACATCGCGGCCGTCAACTCGTACCGCAACCTGTCCAACACGCAGAACGACCTGTCCAAGTCGCTCGAGAAGCTGTCCAGCGGCTTCCGCATCAACCGGGCCGCCGACGACGCCGCCGGTCTGGCGATCTCCGAGGGCCTGCGTTCCCAGGTCGGTGGCCTCAAGGTGGCCGCGCGCAACGCCCAGGACGGCATCAGCGTCGTCCAGACCGCTGAGGGCGCGCTCACCGAGGTGCACTCGATCCTGCAGCGCCTGCGCGACCTCGGTGTCCAGGCGGCGAACGACTCGAACAACACCGAGGCCCGCCAGAACATCGCGACCGAGGCGACGAGCCTGGTCGACGAGCTGACCCGCATCGGCAACTCGACGAACTTCAACGGGACGCCCCTGCTGGACGGCACCGCCGGCACCCTGAACTTCCAGGTCGGCGCCGACGGCGACGCGAACAGCCGGATCTCCGTCAACCTCTCGAGCGCCAACGTCACGTCCGTCGCCAGCGCGCTGACCACCGGTCGGTACGCCCTGACCGGCGCGATCGACGCCGCGACGGTCGCCGGTGACGTCGTGTTCTCGCAGGGTGGCGTCGACGTCACCGTGGCGATGGGCGCGGCGGACGCCACGCGAACGGCCGGCGACGTCGCCCAGACGCTGAACGGCGACTCCGGCTTCGCGGCGAACTTCTCCGCGGCGGTCGACAGCGCCGGCCAGCTCGTCGTCACCTCGAAGGCCTCGGCCTCCGCGGTGACGGTCACCGGCACCGGCACCTCGGCGGGCACCGGCGCGGCCGGTGCGCTCGACTTCTCGAGCCACGCTGCCGCGCAGGCGGCGATCAACACGATCGACCTGCAGATCGGGACGGTCTCCACCGCTCGCGCCCAGCTCGGTGCGTACCAGAACCGCTTCGAGCACACCATCAAGAACGTGAACGTCGCGATCGAGAACCTGTCCGCCTCGGAGTCCCGCATCCGCGACACGGACATGGCGCAGGAGATGGTGAACTTCACTCGCGCCCAGATCCTGTCGCAGGCCGGGACCGCGATGCTCGCCCAGGCCAACCAGCTGCCGCAGAGCGTGCTCCAGTTGCTCCGGTAGCCCGACCGTGGCCGGTGACCACCGGCCGCACCCGGCACCGGCGGCGCTCTCCTCCCCCGAGCGTCGCCGGTGCTCCTGCCGCAAGTCTTCGACGACGGGAAGGACGACGAGATGGGCAGCGCCCTCGGCGTCGACGGACTGATCAGCGGCCTGGACACCACGGCCTTCATCAACACGCTCATGGAGGTCGAGGCGGCGCCTCAGGCGCTGCTGAAGCTCAAGCAGTCCGAGACCAGCCGGCTCGTCACCGCGCTCCAGGCGCTCAACACCAAGGTGGCCTCCCTCGCGCAGTCGGCGACGAAGGCGGCCACCGCCTCGTCGTGGCGGGCCCTGACGGCCTCGTCGTCCACCCCCTCGGTGACCGCCACGGCGGGCGCCGGCGCCCAGGCCACGCAGATCTCCTTCTCCGTGGACCGGCTCGCGACGAGCCAGGTCGGCCTCACGGAGGTGTTCACCGACCCGGCCCAGCTCGGCAGCGGTTCCGGCGCCCTGACGCTCGTCCGCACGGACGCCGACGGGACGGTGCACCGCACGCAGTTCGACGTCACCGAGCAGACCCCCGCCGACCTGGCCCGCGCCATCACGGCCTCGGACGCGGGCGTCTCGGCGGTCGCCGTCGCCGTCGGGGACGGCTACCGCCTGCAGCTGACCGCGAAGCAGAGCGGCGCCGCCGGGGGCTTCGCACTCCACGCCGGGACCGCCGAGGACGTCGCGGCCGGCACGGCGGACGTGCTCGACCTCGTGGCGGTGCGGCCTGCCCAGGACGCGCGGATCACCCTGTGGCCCGGCACCGCCGCGCAGCAGACGTTCACCTCGTCGAGCAACACCTTCACCGAGGTGCTCGACGGTGTCTCGTTCACGGTCGCGGCCGTCGAGGCGGCCCCCGTCACGCTGACGTTCACCCGTGACGAGGCGGCGCTCGGCAAGCTCGCGTCCGACCTCGTCGGCCAGATCAACCTCGTCCTGTCCGAGATCGCCGGCCAGACCGCGGCGACGACGACCACCGACGCCGACGGGCGCACCGTCGTGACGGGCGGCGTGCTGTCGGCCGCGACCGGCATCCGGGAGCTCCAGTCCGCGGTGGCCGAGGCGGGGTCCTACGGCGTGCGGTACGAGGGGCAGCTCGTCTCGCCGGCCAGCGTCGGCATCGTCATCGGCAAGGACGGCACCTTCACGTACGACGAGGACACCTTCACGGCCGCCCTCGCCGCCGATCCGGCCAAGGTCCAGGCCGTGGTCTCCGCGGTGGCGCAGCGGGTGGCGGACGTCGCCGACGCGACGTCCGACCCCTACGAGGGCACCCTCACCCGCAGCATCACCGCGCAGAAGGACCAGGTGTCGGACCTCGGCGAGCGGATCGAGGACTGGGACCGGCGCCTCGCCCTGCGTCGGGAGGGCCTCCAGGCGACGTACTCCGCGCTGGAGGTGACGCTGTCCACCCTGCAGTCGCAGTCGTCGTGGCTGGCCTCGCAGCTGGCCACCCTGTCGTCGTCGTCGAGCTCCTGACCGCTGGAGGCCACCGCCATGTACGACGCCCGCTCCCGTTACGTCGCCGATTCGGTCGCGACGGCCAGCCCCGCCCGGCTGCTGACGATGCTGTACGACCGCCTGCTGCTGGACCTCGACCGGGCCGCCGGCGCGTTCGCCGCGGGCGACGACGCCGCGCCGTTCGTCGACCACGCCCAGGACGTGGTGTCGGAGCTGATGGCCACGCTCGACGTCGACGCCTGGGACGGGGCCGACCACCTGATGTCGATCTACGGCTTCGTCCTCACGGAGCTGCTACACGCCGACGAGTCCCGCGTGGCGGGCTGCCGGTTGCTCCTCGAGCCGCTCGTGGTGGCCTGGCACGAGGCCGCCGCGGCGCTCGGTGGACCGCCGCCGGCCCCGGCCGGCGCACCCCTGGCCGCCGGCGTGCTCGGTGTGGGCTGAGGCCGCCGTGGACGCGTCGGGCGAGGCGGGCTCGCCGCGGGAGGGATGGGGCCGTGCTTGGGCGGCCGCGCTCGACGACCTCGAGCTCGACGTCGCGCAGGCCGAGCGGATGCTCGGCCAGGCCCATCGGGACGTCTCGGTGGCGACGGGGCCGTGGGTGGCGCCGGCGGGCCTCGGCCCGCTGCCCGCGTCGCTCGAGGCCCGCGCTCGCGCTCTCCTCGAGCGGCAGCTGGCCACCGCCCACGCGCTCGGGCTCGCGGCCGTGCGCAGCCGGCGCCAGCTGCGCATCCACGAGGCGCTGACGCCACCCACCGAGCACCCCCCGGTCTACCTCGACGTCGACGGCTGATACTCCGCTCGGGTGACGGCGCGGGCGACCGCTCAGGAACGTCGCAGGCCCGTCGATGGGGGGCACGAGCAGGGATCGCTCACCTCCAGGCCACGGATCGGCCGCCGCTCGCACGTCGCTAGGGGCTGTCGTGGGTGTGTTCGACTCCGTGAGCATGGTGGCGCTGCACAGCGCCCTGGATGGCCTGGCCCGACGCCAGCGAGCGATCGCCGACAACGTGGCGAACCTCCAGACGCCCGGCTACCAGGCAAAGCGCGTGGCGTTCGAGGCGGCCCTCAGTCAGGCGGTCGCCGACGGCAGCGGTGCGGCTGCCGCGACGGTCGCGCGCTCGCTCGAGCCGACACGCGACGACGGCAACAACGTCAACCTCGACACCGAGACTCTGCTGAACGTCGACACCAACTTGCGCTACCAGCTGGCGACGCAGGCCGTGTCCGGGACGTTCGCCTCGATCCGGGCGGCCATCCGATGACGATCTTCGGCGCGATCGGGGTCGCGAGCACCGGGCTGACCGTGCACCGCAAGTGGCTGGACGCCGTCAGCGACAACCTGTCGAACGTCAACACCGCCCGCAGCACGGCCGAGGACGCGTTCCAGGCGCGCTACGTCCAGGTGCGCGAGATGTCCGGCGGCGGCGTGCAGGTGGTGGGTGCCGTCCTGTCCGGGGACACCGACGGCCGCCTCGTGTACGAGCCGGACAACCCCCTCGCCGACGAGGACGGCTACGTGCGGTATCCCGACATCGACACGGCCAGCCAGATGACGCAGCTGATCATGGCCCAGCGCGGATACCAGGCGAACGCCGCCGTGGTCGACCGGGCCAAGGAGGCCTACCAGGCAGCGCTCGCGATCGGGCGGCAGTGATGAGCATCTCCTCCGTCACCGCCGTCGGCGCCATCACGCCGCCTCCCTCGACCGTGACGGCGACTGCGGCCGGCGGCTCGTCCGGCGCCGGCTTCGCCGACGTTCTCGGCGGGATCGACAAGCTCCAGGAGCTCCAGGCCACCGCGAGCGACCTCGCCGTCCAGGCCGTCACCGGGCAGCTCGACGACGTTCACGACTACACGATCGCCGCCTCCCAGGCGTCGCTCGCCATCGAGCTGACCGCGGCGGTGCGCAACCGGTGCGTCGAGGCGTTCAACGAGATCATGCGGATGCCGGCCTGATGCCCGCCCCGATCCGCTCCGTGCTCGACCGCCTGAACGTGGCGGTCCGGGGGTTCACTCTCGCCCAGCGCACGTTCGCCGTGCTCGCGGCCGTGGCGCTGCTGATCGCGGCCGTCGGCGTGGGCGGCTGGCTGACCAAGCCCACCATGAGTCCCCTGTTCGGCGGCCTGTCCGGCACCGACGCCAGCGCGATCGTCGACAAGCTGACGGCCGACGGCGTCGCCTACGAGCTGGCGGACGGCGGCTCGACCGTCCTGGTGCCGCGCTCCGACCTCTACGCCCAGCGCATCGCGATGGCGGCCGCCGGGCTGCCCGCGGAGGCCGACGGCTCCGGGTACTCGCTGCTCGACAGCCTGCCGGTCACGGCGTCCGACTTCCAGCAGCAGACCGCCTACCAGCGCGCCACCGAGGGCGAGCTGGCCAGGACCGTCGCAGCGATCGACGGGATCGAGGCGGCGACGGTTCGCCTGGCGCTGCCCGACGACAGCGTCTTCGTCTCGCAGCAGTCCGATCCGACCGCCTCGGTGTTCGTGCGCACGCGGCCCGGGATGCGACTGTCGACCGATCAGGTCGAGGCGATCGTCCACCTCGTGTCCGCCGGCATCTCCGACATGGCGCCCACCGACGTCGCGGTGATCGACGCGTCCGGCGAGGTGCTGTCCGCCGTCGGGACCGGCCAGACCGGCGGCGGCCTGGCGCAGGCCGGCGACTACGAGGCCCGCGTCCGGCAGGCCGTGCAGAACCTGCTCGATCCGCTCGTCGGCCCCGGCAAGTCCGCCGTGACGGTCACCGCGGAGCTCGACCTCGACACCAGCCAGCGCACCACCGAGGAGTACTCGGCGACGCCGGACACCCCGCCCTTCGCCTCGTCGACCACGACCGAGGAGTACACGGGCACGGGGGCGGGGGCGGGCGCCACCGGCGTGCTCGGGCCCGACAACATCGCCGTGCCGTCCGGACAGGCCGGCTCCGGCGGCGAGTACTCGTCGACGAGCACGGACGTGACCAACCCCGTCAACAAGGCGACGGAGGTGGTCACCCGCGGCCCCGGCGGCGTCGAGCGCCAGTCGGTGTCGGTCGCGGTCGACGAGGCAGCTGCCGGCGAGCTGGACATGGCGGCTCTGACCGCGGCGATCTCGGCTGCGGCCGGCATCGACGCCGCCCGTGGCGACACGCTCTCGGTGCAGAAGATGGCGTTCGACACCACCCGGCAGGAGGCTGCGCAGGACGCTCTCGCCCAGGCGGACGAGGAGCGGGCGGCGGACGAGCGCGAGTCGCTCATCACCAAGGCGGCGATCGCCGGTGTGGCGCTCGTCGCACTCCTGGTGCTGCTGACGCTCGCCGGTCGGCGGTCGCGGCGGCTGCGCCGCGAGGCCATCGACCTGGGCGCGCTCGAGGTTGCGACCACCCCGCCGGGGAGCACCGCCCTTCTCGACGGTGTCGACGCCCTGCCCGAGCTGCCCCCGGTGCCCACCGCGCCGCCGAACCCGTACCTCACCCGCAGGCTGGAGGTCGAGGCGTTGGCGGACGAGCAGCCGGCCGAGATCGCCGAGCTGCTGCGCGGTTGGCTCTCGGCGCCCTCCGGGCGGTCGCGTCGATGACCGCCACCCTGACCGGCACGCAGAAGGCGGCCCTGCTGCTGCTGCAGCTCGGCCGTGACCGCGCCGCTCGCGTGCTGGCCCAGCTGGCCGAGAACGAGATCGAGGAGCTGACGGCGGAGATCCTGCGGATGGAGCACGTCGACCAGCAGCTGGCGAACGACGTGCTCGACGAGTTCTGGTCGATCGTCACGCTCGGCTCGGGAGTCGGCGGCGGCGCGATGCTCGCCCAGCGGCTGCTCGAGGCGTCGCTCGGGCCGGAGCAGGCGGCCGCGATGATGGAGCGCCTCCGGTCGTCGCTGGCAGGGCAGCCGTTCGAGTTCCTCCAGCAGGTGGACGCCCGCCAGGTGGTCTCGCTCCTCTCGGGCGAGCACCCGCAGACCGTCGCCCTCGTGCTGGCACACCTGCGGCCCGAGCACGCGTCGATGGTGCTCGCCGGCCTTCCGCCGACCGACCAGGCCGACATCGCCCACCGCATCGCCTTGATGGAGCGGGCGTCCCCGGACCTGGTGCAGGTGGTCGCCGAGACCCTCCAGCGGAAGGCGTCAGCGGTACTCGCGCCGCACGAGCTGGCGGCCGTCGGCGGCGTGCAGCCGCTGGTGGAGATCATCAACCGGGCGGACCCCGCCACCGAGAAGTCGATCCTCGAGGGCCTCGCCGACCGGGACGAGCAGCTCGCCGAAGAGGTGCGCAGCCGCATGTTCGTCTTCGCCGACGTGGTGCTCCTCGAGGACCGCGCCATGCAGCTGGTGCTGCGTCAGGTGGAGACGGCGACCCTGGCCCTCGCCCTCAAGGGCTCGGCGGAGGCGGTGCGCGAGGTCGTGATGCGCAACGTCTCCGAGCGTGCGCGGGAGAACCTCCAGGAGGAGATCGACCTGCTGGGTCCCGTGCGGCTGTCGCAGGTCGAGGACGCCCGCGCGTCGATCGTCCAGGTGATCCGCCGCCTCGAGGAGAGCGGCCAGATCACGATCCGCCGCGAGGGGGAGGACGAGTACGTTGCCTGACGCCGACGTGGTCCGGGCCGTCTTCCCAGCCCTGGCGAACCCCGCAGCCGGCTCGGCCCGCGGCCCCGCCGACGTGCTGCCGGTCGGCACCGACCGCGAGGCGGCGCGCGCCGCCGGCTTCGCCGCGGGG
>JAEXPS010000106.1 GCA_023438885.1 Actinomycetes bacterium
GGGTCCGGGTGGGCCCGGGCCCTCGGTCCCAGATCATCCGATGACCGCGACCTACGCTGAAAAGGTCCCCACCGGACTGTGAGGCTCCGCAATGACGCAGGGCCGTAGTCGCAGGTCAGCCGGACGCACCGCCGCCGACGGCGGAGTCCGCTGGGCGACGACGCCCCCGTCCGCTGCCACCTCGCACACCCTGCGCACCCTACGAAGGCACGGACGGGCATCGTGACGACTCAGCAACCGCAGTTCCCGGGCATCCCCGACGTCATCAACGGCAACGGGGCGGTCGCGCACGTGATGCGCCACGTCTGCGGGGGCGTCATCGGTTATCCGATCACCCCCTCGACGGAGATCGCCGAGCTCTTCGAGGCCTCGCGGGCGGAGGGCGGCTCCAACGTGTGGGGCACCCACCCGTTCTTCTTCGAGACCGAGGGCGAGCACTCGGCGCAGTCGGGCGCGCTAGGAGCGGCGCTGACGGGCGGGCACTACGTCTCGAACGCCTCGTCGAGCCAGGGCATCCTCTACGCGCTCGAGTCCCACTACGTCACGGTGGGCAAGAAGATCGGCGGCTTCGTGCTGCAGGTCGCGGCGCGCGTGGTGTCCAAGCACTCGTTGAACGTGATGGCCGGCCACGACGACGTCTACGCGCTGCTGCCGACGGGGTACACCATCCTGTTCGGCTCCAACCCGCAGGAGGCGGCGGACCTCGCCGCGATCTCCTACCGGGCGTCCGCTCTGTCGCTGATCCCCGTCGCCAACGTGATGGACGGCTTCGCCACGAGCCACGTGATGAGCGAGGCCCTGCTGCCCGAGCCCGGGCTGCTGCGCGAGTTCCTCGGCGACCCCGCCGGCCGGATCCCGTGCCCGACCGTCGCTCAGGAGATGCTGTTCGGCGCCAAGGGGCGGGTCTTCCAGCTGAACGCCTACCTCGACCGGCACACGGCCGACTTCCAGCCCGCCGACCTCGCGGCCCTGCGCGCCCACCTCGAGGCCGACGCTGAGAAGATCGAGAAGGACAACGCGGGCGACCTCGTCGCCGACACGCTGGTCTGGGTACCCGAGGAGCTCGCGGCGCAGTGGCGCCGTCAGTGGCTCGGCGCGTGGGAGAAGGGCACCCGGCAGCTGGTGCCCGCGCTCGTCGACCCGCACAACCCCGGCGTCACGGGCCCGGTGCAGAACCAGCCCGACTTCCAGGCGGGCGCCGTCGACCACCGCACCCACTTCGCGACGGCCGTGCCGGACCTCGTCCGGCAGGCCAGGGCCGAGTACGCCGAGCTCTCCGGGCGCGCGTACGCCCCCGTGATGTCCTACGACTGCGAGGACGCGGACTACGTCATGGTCGGCCTCGGGTCGATCACCGACGACGTGCGCGCGGTCCTTCCGTACCTGCGCGCGCAGGGGCTCAAGGTCGGCGTGGTCTCGGTCAAGCAGCTCCAGCCGTTCCCGGAGGCCGAGCTGGTCGCCGCCGTCGCCGGCGCCAAGGCCGTCGCCGTCCTCGAGCGCAGCGACGACACAGCGCTGACCCGGCTCGTCACGCAGGCGCTGTTCAAGGCCCGCGCCAACGCCGACGCCCCGCAGTTCGACGGCATCCCCGCCCTGGCGACCCAGCCGCGCCTCAGCACGGCGATCTTCGGCCTCGGCGGCCACGACGTGCAGGCCCGCCACCTGGTGGCCGCCTTCCGCCGCCTGGCGGACGAGCAGGCGACCGGGTCCCTGTTCTACATCGGTTCGCAGTTCTTCTCGGCCGACCCCGCGCCGGAGGTGGCCGAGCGGGAGGCGCGCCTGCGGGCGGCCTACCCCGAGACGGCCGGCATGGCGCTCGTGACCGAGCCGAACCCCCGCCTCCTGCCGGACGGAGCCCTGCGCATCCGGTTCCACTCGGTCGGCGGCTACGGCACCGTGGCGACCGGCAAGCTGCTCACCGACATCCTCGCCGGCGTCCTGGGCATGCACAGCAAGTCGGCCCCGAAGTACGGGTCCGAGAAGTCCGGCGCCGCGACGAACTACTACATCACGCTGAGCCCCGAGACGGTCCTGCAGACCAACGCCGAGCTCGAGGACGTCGAGGTCGTCGTCTCGCCCGACCACAAGGCGTTCATCCACACCAACCCGCTCAAGGGCCTCGTGGAGGGCGGCACCTTCATCCAGCAGAGCGACCTGCCGGCCGAGGACGTGTGGCGCCAGCTGCCCTCGTACGCCCGGCGCACGATCCGCGAGCGGAAGATCAAGTTCCTCGTCCTCGACGCGTTCGCGGTCGCCAAGAAGCACGCGCCGACGCCGCAGCTCGAGACCCGCATGATGGGCATCGCGTTCATCGGCGCGGTCGCCGGGCACGGCGGCCTGGTCACCAGCGGGGCCGCCCGGGAGGCGCTGCAGGAGAAGGTCCGCGCGCAGATCAGCAAGAAGTTCGGCACGAAGGGCGAGGCCGTCGTCGAGGCCAACATGGCCGTCATCCGCGACGGGATCGAGGCGACCCACGCGGTGGACTACGACGCCCCGGAGTTCGTCGCGATCGACGCCGAGCCCAACGGCAAGGTCGTGCGCACCGCCGCGCTGTCCGCCGCCATGTGCAACGTGGACGCCACGCGCACGAGCGGTCTCTTCGACCCCGCCTACTACGAGGACCTGATCGCACGGCCGTTCCGGGACGGCACCATCAGCGAGTCCCCGGTCTACCCGGGCACCGGCCTGTTCATGCCGGGCGGCACCGGCGCGGGCAAGGACAAGGGCATCTTCCGTCGCGAGGTCCCCGTGTTCGACCCGACCGCGTGCACGGGCTGTCTCGAGTGCGGGATCGTCTGCCCCGACGTCGCCATCCCGAACACGGTGCACGAGATCCACGACCTGCTCCTCGTCGCCATCGGCGAGATCGAGGCGACGGACGCCCAGCGGGACGCGCTGCGGGGCCAGGTGTACCCGTGGGCCGAGCGGATCCGCGCGATCTACCGCGCCGACAAGACGGACCGCGTGTTCGCGGACGTCGTCGCCGAGGCGGCGGCCGTCCTCGACCCGGACCAGCGCACGCTGTCGCGCAACGTGGAGAAGGTCGTCACCGCGCTGGCCGCGTTCCCGGTGGCCCGCACGCGCCCGTACTTCGACGCGATGGAGAGCGCGGCGCCGGGCTCGGGCGGGCTCTTCTCCGCCACCGTCGACCCGTGGAAGTGCACGGGCTGCCTCCAGTGCGTCGACGTCTGCGGCCCGGGCGCGCTCACCGCGGCCGACCAGGACGCCGACCTGCTCGCCATGCTCGAGGACCGCTTCGAGATCATGACGAAGCTGCCGAACACGCCGCGCCGGTTCGTCGACGACGCCACCACCGGCGGCGACGTCAAGCGGCTCATGCTCGACCACGCCAACTACTACGCGACCACCGGTGGCCACGGTGCGTGCCGCGGCTGCGGCGAGGTCACCGCGATCCGCCTGGTGACGTCGACCAGCCGTGCGCTGGCGGCCGAGCGGCGCCGGGAGCACATGCGCGAGCTGGACACCGTGCTGGCGCAGCTCACCGACAAGCTGGCGACGGTGGACGACCCGACGCGCCGGGCCCGCATCGAGGGCGCGGTCGCGGAGCTCGAGCAGGCGCTGTACCTGTACGAGGGTGGGCCGACCGGCAACGGCCCCGCGCCGACGGTCATCGCGAACTCGACGGGCTGCTCGAGCGTCTACGCATCGACCGTCCCGTTCACGCCGTACCTCGACCCGTGGGTCAACAGCCTCTTCCAGGACGCGCAGCCGCTCGCGAAGGGTCTCTTCGAGGGCATCTCGGCCAAGCTCGCCCGCGAGGTCCGCGCGATGCGGACCGCGCAGCTCGAGCTGGCCGACTCCTACGAGCCGGCCGCGCACGACAAGGCGCTGCGGATGCTCGACTGGCGCGGCTTCACCGAGGAGGAGATGGCGCTCCTGCCGGCCTTCCTGACCATCGGCGGCGACGGGGCGAGCTACGACATCGGCTTCGGTGCCATGTCGCGCATCCTCGCCAGCGGCACCCCGGTCAAGATGCTCGTGCTCAACACCGGCGCGTACTCGAACACGGGCGGCCAGGCGTCGACCGCGAGCTTCGTCGGCCAGGACGCCGACCTCGCCCGCTTCGGCAAGGCCCACGACGGCAAGCAGGAGGCCCGCAAGGAGCTCGGCCTGCTCGCCGCGTTCCACCCGGGCGTGTACGCCTGTGTGACGGCGACCGCGCTGCACGGGCACTTCCTGAAGAACACCGTCGAGATGCTCGGCTACACGGGTGGCGCCGCCCTCATGGACGTCTACACCCCGTGCGGCACCGAGAACGGCATCCCGGAGGACCTGTCGAACAAGCGCTCCCGGCTCGCCGTGGAGAGCCGGGTCAGCCCGCTGTTCGTGCACGACCCGCTCCGGGGCCGCACGCTCGCCGAGCGCTTCTCGCTCGACGGCAACCCGGACGTCGACAAGCCGTGGACGACCAGCACGCTGCAGCACGTGGACGCCGACGGTCAGGTGCAGCTCCTGACGACGCCGCTCACGCCCGCCGAGTTCGCGCTCGGGGAGACCCGCTTCAAGAAGCAGTTCTCCAGGCTCGCGCCCGACGCCGAGGGTGCGGTCCCGATCGCGGAGTACGTCGAGCTGGACGCCGCGGCCCGGGTGGGCAGGACGCCGTTCGTGTACGCCACCGACGACGCACGCCGGCTCGTCCGGCTCGCGTGCTCGGCGTCGATCGTCGCCCTCGTCGAGGAGCGCGCCGCGTACTGGCGCACGCTCCAGGCCCTCGCCGGCATCGACCACGCCCGTCTGTCCGCGGCGCACAAGGCCGAGGTCGAGGCGCTCAAGGCGCGGTACGAGGAGGCGGCGGCGGCGCGCGAGACGTCGATCGACGACATCGCCCGGGCGATGGCCGACCTGGCGTCCTCGAGCAAGGCCCCGGCCGGGCTCGCGGGCCTCGGGGGTGGGTTCGGCGGTCTGCCCGCCGGCGCCCCCACGGCTCCGGCGGCGGCGCCGGCGGCCACGGCCACGGCGGTCCTGGAGCTGCCGATCCGGCTCGACCCGGCCGACGAGGCACTCTGCAACGACTGCGGCACCTGCTACCAGGACCTGCCCCAGTTCTTCGAGAAGACCACGATCGTCGTGGACGGCCAGGCGAAGGTGGTGGCCCGCATGATCCCGGGCTGCTTCGACGGGGTGGAGATCACCCCCGAGCTGGCCAAGCGCATCGACCGGGTCAAGGCCACCTGCGACGCGGAGATCATCAAGTGAGCACCATCACCCCGCCCCGCGCCGACGGCCAGGCCGCCGGCGACCCGGTGCGCCGCTACGTCCACGCCCAGGAGGCGCTCGACGCGACGGCGTCGGAGGTGGCCGCGCTCGAGGCGACCGAGGACGTGGAGGCGTTCCACACCCAGCTCGACCTCCTCAAGCGCCGGCTGATCGCCGACCCCCGAGCCTTCCGCGAGATGTTCATCGCGGACGGCATGGCGGCCGTGGCCTGGGAGTTCGGCCAGCCCGAGCTGAGCAAGGAGTTCACCGAGCGGCTCTGGGACCTGATGCTCCGCGACGACGACGTGAGCAAGACGCTCATGCGGTTCGTGTGGAACCTGCCGCTGGGCAAGAAGCGCATGTTCGTCCGGGCGATCGACGCCCACCTGTCCGACCGGTACCCGATGTTCGCGGGCTACTCGGTGGACTGGCCGGCGCAGAGCTCCATCCCGCCGTACATCCGTGAGCCGGAGGAGCGGTGGGCGGACTTCGACCTCGTCAACCAGGGCTACCTGGGCTACATGAACCTCGGCTTCACCGCGCGCGACGTCGACATGCTCGTCTGGCTCGAGGCGCTGCGCGACAAGCAGTGCGCCGAGAAGCCCTGCGAGCTGGGTGAGTTCCTCGCCGCGCACAAGGCGCCCAAGGGCGGCTGCCCGGTCAAGATCCACATCCCGCAGATCTTCGAGCTGGTCGGTCAGGGCCGGTTCGAGGACGCCCTCGAGCTGCTCGAGTCGTGCAACCCGCTGCCGGACGTCACCGGCCGCGTCTGCCCGCAGGAGCTCCAGTGCCAGGGCGTGTGCCTGCACAAGACCCCGATGTCGATCGGGCAGGTCGAGTGGTTCCTGCCGCAGCGCGAGATGCTCGTCCACCCCGGGAGCAACGCCGTCCGGTTCGCCGGCCGCACGGACCCGTGGCAGGCGGCGGCGAAGCCGCCCGTCGCGATCGTGGGCTCCGGCCCGTCCGGCCTCATCAACGCCTACCTGCTCGCGGCCGAGGGCTTCCCGGTCACGGTCTTCGAGGCGTTCCACGCCCTCGGCGGCGTCCTGCGCTACGGGATCCCCGAGTTCCGGCTGCCGAACTCCCTCATCGACGACGTCGTGGAGAAGATCGAGCTGCTCGGCGGCAAGTTCGTCCGCAACTTCGTGGTCGGCAAGACGGCGACGCTGCAGGACCTGCGCGACGCGGGGTTCTGGAAGATCTTCGTCGGCACGGGCGCCGGCCTCCCACGGTTCATGAACGTGCCGGGGGAGCACCTGCTCAACGTCATGTCGGCGAACGAGTTCCTCACCCGCGTCAACCTCATGCAGGCGCTGCGGGAGGACTACGAGACCCCGCTGCCCGAGGTCCGCGGCAAGGACGTCATCGTCATCGGCGGTGGCAACACCGCGATGGACGCGTGCCGGACCGCCAAGCGCCTGGGCGGCAACGTGACGATCGTCTACCGCCGCACGCAGAGCGAGATGCCGGCGCGTGTCGAGGAGCTCGAGCACGCGCTCGAGGAGGGTGTCGCGCTGAAGGTGCTCGCCGCGCCGTCGGAGTTCCTCGGCGACGAGTCGGGCTTCGTCAAGGCGGCGACCGTCGACATCATGGAGCTGGGGGAGCCGGACGAGTCCGGTCGCCGCCGCCCCGTGAAGACGGGCCGCACCGAGACCGTGCGGGCCGACCTCGTCATCATGGCGCTGGGCAACGACGCGAACCCGATCATCAAGGACTCCGAGCCGCGCCTCGAGGTCTCCAGGTGGGGCACCATCAACCTCGACCACGAGGGGTCCCAGGAGACCACGCTGCAGGGCATCTACACCGGCGGCGACGCGGCGCGGGGCGGCTCCACCGCGATCATGGCGGCGGGTGACGGGCAGTCGGCCGCGCGGGAGATCCTCGGCTCGATCGACGTGCCCGCCGAGGTGATCCCGGCCATGGTGGCGAGCGCGAAGGCGTACACCGAGCTCGGGGCGGCCGACGCGATGATCGTCGGCAAGGCGCACCTGTCCGACGGGATCGAGGAGGTCACCGTCTACGCGCCGGTGATCGCCCGGTCCGCCCAGGCGGGCCAGTTCGTCCGGGTGCTGCCCAGGCCCGACGGCGAGCTGATCCCGCTCACGCTGGCCGACTGGGACGAGAAGGCGGGCACCGTCACCCTCGTCATCCAGGGCGTCGGCGTGAGCAGCAACGAGATCAACGCGATGGCCGTCGGCGACGCGTTCACCGGCATCGCCGGCCCGCTCGGCCAGCCGAGCCGGCTGCACCGCTACGAGCCCGGCACGACGGTGGTCTTCACCGCGGGTGGTCTCGGTCTCCCGCCGGTGCACCCGATCATGCGGGAGCACCTGCGCCTCGGGAACCACGTCACCCTGATCTCCGGGTTCCGGACGAAGGACCTGATGTTCTGGGACGGCCCCGACGAGCGTGTCGGGCTGCTCCAGGCGGAGTACGGTGACCAGCTCGACGTGGTGTACGCGACGAACGACGGGTCGTTCGGGGTCCACGGCTTCGTCACGGCGCCCCTGCTGGAGATGCTCGAGGCGAACGCGCGCGGGGAGGGCCGCACGGTCGCCGAGGTGATCGCGATCGGCCCGCCGATGATGATGCGCGCCGTGAGCGACCTGACCCGCCCGTTCGGCGTCGCGACCGTCGCCAGCCTCAACTCGATCATGGTGGACGCGACGGGCATGTGCGGCGCGTGCATGGTCCCCGTGACGGTGGACGGCACGCTGGTGCGCAAGCACGCCTGCATCGACGGCCCCGAGATCGACGCGCACGCCATCGACTGGGACAAGTTCCTGCCCCGGTTCAACCTGTTCCGCAAGCAGGAGCTGGAGGCTCGCGCCAAGCACGGCATGGCCTGAGCACCGACGTCCCACGGACGCACGACGGCGGCCGGTGTCCCCACGGGGGCAC
>JAEXPS010000108.1 GCA_023438885.1 Actinomycetes bacterium
GCGTCGGCCAGGGTGCGCGCGACCTCGACCCGGCGCACCGCCGCGACGGGTGGGCGTTCTTCCTGCTCGCGCTGGCCGTGGTGATCGCGGCCCGGGAGTGGTTCGGGCTGTCCGGCACGGCAGGAGACGTGATCCACAACGCCGTGGCCGGACTCGTGGGCCGCGTGGGGCTCGTCGTCCCCCTCGCCCTGCTCTGGGCTGCGGTGCGGTTGATGCGCCACCCGGACGAGTCGCGGACCAGCTCCCGCATCGGCATCGGGATCTCGGCGCTCGTCGTCGCCGCCTGCGGCATCCTCGAGGTCGCCGGACACCTGCCCTCGACCGACGACTGGGCCGGCCTGCGCGGTGCCGGCGGCCTGGTCGGCTTCGTCGTCGGCTCCCCGCTGGCGAACGCGCTGGCGCCCGCGGTCGCGGTGATCCTCCTGGTGCTGCTGGCGTTCTTCGGCGTGCTCGTGGTCACCGCGACGCCCGTGAACCAGATCGTGCCCCGGCTGCGGCGTGGCTGGGAGCGGCTCGGCGGGTCCCGCGGCGAGGACGACGAGGACGCGCCGCTGGTGATCAACCACGGCCACAGCGCGGCCCCGGAGCCCCCGGCGCCCAAGCGCGGCCTGATGTCGCGGCTGCGCCGCCGGTCCGACGAGGTCGCGGTCGACGAGGACGCGCTGGAGGGGTACGACGCCGACGAGGCCTTCCGCCGCGCCGCCGTGATCACCGTGGACGGCGATCTCGCGCCGGACACCGGCGACGTCGAGACGCTCGCGGCCACGCGCGCGGCCCCGACGGCCCCGACCGAGGCGATCTCCGAGCTCGCCGCGCCCCCGACGCGCGCGGTGCCCCGAGGCGAGCAGCCCATGCTCGGCGGCGACGTGGTGTACCTGCTCCCGAACGAGGACGTGCTCGCCAAGGGCGCCCCTCACAAGGTGCGCTCGGCCGCGAACGACCGCGTGGTCGAGGCACTCACCCAGGTGCTGGAGCAGTTCGAGATCGACGCGCAGGTCACCGGCTTCACGCGCGGCCCGACGGTCACCCGCTACGAGGTGGAGCTGGGCCCGGCCGTCAAGGTCGAGCGGGTGACGGCGCTGTCCCGGAACATCGCCTACGCCGTCGCCAGCGCCGACGTGCGGATCCTCTCGCCGATCCCGGGCAAGTCCGCGATCGGCATCGAGATCCCGAACACCGACCGCGAGACGGTCGCGCTGGGCGACGTGCTGCGTTCGGCCGCTGCCAAGCGCTCCGAGCACCCTCTGATCTGCGGCGTCGGCAAGGACGTCGAGGGCGGCTACGTGGTGGCCAACCTGGCGAAGATGCCGCACCTGCTGGTGGCCGGTGCCACCGGGTCCGGCAAGTCGAGCTTCATCAACTCGATGATCGTCTCGCTGCTGATGCGCTCCACGCCCGACGACGTGCGGATGATCCTCGTCGACCCCAAGCGCGTGGAGCTGACGGTCTACGAGGGCATCCCGCACCTGATCACTCCGATCATCACCAACCCGAAGAAGGCCGCCGAGGCTCTCGAGTGGGTGGTGCGGGAGATGGAGTCGCGGTACGACGACCTCGCCAACTTCGGCTTCAAGCACGTCGACGACTTCAACGCCGCCGTGCGGGCCGGCAAGGTCAAGCCGCTGCCCGGCTCCGAGCGCAAGATCGCGCCCTACCCGTACCTCCTGGTGATCGTCGACGAGCTGGCCGACCTCATGATGGTGGCCCCGCGCGACGTCGAGGGTTCCATCCAGCGCATCACCCAGCTGGCCCGCGCCGCGGGCATCCACCTGGTGCTGGCGACGCAGCGTCCGTCGGTCGACGTGGTCACCGGCGTGATCAAGGCGAACATCCCCTCCCGGCTCGCGTTCGCCACCTCGTCGCTGACGGACTCGCGCGTGGTCCTGGACCAGCCGGGAGCGGAGAAGCTCATCGGGCAGGGTGACGCCCTGTTCCTGCCGATGGGGGCGGCCAAGCCGATGCGCACGCAGGGTGCGTGGGTCACGGAGTCCGAGATCCACGCCGTCGTCGCGCACGTCAAGCAGCAGCTCAAGCCCGTCTACCGGGCGGACGTCGCCGTCGCCGCGACGAAGAAGCAGGTGGACGACGACATCGGCGACGACCTCGACCTGCTGCTGCAGGCCGCCGAGCTGGTGATCACCACCCAGTTCGGCTCCACGTCGATGCTCCAGCGCAAGCTCCGCGTCGGTTTCGCGAAGGCCGGCCGCCTGATGGACCTGCTCGAGTCGAGGGAGATCGTCGGCCCCTCCGAGGGGTCCAAGGCCCGCGAGGTGCTGGTCAAGCCCGACGACCTCGCCGGGACCCTCGCTCTGCTGCGCGGTGAGCCGCCGGCCGACGACGACGAGGGCTGGGACGACGAAGGGGACGACGACGCCGGGTGGGCCGGCGGCACTCGGTGAGCTGGATCGAACCACCGGCCTCCGTCGTGTGGGTCGCCATCGCGCTGATCGCGATCGTGGCGTTGGTGACGGTCCTCGCGCTGCTGGGGCGCCAGCGTCGGCAGACGCGGCGGGCCGAGGCGCTGGTCGCCCTCCTCCGTCAGATGCGCCACCGCTACGACGTGCTCCAGGCGGTGACGCGCGAGGGCGTGCTGGTGCAGTCGCTGGACGGCCGGGTGCTCGACATCTCGGAGCGCGCCGCGCACATCCTCGCGGTCGACGCCGCCCGGACCGTCGGGCGCACCGTGAGCGACCTGCCGCTGGTCCTCGTCAACGAGCAGGGCCTGTCGATGAACCCCACGGCGGTGCTGGGCATGCGGACCGGCGCAGGGGACGCGCCCCTCGTCGTCGGCGTCGTGGACCGGACCGGGCCGGCGCACCGCGTGCGCATCGTGCAGGTGGCCAGCCGCCTGGTGCCCGAGGGGGACGGTGCCTCGTCGGCCGTGCTGACGACGCTCGTGGACGTCACGGGACGCCGTGAGGTGGAGCAGGCGCTGTCCCGGTCCGAGCAGCAGTTCCGCGTCGCGATGGAGAACGCGCCCATCGGCATGGCGCTGGCCGACCTGAGCTGGTCGATCACCGACGCGAACACCGCCCTCGCCGACCTGTTGGGAACCCAGGCGGACGCCCTGCGCGGGTACCCGCTCACCGAGCTGTCAGCGCCCGAGGACCGCAACGCCGAGCGCCTGGCCGTCGACACCCTGCTCGGTGGCGGCCAGCACCGGTTCCAGCTCGAGAAGCGGCTGCGCCGCGCGGACGGGCACCTGGTCTGGGTGGTGATGGATGCCGCGCTGGTGCGGGCCGCGGACGGCCGGCCCGATCACTTCGTGGTCCAGGTGCGCGACGCCACCGAGTCGAAGCTCAAGGCCGAGATGCTGACGCACCGGGCGATGCACGACCCGCTGACCGGCCTGGCCAACCGCTCCCTGCTCCAGGAGGTGCTCCAGGCGGTGCTCGAGCAGCCGGCAGCGACGCAGCGCGTCGCGGTGCTGGCCTGCGACCTCGACGGGTTCAAGGAGATCAACGACCGTTACGGCCACGCGGCCGGCGACGACGTGCTGGTGCACGTCGCCGGGGTGCTGCGCGCCGCTGCCGCGCGGCTGGGGACGGTGGCCCGGCTCGGCGGCGACGAGTTCGTGGTCGTGGTCCAGGACGACGACGCCGCGAAGGCCGCGTTCGAGGTGGCCGCTGCCGTGCACCACGGGCTGCGCGAGCCCGTCCGCGTCGCGCGCCGGAGGTTGAGCGTCGCGGCGCGCGTCGGCATCGCGACGGTGGACGCGGACCTCGCCGAGGGCGGGGCTCCGGCGCTGCTCGCCGCGGCCGACGCCGCCCTCTACCGGGCCAAGGCCGGCGGCCGCTCCCGCACCGAGATCTACGACCACTCGATGGGCGCCACCTCCGCCACCGGGGTGCTGCGCGAGCTGACCGGTGCGATCGACTCCGGGCAGGTCGTGGTCCACTACCAGCCGATCGTCGACCTGGCCGACGACTCGTTGGTCGGCTACGAGGCGCTGCTGCGCTGGGAGCACCCGCGACGCGGCCTGCTGCTGCCGCAGGCCTTCCTGCCGTACGCCCAGGAGGCCGGCGTGCTCGGCCGGCTCGGTGGCCTGGTCGTCTCCCACGTGGTGGACTTCCTGGCGCGCACCAGGTCGGACGGGCGGTGGGTCTCGGTCAACGTCTCCGCGGAGCAGCTCGGGGACGGGGCGTTCGCGTCCTCGGTGCTCTCGGAGCTGTCCCGGCACCGGTTGACCGCCGGCCGGCTCGTCGTCGAGCTGACCGAGTCGTCCCTCGTCGCCTCCGGGACCCGCATCCGCCACGAGCTGACCCAGCTGACCGCCGCCGGCGTGCCCGTGCTGCTCGACGACTTCGGCACCGGCGCGTCGCCGCTGACCTACCTGCGCGACCTGCCCGTCTCAGGGGTGAAGCTCGACATGTCGTTCACCGCGGGGATCCCGGCCGATCCGCCCGCGGGGCGTGTGGCGCGCGCGCTCGGTGCGCTGGCCCGCGAGCTGTCGATGGTGACGATCGCCGAGGGGATCGAGAACGACGAGCAGGCGCGGTTTCTGCAGGCCAACGGATGGCGGTACGGGCAGGGCTGGCTCTACGGCGGCGCGCAGCCGCCGCCCGCCTAGCCTCGTCGAGCGGCTCGCCCGGCTCACGGAGTCCGTGGCACGACGACCGGACGGTCGCCCGTCGGCGTGACCGGCGTGGTGCGCTGGGGCGCCTGCGGGCCCGCCGCGGCCGTGACCCGCGCGATGCGATCGGCGACCTCGCCCGCCGAGAGCGTCGCGGTGCCTCCCGCGATCTCGGTCAGCGCGTGGATCACGTGGCCGCCGGTGCGGTCGGTGGTGATCGGCGTCCACTCGACCCCGGTGACGCGCACCGGGCCGGCTTCTCGGCCTTCCGCCGCGAACGCGCCCGCGCTGCTGACGTGGGCGGTGAGGAGGATGCCGGACGTGGAGTTGGCCGTGCAGCACTGAGCGTGCTGGTTGGAGATGTAGTTGCCGAGGCCGTAGGCCACCCACATCCCCTCGCCGCGCGGCCCGCCCTCGAGCTTGGCCACGGGCTGGGGCACGTGGGCATGGTGGCCGATGACGAGGTCGACGACGCCGGAGTCCGCCAGCTGCTGGTCGAGCTGCTGCTGCTGGGCGGTGGGCTCGGTCTTGTACTCCGTGCAGCAGTGCAGCGACGCGACCACCAGGTCGGCGCCGGCGGCCCGGGCGGCGGTCGCCTGCGCCACCATCGCGGGAACGTCGATGAGGTCGACGGACCACGGCTTGTCCCGGTCGACCGGCATGCCGTTGGTGCCGTACGAGGCCGAGATGTGGGCCACGGTGATCGTCTGGCCGGCTCGCTCCAGCGTGTACAGCTGCGGCTGCGCCTGCTCCGTGGCGCTGCGCGCGGTGCCGACATGGCCGAGCCCGGCGGCGTCGAGCGCGTCGAGCGTGGCGGCGACGCCCTTGAAGCCCTTGTCCACCGAGTGGTTCGAGGCGGTGGAGCAGCCGTCCCACCCCTGCTCCGCCAGGTCGCGCACCAGCTCGGGAGGGGCCGCGAACACGGGGAACCCGCTGGGCCCGGACCCCGCCGGTGCCACCGGGATCTCCAGGTGGCACAGGGCGAGGTCCGCGCCGGCGACCCACGGATCCAGCGGCGCGAGCAGCGGGGAGTAGTCGTAGCCGCCGGACACCCGGGCGGAGTCGTTCACCGCCAGGTGGGGAAGCACGTCGCCGGCCGCCACGATGGTGAACTCCGCGTCCGGGTCCGGTGTGGGGCTCGGCGTCGGCGTGGGGGAGGCCGTCCGGCTCGGCGACGCACTGGCGCTCGTCGGCTCCTGCGGCGGGGCAGCATCGTGGTTCGCCCGTCCCGCGACAGTAGCCGCGGCCGTCACCGCCCCGAGGACGACGAAAGCCGCGGCTACTGTCGCGAGGACAGGCCGCGGCGTCGACCGGGCATGCCTCACGGGCCGAAGGCTATCGGGTCGGTCGGCTCGTCCCGCGAACCGGCGGGGAGTGAGCGGTGGAGGTCTTGTGCGCGCTCACCGGAGGGGACCGGCGCTGTCCCCTTAGGCTGTGCCCGTGGCAGAGGCAGCATCCGTACCGTCCGTCTGGAACCCGGCGAACGCGATGACGGTGCTGCGCGTCCTGCTCGTGCCGGCGTTCGTGGTCGCCTTCTTCTGGGACGGGGGCGACAGCCTGGCCGCCCGCTGGGTCGCGGTGGCGATCTTCGTGCTCGCCGCGGTCACGGACCGCGTGGACGGGTGGCTGGCGCGGCGGAACAACCTCGTCACCGACTTCGGCAAGCTGATGGACCCCATCGCGGACAAGCTGCTGATGGGAGCGGCGCTGATCTGCCTGTCCATCGCGGGCGAGCTGTGGTGGTGGGTCACGGCGGTGATCCTGGCGCGCGAGCTCGGCATCACCGTGATGCGGCTCTTCCTGCTGCGCTACCTGGTGCTGCCGGCGAGCAAGGGCGGCAAGGCCAAGACGTTCCTGCAGACGGTCGCGATCGGCCTCTTCCTGCTGCCGCTCAGCACCTTGCCCGCCGCGGTGACCTGGCTCGCGTGGGTGGCCATGGGAGTCGCGGTCGCGCTGACGGTCATCACCGGCCTGGACTACGTGCGCACCGCCCTGCGGGTGCGCCGCGAGGCCCGGGCTGCCGGGCGCTGACATGGCGCCCCAGGTGGCCGGCCGGCTCCTCGCCGCGCTCGAGGCGCGCGGCTGGACCCTCGCGGTGGCCGAGTCGCTGACGGGCGGGGCCGTGTGCGCCCGCCTGGTCGACGTCCCGGGTGCCTCCCGGGTGCTGCGCGGTGGGGTGGTCGCCTACGCCACCGACCTCAAGGAGACGCTGCTCGGGGTCGGCGGCGAGCTGCTGGCGCAGCGGGGCGCCGTCGACCCGGACGTCGCCAGGGCGATGGCCGAGGGCGTCCGCGCGAGGCTTCACGCCGACGTCGGGCTCGCGACCACGGGCGTCGCGGGGCCGGAACCACAGGACGGCCGCGATCCGGGCTCGGTCCACGTCGCCGTCGTCACGCCGCTGACCTGGCGCGTCGCGTCGTGGCAGTTTCCCGGAGAGCGCGGTGCCGTGCGTGAGGCGACCGTTCTGCGGCTGCTCGATCTCGCTCTCGAGACGGTCGGGGAACAGCCGGGTACCTCGCCGCGTTGAATCGGCCGTGATGAACAACCGGCCACTGGGACGGCGCGAGACGGCGCACGTCACAGGCGCACGCTACGGTGGAAGGCGTCCGGCGGACGGCCGTCCGGCCGTCGCGGCGACACCGCCGGCGCAGGTTCGTGACACGAAGGGGGGAGCCCACATGGTGGTTCTTCGGCACCACATCGGTGATGTGCTGCGCGATGCGCGGCAGCGGCAGGGGCGCACCCTCCGCGAGGTGTCCACCGCGGCCCGCGTGTCCCTCGGCTACCTGTCCGAGGTGGAGCGCGGCCAGAAGGAGGCGTCGAGCGAGCTCCTGTGGAGCATCTGTGACGCGCTCGACGTGCCGATGTCGATCGTGCTGCGCGAGGCAGCCGACCGCATCGCCGTCGCCGAGGGTGTGCTCATCCCGGACACCGTGCCGGTGGAGCTGACGCTCGACGGCTGGAGTCGTGCGGAGCTCGCACCCGTCGGCTGACTCAGTCCGGTGCGCCCTGGCACCGGGGACAGAACCAGATCGGCCGCTCGTTCGGCGGGCGGCGCGCCATCCGTTTGCGGATGCGCGTGCCGCACCGCACGCACGGGCGGCCGTCCTTCATGTGCACCCGCGTCCTCGGGTAGCCCGCGTGCACCGCCTCGGCCATGAGGCGCCGAGCGGTCCGCAGCAGCGCGGCCGGGTCGCGCACGGCGTCGGCCGGGCCCCACGGCCAGGCTCGGACGACGAACAACGACTCCGACGTGAAGATCGTCCCGATGCCGGCCACCACCCGCTGGTCCAGCAGCACCTCCGCCACCGGCTCCGAGCCGCGGGCGGCGAAGCGCGCCAGTCCTTCGTCGAGGCCCGCTGCGCCGGCGGTTCCGCGGCCCGGCCAGCCGTCCGGTGCGTCGATCCCCACCGAGCCGGCGACGCCAGGTGGCAGCCCGGTGGCCGCTCCGTCCGCGTCGAAGGTGTCGTCGAGGACGTCCGGCCCCAGGTGGCCGACGAGGGTGTGCTCGTCGCGGGTGCGCACCACGTCCAGCATCCCGAGCAGCCGCCCGAGCGCCAGGCGCTCGGGCGTGCCGAGCAGCGCCCGCACCCGCGGATCGCTGGCGGGTCGGGCGGGGTCGTCGCGCTCGACCCGCCACTCGCCGTCCATCCGCAGGTGCGTGTGCAGGGTGAGCCCGCCCTCGATCCGGGTCAGCAGGTGCTTGCCGTACGGGCGGGTGCCCAGGACGGTCCGCCCGACGAGGTCGACCCCGGCCGCCGACGGCCACCGCAGCTCGGCACGGGTCAGCGCCCGGCCCGCCAGCGCTTCGTCGAGCGCGGCGGCGGTGCGCCGCAGGACGTCGCCCTCGGGCACCGCTACCTCTCGGCCCGCAGCCGCAGGCCGCTCGGCGTCGGCGTGAACCCGGCGGCCATGAGGGCCTCGCCGAGCCCGCCGTGGAGCGCGGCGCCCAGCACGGGCACGCCGTCCACCTTGTCGATGGTCAGCCGGCCGGTGCGCCCGGCGCGCACCGCGTCGGCCAGGGCCGCCGCGGCCGCGCCGAGGGCCGCCGCATCGTCCGTGAACGTCAGCGTGGTGCGCCCGCCGCGCTCCACGTAGAGCACCGGCGCTCCGTCGGCCAGCACCACCAGGGCCCCCGCCTTGCGTCCCGGCCGGTGGCGCGGCTGCTCGCCGGCGGGCACCCACGGGTCGGGCCACGCCAGTGCTGCGCCGTAGGGGTTGGCCGGGTCGGTCGCCGCGAGGACGACGACCAGCGGGTCGCCGGCGGCACTCGGACGCAGTGGCTCGTCGCCCTCCTGCGCACGCGCCGCCGCGCGGACAACCACCTGGGCGTCCGACCGCAGCCGGTCCACCGCCCCGGGCAGGGCGAACTGCGACCCGCCGAGGTGCTCGACGAAGTACCCCCGACGGACCTGGCCCGCCTGCTCGAGCGCGGCGAGCACCTTGTAGACGTCCCCGAACCCCCCGGCGAGCCCCTCGCTCGGCGCGACCGCCCGCGTGACGATGCCGTGCCGGTCCAGCAGCTGGGCCGCGGTGGCGTGAGCGCGCAGGGTGGGGTCCTTCTCGCGCTCCGGCAGCAACGACCAGCGGCCGGCGCCTCGGCCCGTCGCCTCCACCGGAACCGTGTGCGAGGGGCCGCCGGGCAGCGCGCCGAGACCGCGCAGCCCGAGGCGGGGGCGCATCGCGCGGGCCCGCGGGGTCGGGGTGCGCGTGCGGTGGGCGGTGGTCCCGGCACCGAGCCAGGCCCGCAGCGGGGCCAGGCTGTCGTTGGTGACCCGCCCCGCCCAGACCAACGCCCACAGCTCGTCGAGCACGCGGGCGGCGGTCGGCCCGGGTTCGTCGTCCCCGAGCAGGTCCGCCACCCGCGCCGCCAGGCGGGGCAGGAACCACGCGCCGCCACCTGCCAACGCGGTGAGGACTGCGGCGCGCACGGCGTCCGTGGGTTCGTCGTCCGCGAGCAGCGGCAAGGTCAGCTCGGCTTCGGCGGCCGGATGAAGGCTGACGAGACCGTCGTTGCCGGCCAGCGCGCCGTGCCCGGCCCAGACCACCTCGCCGGCGGCCGTCAGCTCGTCGAGCAGCGCGGGGGAGTAGTCGGCGACCCGGGACGGCAGCACCCACGTCTCGAGCGCGGAGGCCGGCATCACGGCGCCGGCCAGCTGCTCCACCGCGCGGGCGACGCCGTCGACCCCTCGAAGCCCTCCGGCCGCACCTCCCCGCGCCGGTCGCACCCCGTGCCACGCGGGGAGAAACACGCCGAGCGCCCGCGGCGGTACGGGTTCCACCTCGGCGCGCAGGGCCGCCAGCGACCGGCGGCGCAGCATCCGCAGCACGTCCGCGTCGCAGTAGTCGTCGCCGGTGCCGCCCAGCACGTCCGGTTGCAGCCGCCCCTGCACCAGCACGCCGCGCCCGACGAGCCGCGCCAGCGCCTCGCCGACGACGGCGACCCCGAGCCCGTACCGCGCCGCGACGGCCGAGGCAGGGAACGGGCCGTGCGTGCGGGCATGGCGGCGCAGCAGGTCACCGAGCGGATCGGGGAGCACCTCGGTGAAGACCTCCGGGACCCCGACCGGCAGGGCGACACCGAGCGCGTCCCGCAGCCTTCCCGCGTCCTCGACGGCCGCCCACTGCTCGGCGCTCTCGGCCGGGAGCCCGCCCAGGCGCACGCGGATGACGCGCCGGGAGGCCTCGAGCTCGGCGAGCCACGTCTCGGCGTCGCCGCGTCGCTCCGGGACCACCCGCGCCAGCACACCGGTCAGCGGCAGCGGGCCCTGCCGTCGCAGCACGTCCGCGAGACCTTCGAGCGTCGCAGCCTGCCGCTCCGGCGCCAGTGCGCCGATCTCCGCCTCGGTCTGCTCCACCGCACGGGGGTCGAGCAGGTCGGCGAGCTGGGACTGGCCCTGGCCGAGGAGCTCGGCCAGCAGCGTCGGGTCGAGGGTCAGCGCGGCGGCACGGCGCTCCGCGAGCGGGGCGTCGCCCTCGTAGAGGAACTGCGCCGTGTACCCGAAGAGCAGGGACTGAGCGAAGGGCGACGGGCGCGTCGTGGTCACGTCGACGATCCGCACCCGGCCGGCCGCGATGTCGCGCATCAGGGTCGCGAAGGCCGCCGTGTCGAAGTCGTCCTGGAGGCACTCCCGCACGGCCTCGAGCAGGATCGGGAAGTCCGGGTACGAGCTCGCGACGCCCAGCAGCTGCGCCGCCCGCAGCCGCTGCTGCCAGAGCGGCTGGCGCCGGTCCGGCCGCCGTCGCGGGAGCAGCAACGCCCGGCTCGCGGCCTCGCGGAACCGCGCGGCGAACATCGCGGAGCTGCCCAGCTCCGTGCGGACCGCGTCGACGACCTCGTCGGCGTCCACCAGCAGGTCGCTGGAGTCCAGGTGCGGCCCGGATGCCAGGGCGAGCCGGTCCAGCGGCACGTCACCGTCGTCCGCCAGCTGGTCCGGCAGCCGCAGCACGATCCCGTCGTCGGCGTGCATCACCGCGGCGTCGACCCCGTACCGCTCGCGCAGCCGGCCCCCGAGCACCACCGCCCACGGCGCGTGAACCCGCGCGCCGTACGGGGAGTGCAGCACGATGCGCCAGTCGCCCAGCTCGTCGCGGAACCGCTCCACCACCAGCACCGTGTCGGTCGGGACCTCGCGCGTGGCCTCGCGTTGCTCCTCGAGGTACGCCAACAGGTTGTCCGTGGCCCAGGCGTCGAGGCCGGTCGCGGCGACCCGCTCGCGGGCGGCACTCGTCGAGAGCGTGCCCAGTTCGCGCACCCAGCCGCCCATCGCCCGGCCCAACTCGGCCGGCCGTCCCTGCGCGTCGCCCTTCCAGAACGGCAGCCTGCCGGGCAGCCCCGGGGCAGGAGTCACGACCACGCGGTCCGGGGTGATCTCCCTGATCCGCCAGGTCGACGAGCCGAGGGTGAACGTGTCGCCGACCCGTGACTCGTAGACCATCTCCTCGTCGAGCTCGCCGACGCGCTTCCCGCCGCGCAGCCGGCCGCCCACCCGCTCCGCGTCCACCGGGACGTCGGCGGTCTGCGAGCCGTCGGCCAGGAACACCCCGTACATGCCGCGGTCGGGGATGGTGCCGCCGCTGGTCACGGCAAGCCGGAGGGCGCCCGGGCGGGCGGACAGCACGTCGCGCACCCGGTCCCACACCAGCCGCGGGCGCAGCTCGGCGAACTCCTCGCTCGGGTACCTGCCGGCGAGCATGTCCAGCACGGCGTGCAGCGTCGCCTCGCCGAGCTGGGCGAACGGCGCCGCCCTGCGCACCACGTGCGCGAGGTCGGCCACCGACCAGTCCTCCACCGCGACCATCGCGACGATCTGCTGCGCCAGCACGTCCAGCGGGTTGGCCGGCACGGCGAGCGCCTCCAGGGCACCGTCGCGCATCCGCTGAGCCGTGACGGCAGCCGGCACCAGCTCGCCCCGGAAGGTGGGGAACACGACGCCATGACTCACCGCCCCGACCTGGTGCCCCGCGCGGCCGATGCGCTGCAGGCCGCTGGCGACCGAGGGCGGCGCGCCCACCTGCACCACGAGATCCACGGCGCCCATGTCGATGCCGAGCTCCAAGGAGCTGGTGGCCACCACGGCCGGCAGCGCGCCCGCCTTGAGCTCGGACTCGGTGCGGGTGCGCTCCGCCCGGCTCATCGACCCGTGGTGCGCGCGGGCGAGGATCGTCGCGGCGTGCCGGGTGTCGACGCCGGCGGACGTCCCGGAGGCGGACGGCGCAGCGGCGGGCTGCGTGGACCCGACGTCCGGCACCTCGACTCCCTGCCGCTGCGCCCACACCTCGTTGACGCGGGAGGTCAGCCGCTCCGCGCCGCGGCGAGCGTTGGCGAAGACGAGCGTGGCCCGGTGCTCGGCGATCAGGTCGACGATCCGCTCCTCGACGTGCGGCCACACCGACGGCCGCCCCCGGCCCTCGCCGTCGCCGTCCGCGCCGCTCGGGGTGGCCCCGGGGTCGGCCAGATCCGGCACGGGAACCACGACGTCGACCTCGATCCGCTTGGTCGCCGGGGGCTGGACCACGACGACCCGCCGCCCTCCCTCGTCGCGCGGCCGGGAGCCGCCGAGGAACGCGGCGACGGTGTCCACGGGGCGGACCGTGGCCGACAGGCCGACCCGCTGCACCGGACCCGGCCCACCGGGCCGGTCCAGCAGCGCGTCCAGCCGTTCCAGCGACAGCGCGAGGTGCGCCCCCCGCTTGGTCCCCGCGACGGCGTGGATCTCGTCGACGATCACCGTGCGCACGCCGGCCAGTCCCGCCCGCGCCGACGAGGTCAGCACCAGGTACAGCGACTCCGGCGTGGTGATGAGGATGTCCGGCGGGCGCCGGCCGAACGCCCGCCGTTCCTCCGGCGGCGTGTCCCCGGTGCGGGTGCCCACCTCGACGTGCGGGAGCGCCAACCCCTGGCGCTGCGCCGCCTGTCGGATGCCGACGAGGGGGGAGCGCAGGTTGCGCTCGACGTCCGCAGCCAGCGCCTTCAGCGGCGAGACGTAGACCACCTGGCAGCGTTCGAGCGGGTCGGCAGGCTTGGGTGCCGTCAGCAGGCCGTCGAGAGCCCACAGGAACGCCGCCAGGGTCTTGCCGGACCCTGTGGGCGCGACGACGAGCGCGTGCTCGCCGCCGGCGATCGCCTCCCATGCGCCGCGCTGGGCGGCCGTGGGCTCGTCGAACGCACCGGCGAACCACGCCCGCGTCGGTGGGGAGAACCGGTCCAGCACCACCTGCCCATCCTGCCCGTCCCCACCCACACCATCACCCACGAGGCGTCACGGGAGTCGTGGGCGCGGTGCGGCCTCTCGGCCCGCTGGGGTGCGTCGGGAACCGGTGGCAGGCTGTGGCCGTGCGCTACCGCGAGTTCTGGGACCTGGTCGACGAGGTGCTCGGGCCCGCGCACGGGCGGGTGCTGACGGCCGAGCTGCGCGTCGGCGGGCTCGGCGACCGCACGGCCGACGTGGCGCTCGCCGAGGGCGTCGAGCCGCGCGACGTGTGGCACGCGATCTGTGACGAGCTGGGCATCCCCGAGGCCCAGCGCTGGGGGGCGAACCGGCGGCGCACGGCGCCGCCGCGACGCTCGGGCGCGTGCGCCGGGCCGGCGGCTCGCAGCCGCCT
>JAEXPS010000142.1 GCA_023438885.1 Actinomycetes bacterium
CCCGGGGCGCGGGGGGGGGCGGGCGCGGGGGCGCCGACCTCGATGGACCACACGTCGAACGTCGCGGTGACGATCACCGGCGCGCCGCTCACATCCGCGGGGCTGCCGCCGCGCGCCACCACCGCCGGCTCGAGCGCCCCCTCCAGCAGGCCGCTCACGGCCCACTCGCCGCCTCCGAGCACGTCGGCGGCGGCCGCAGCGACGGCGCACAGGCGCGCCACCACGGCCGACTGCGCCGAGCCCAACGCGGACGTGCCGGCCACCAGCAGCCGCTCCGCGGTCACCGCCGGGTCGGCCTCGGGGGGCAGCGCCAGCTGGCGCAGCCGCGCCCGGGCGCGCTTCGCGCGGTACTGCGCGGCATCGGCCCGGCGGAACAGCGCCCGGGCCGGGATGGCCCCGGTGACGGCGGTGGACGCCAGGCCGTAGGAGATCGCCGCACCGTGGGGCAGCGGGTACGCCGCCACGTTGCGAGCCACGGCCTCCTGCACCGTGGTGCGGTGATGCCCCACGGTGACCAGGCAGAACTCGTCGCCGCCGATACGGCCGGCCGTCGATCCCGGAAGCTCCTCGGTGATGCGGCGCAGCACGTCCGCCACGGTGCGCAGCAGGTCGTCGCCCGTCTCGTGGCCCAGCTCGTCGTTGACCCGCTTGAGCCCGTCCACGTCGCACATGACGATGCACGTCTCCTGGCCGGAGGCCAGTGCGTGCTCCGCCGCGGAGTCCGCGACGCGGCGGTTGGCCAGCCCGGTCAGCGGGTCGTCGGCGACGAGGTGGCGCACCTGCCCCTCGAGGTCCACCCGCGCGATCGCGCCGGCCGCCAGGCCGGCCAGCACCTCGGCGGCGGCGACCTCCGCCTCCGCGAACGGGTTCCCTGCGGCACGACGAAGCGCGGACAGCTGCCCCCAGACCGCGCCGTTCACCACCACCGGCACGCCGATCGCGCACCTGGCCCCCAGCTCGCGCAGCGCGGCCACCTCGGCGGCATCGGACGCCGGGTCGGCGACGTCGGCGCGCCACGGCGCCCGCTCCCGGATCAGCGACCGCAGAGCCGGCCGCTGATCCGCGCGCACGGAGGTCTGCGCGACCAGCAGCTCGCGCACGTCCCGGCCGGGCGGCGCGGCCGCGACCACGCGGCAGGTGTCCTGGGCGATGCGGGACAGCGCCGCGCTCGAGGCGTGCAGCACCTCGAGCGTCGCCTCCGCGGCGATCTCGGCGACGTCGCCGATGTCCCGCGCCATCTCGAGCCGGCGCGCCGCGGCGGCGATCTCGGGCACGCCGGGCAGCGGCGCGGCAGGCGGCGTCACGCCGCGCGCCTCACCCTCGGTGGTGCCGGCACGGGTCACCGGTTCATCATCACCGAACGGGGCCCACCTGCGGAGCCCCCCGAGGGCCGAACGGGTGCATTGCACCCACGGATTTCGCCCACGGGCTCAGCCGAGCAGCGCCGGGTACTCCGCCGCCTCACCCAGCACGTGCTCCGAGAGGAACGCGAACACCGTCCCGTACCAGACCGCCGCGTGCTGCGGAGTCAGCACCCAGTGGTTCTCGTCGGGGAAGTAGAGGAAGCGATGCGGCGTGTTCCCCTCGTCGTCCGTGGCGAGCTGGGAAGCCGAGAGCAGCTCGTACCAGAGCCGCAGGCCCTCGCCGATCGGCACGCGGTAGTCCCGGTCGCCGTGCACCACGAGCATCGGCGTGCGGATCTGCTCCACGTGCAGGTGCGGCGAGTTCTCGAGCGCCATCTGCGGCGTCATCTCCTGGCGCCAGTAGAAGGACGCGTCGGTCGTCGGCCCGAACTGGTCCAGCGCCCAGAGCGAGGCGTGGGTGACGATCGCGCGGAACCGGTCGGTGTGACCGGCCACCCAGTTCGCCATGTACCCGCCGAACGAGCCGCCCATCGCGGCGATCCGGTCCGCGTCGATGTCCGGCCGGGTCAGCGCCGCGTCCGTCGCCGCCATCAGGTCGGTGTACGGGTTGCCGCCCCACTGGCCCCAGCCCCGCTGCACGAACTCCTGGCCGTAGCCGGTCGACAGCGCCGGGTCCGGCAGCAGAACCGCGTATCCCTGAGCCACCAGCAGCCACGGGCACCAGCGCCACGACCAGTCGTTCCAGGAGCCGAGCGGGCCTCCGTGGATCCACAGCAGCAACGGTGCCTTGGCGTCCGGCGAGGCGCCCTCCGGCAGGGCCAGCCAGGCGCGCACGCGCGTGCCGTCCACGCCGGTGGTCTCGATCTCCTCGAGGCGGCCCGGCAGCTCCGGCAGCGGGGCGGGCCCCAGCAGGGGCTCCGCGGCCACGGGGGCCGTCGCGGTCAGGGAGATCCGCACCGGGTGCGCGGGGTAGGCGTACGACGAGCGCAGCGCGTACGCCGTCGCTCCGTCCGGCGCCACCTGCACGGCGCCGAAGCAGGCGTCGTCGCTGGTGACGCGGGTGACGGTGCCGTCGAGGGAGAGCCGGAACACCGGCTTGCGGCCGTCGTCGTCCGCGGTGACCAGCAGGCCGTCCGAGCTGGGCAGCCACACCGCAGCCTCGGGCCACCGGTCCCACTCTTCCGTCAGCACGCGCGGCTCGCCGCCGGCGATCGGGACGAGGGCGAGGTCCACCTGCGGGGCGCGATCCGGCGCGGCGATGGTCTCGCGGCGGAACACCACCCACTGCCCGTCGGGAGAGATCACCGGGTCCGCGGCGTCGTACGCCGGGTCGCTGACCAGCGTGCGGCGCTCGCCGGTGGCGACGTCGATCACCACGAGGTCCATGTGGCGGTCGGCCTTCGCGCCGGCTCGGTCCCAGCCGGTGACGAGCGTGGAGCCGTCCGGCGAGATCGCCGTGTGCTGCTCGTGGAGCACCGCGCCGATGCCCGGGGTCACGTCGCGGAGGGTGACGCGAGGCTCGGCGATGCCCGCGGCGGCCGCGCCGGCCTCCAGCGTGCCGACGAACAGGTGCGGCACGTCCGGCCCCAGGTCGTGGTCCCAGAACCGCACCGGGTACCCGGTGTGCAGGATCGCCGCGACCTTCTTGTCCTTGCGCTCCTTGTGCGCCTTCTCGTCCGCCTCGTCGTCCGCCGAACGGGGCAGCACCCCCGAGCCGACGACGAGCGCGGGGACGTCCTTCGCCACGGCCAGGCCGCCGATGCCGCCGGCGCGGTGCGCGACGACGCGCGCCTCCCCGCCGCGCGCCGGGAGGAGCCAGAGGTCGGCGCCCTCCTCGTCCCCGTCCTTGGACTCGGGGTCGGGACGGCCGGAGGTGAAGAGCAGGTCGCCGTCCGGGGTGAACGCTGCGCCGCCCTCGCCCTTGGCGCTGCGAGTCAGGCGCTGCGCCGGCGCGACGCCTGCCGGGTCGACCTCCCAGAGCGCGGTGACGAACTTGGTCCCCTTCGGGTCCAGAGTCGCCACCGCCGTCACCAGGCGCGTGCCGTCCGGAGACAGCACCAGGCCGGAGAGGCGGGGCAGGGCGTTGTAGGACCCGAGGTCGTGGAACGCAGTCACGGCCCCGTTCCTATCACGGCTGCTCCACTGTCGGTGCCGGGCGTTACCGTCGCTGGGTATGGAGATCTCTTTCATCGCGGGCTTCGGCCCCATCACCCGTGACGCCGATGCCCGCGACTTCTGGGGTGGCGCGCTGCGTCTGCCGCTCACGGAGATCGCGCCGGGCTACTGGGGTACCGAAGCGGGTTCGCTGGCCGGTGCCAACGGCTTCGCCCTGTGGCCCCTGGAGCACGCCGCCGAGTCGGTGTTCGGCAGCTCGGCATGGCCCGGCGACCTGCCGGTGCCGCAGGCGTGGGTCGAGTTCGACGTGGCGTCGCCGGCGGCGGTCGCCGCGGCGGTCGAGGAGCTGCGCGGCACAGGTCAGCGGGTGCTCACCGAGGCGCAGGACGAGCCCTGGGGGCAGACGACGGCACGGCTGCTCAGCCCGGAAGGGCTGCTGGTGGGTATCACGTACACGCCGTGGCTGCACGGGGAGCCCACGTGATCGAGCTGCCCGAGGCGGCGACGATCGCCGCCCAGGCGGCGGACGCGCTGACGGGCCGCACGGTGGTGTCGGCCGTGGCGGGGGCGAGCCCGCACAAGTTCGGCTGGTTCGGGGGCGACCCGGCGACCTACGGCGAGCGGTACACCGGCTGCCGCATCGAGGGCGCCTCGGCGTGGGGAGGCCTCGTCGAGGTCTACTCCGACGGGCCCACCCTCCTGTTCCAGGACGGACCGAACCCCCGCCTGCTGCCGCCCGGCACGCCGCCGCCGGCGCGGCACCAGCTGCTGGTGGAGCTCGACGACGGTTCGCACCTGGTGTGCGTGGTCGCGATGTACGGCGGCATGGTGCTGGTGGCGCCCGACGACCCACCCGACGAGTACGTGCTCGCGGCCCGCACCGCGCCGTCACCTCTGGGTCCGGAGTTCTCCGACGAGCACTGGGACACGCTGCTGGCGGGCGACGAGAAGCTCAACGTCAAGGCGCTGCTCGCCACGAAGCAGCGCATCCCCGGGCTCGGCAACGGCGTGCTCCAGGACATCTGCTGGACGGCGGAGGTGGACCCGCGGCGCAAGGTCGGTTCGCTGTCCGACGACGAGCGGGCCGGGCTCCTGGCCGCGGTGCGTGGCGTGCTGGCCGAGATGACGAGGCTGGGTGGTCGCTCGACGGAGAAGGACTTGCACGGCAACCCCGGCGGTTACGCCGTGGTGATGCAGCGCGCCGCGCTGGACCGGCCCTGTCCCCGTTGCGGCGGGACGGTGACCAAGCAGGCGCTGCTGGGCGGCGCGGTCTACGTCTGCGGCGGCTGCCAGCGGTAGGGGTTGCCGGCTACTGCTCCCGGTCGCGATCGGCGAGGCGGGCGAGCATGGCGTTGTACTCGTCCATCTCGACGTCGCCCTCGCGGGCGACGCGGCGGTCGCGGCGGCGGGCCGTGCGCTCGTCGGCCCCCGCCCCGGCGACCGCGCCCGCGCTGGCCAGCGCGAGGGTCGGCAGTTCGCCGATGCCCCATGCCCAGGAGCCGCCGAGCTGCTGGTCCCTGATCGCACTCGGCCCCCACGGCCGGCCCATCAGGCCGAACCAGTCGGCGACGAGCAGCTCGTTGCCCGAGACCAGCGCCACGCCGAAGAACGCGTGGAACGCCATCGTCGCGAACAGCAGCAGCAGCCGCTGCGGGTAGGGCGGTCGGCTGGGACCGGGGTCGATGCCGATCAGCGCGTTGGCGAACAGGTACCCCGCCAGGCTGAAGTGCACCACCATGAACAGGTGCCCCTCGGGGGTGCGCAGGGACCAGCCGAAGATCGCGGAGTAGTAGAAGACGATCATCGAGCCGGCGAAGTTCACCGCCGCGACGATCGGGTTCGAGAAGAAGCGCGCCACCCGGCTGTGCACCAGCGTCAGCAGCCACTCGCGCGGGCCGCGCGAGGAGTCGCCGGGAGCCGTGGTGACGCGCGCCGGCAGGGCGCGCAGCGCCAGCGTCACCGGCGCGGCCAGCACCACCAGGATCGGGATCACCATCGCCAGCACCATGTGCTGCACCATGTGCGCGCTGAACAGCACGTGGCCGTAGACGTTGGGGCCGCCGCTCGTCGTCCAGCCGAAGATCACCATCCCCGCGACCCACGAGGCCGTGCGGGGCCGGGGCCAGGCGTCGCCGCGCCGCCGCAGGCGCCGCACCCAGCGCAGGTACATGACGAGACCGGCCAGGGCCGCCGCCGCCAGCACCGGCTCCACGCGCCACTGGGTGAGCCAGGCGGCGCCCACGGGCTCGGGGGGCAGCGGGTGGCCGGTGAGGATGTAGGCCGGGGTCGGGTCGGCGGGCGGCAGCTCCGACGCGGGCGGCGGAGAGCCGGCGAGCGCCACGGCCACCCCGGTGACCGCCCCCATCACGGCGACCTCGACGAGCACCAGGCGCCAGAACAGCCGGTCGCGGCCGGAGCGCAACCGCGGGATCGTCGCGCGGCGGTGCGCCAGGCCGAGCGCGCCCAGCGTCGCCAGGAGCACGACCTTGGCGACGAGGAGCACGCCGTAGCGGGTGCCCAGGTCGGCGGGGCTGTCGAGACGAATCACGCCGCTGACCAGCCCCGACGCCGCCACGCCGACCAGACACCAGCCGGCCACCACCGAGTAGCGCGCGGCGGCGAGCCGCAGGTCCGGGCCGAGACGCCCGCCCACCATGGCCAGTGTCGCCAGCCCGCCGACCCACACTGCAGCGCCCACCAGGTGCAGCAGCATCGAGGAGGTCGCCAGGCCGTGGTTCGCCGCACCGGCCGCGTGACCGGTGCCGGCCTGGAGCCAGAATGCCGCGAGCACCAGGAGGCAGGTCCAGGCAGCTCCGGTGGGTGTGCGCACGACGAGCGCACAGGCGGTCATCGCGGCGGTCGCCAGGACGACGCCGGCCAGCGCCCGGCCGATGCCGACCTGTGTCGCGAACAGCCACAGCTCGTCGCCGAACCGCTCCGACGTCAGGGGGCGGCCGGCCACCTGGGCGTAGGTGAACACCAGCTCCGCGACGGCCAGGACCGTCCACGCACCGGCCGACACCACCGCCAGCCGTTGCCCCATCGCCCATGCGCCGTCGGCGGTACGGCGAGGCAGCACCGCCGCGGTCATGACGAGCGAGCCCGCCGCCAGGGCGGCGGCCAGGCGCGTCAGGACGGAGACCGCCGGCAGGCCCCACCGCACCACCGCACCGGGGTCACCGAGCAGCACCGCGGCGGCCGCGCCGGTGAAGGCGACGCCGACGAGAGCGGCCACGACTCCCGTCGTCGCCAGGACCGCCGGCACGGTGGCGGTTGCGCGCACGCCCACCGGGGCCGGGGCGGCGAGGGCCATCTCGGCCGGCGGCGACGGGACAGCGGTCACGGAGCCTCGTCCGCGGGCGCGGCAGTACCTGGCGTCGCCGCCTCGCCGGGGCCTGACTCGGCACTTTCGCGTGAGGTCGGCAGTTCGGACTGCCGACCTGATGCCGAAGTGCCGACCTCGCCGGCGAGCGGGGTGGTGGGCTCGGGACTGGCGGCCGCCGCCTTGCGGCGCAGGCTCGCGGCACGGCCCAGCCGCACCGCGACGAGCAGCGCCGCCACGACGGCCAGCACCGCCAGCGCCTTACCGGTCGATCGGCCGCTGGTGCCGGACTCGGAGTCGTCGGGCGGGGCGACCGCCGCGTCGGTCGGCGCGATGATCGGCGCCGCCACGAGATCGCTCGGCGCCGGTGACGGCGACTGCGCAGGCGCCGTTGCCGGCGGCGCCTGCGTGGTGGGCTCCGCTGCCGGCACCGCGCCCGCGGCGGTGAACGCGAGGGTCCCGCTGATGGGGTGCCCGTCCTCGGACGTCACGCGCCAGTCCACGCGGTACGCCCCGGCGGGCCGGCTCGCGGCGAGGGGCTGGACCACCGTGGCGTCGACCAGCCGGGCGGGCCCCTCGCTCACCGCGGCGCCGTCCGGCCCGGTGACCAGCACCTCCGTGCCCAGCTCGAGCGCGGGACGCGTGAACGTCAGCACCACCTGGTCGGGTGCCACGTCCACGGTCGCGCCATCGGCCGGATCGGTCGAGACGAGCTCGTCGTGCGCGGCCGCCGGCGTCATCGCGAGCAGGACGAACGCCACAGCGCAGGCCACGGCCGATGCCGGCCGCCTCAGAATTCCCCCGACCCGCCCCATGACCTCACCGTAGTGCGCGCAGATTCACAGGGAACCCACAGGCTGCGCCCCTCGCTTCAGCCCTCACCACCAGGTTAGCGTCGCCTTACCCGGAACCGCGGAGGTCGACATGGGCACGACGCACCAGGCTCCCTTCCCGTTCGCCAGTGCCACCGGCCCGACGCGGAGGGAGGTGCTGGCGGCGGCCGGGCTGCTCGCCGGCGCGGGAGTGCTCGCCGCGTGCGGCAGCCCCTCGACGCCGCAGGGGCCCGCCGGCGGCGGCACCACGCCCGGCTC
>JAEXPS010000190.1 GCA_023438885.1 Actinomycetes bacterium
CGCCAGGGCGGCGCGCACCGCGGCGGGCTCGGCGGTCACCTAGTCCTCGGGCGCGTCGAGGTCGAGCGGCCACACCGGCCGCAGCTCGATGGCGCCGAACCGGGCCATCGGGTGCCGCGACACGAAGTCGATGGCCTCGTCGAGGTCGGCGCACTCCAGCACGTCGTACCCCGCGATCAGCTCGGTGACCTCGGCGAACGGCCCGTCGGTGACGAGCACCGACTCGTCGGACCGCCGCACGGTCTTGGTCTCCGTGACAGGGCGCAGCCGGTCGCCGCGCAGGTTGATGCCGCGCTCGATGCCCTCCTTCACCCAGGCGGCGATGGTGTCGCCGGCGGGGTCGTAGGGCTCGGCGCTGGGGTCGTCGTAGACGATCGACAGGAACTGCATCTCACGCCTCCAGCTCGAGGGGCCAGGCGGCCCGGACCTCGACCCGGCCGCCGTGGGCGCCGGGATGGTGGGAGGCGAGCTCGACGGCCTCCTCGAGCGAGTCGACGTCCAGCACGTCGAACCCGCCGATCCACTCGCTCGACTCCGCGAACGGGCCGTCGGTGACGAGCACCTGGCCGCTGCGAACGCGCACCACCGTGGAGTCGCTGGGCGGCCGCAGCCGCTGGCCGTACCGGCGCACCGGCTCGACCTCGTCGAGCCAGGCCTTGATCGCCGCACGCTCAGGGGCGCTCGGGGTGTCCTGGGCCGGCTGGTCGTTGATGACGAACATCACGTGTTCCATCGGGTTGCCTCCTTCGTATCGCACCGTACGTAGGCACGACGAACGGCGGCATCCCGAATCCGACAGCTACTGCGAACTCGTGGCGGGAACGGCTTCCTCGCCGACGGCTCGCGGGAAGGCCGCCCGGTCCCGCCGGGAGGGCGGGACCGGGCAGGTGCTCAGGCTTCGCGGCGCGGGTTCCAGGTGCCGCGGGCGACGGCGGGCACGAAGTCGTCGAGGTCCACCGGCCAGGTGACCGTGGTGCCGGTCTCAGCCGAGAGGTAGGCCGCCATCAGGAGCTCGACCACCTCGGCGCCGGACCGCAGCGACTCGCGCGGCTGGCGCCCGGCGAGGAAGTCCGCGACGACGCGCGCGTTCTCACCGGTGTAGCCGTAGCTGAGCGGCTCGTCGGACATGACCGGCATCAGGCCCTGCTCGGCGTTCTGCTTCTCGACCAGGTCCTCGCCCTCGGCCTGCTCCAGCTCGCGGGAGAGGAAGATCTTCGCCTCGGTGTCCAGGGTGTCCGCGGCCATCGAGTACTCGGGGCCGAGCAGCTCGAAGGACAGGCGCAGACCCGCCCCGACATACGCCCACGACGTGGAGACCTCGGCGACCACGGGCTCGCCGTCCCCGTTGCGGAACGTGAACGTGGCGCGGGCGAAGTCCTCCGAGGGCCGCACCCGGTAGTCCGGAGCTCCCGGGTACTGCTCGAGCAGCCGCTGCGCATAGGCGTCGCGGCCCCACTTCAGCGAGGCGATCGAGGCGGACACCGACACGGGGGTCAGCCAGTCCGCCGGGTCGACCCCGGGCGGGGTCAGCAGGTAGCGGGAGGTCTCCACCGAGTGGCACATCATGTCCGACAGCACGCCGCCGCCCTGCCGGGCGCCGTCCCAGAACCAGGCGGCGTGCGGGCCGGAGTGCTCCTCGGAGCAGCGCGCCAGGTACGGCGAGCCGGAGACCGCCGCTCCCCGCGACCAGATCAGCTGGTGCGGGCGCACGACGGCCGGCATGGCCACCTGGTTCTCCAGGTAGGCGTGCAGGAGCCCGGCCTTCTCAACCATCTCGACGATGCTGCGGGCCTCGGTCACCGAGGACGCCAGCGGCTTCTCGATCGCGATGCCCACCAGCTCCGCCCGGCCCGAGGAGACCTCCTCGACGATCTGCCGCACCACCTCGGTGCGCACGTGGTTGGGAACCAGCACCCACACCGCGTCGACCCGCGGGTCGCGCACCATCGAGGCGATGTCCTCGAACACGTCCGCCGGGCCCAGGTTCGCCTGGCGCACCGCGGCGGCGAGAGCGTCGGCGCCCGAGATGGAGGTGACGCCCACGATGTCGGCGCCGCGGACCCCGGACCAGGACCTCGCGTGGAAGTGCCCGATGAAGCCGGCCCCGATGATGCCGACGCCCAGTACACGCTTGTCGATCACGTCGTTCCTTTCTCAGTGGTTCAGGCGCGCAGTCGTCGCTGGCGCCCGTACATGGACAGCAGGACGACGAGGACCACGCCGTTGATGATCGTGCGCCACGCCTCACCCATGTCGAGGGTGGTCAGCAGGGAGGTCAGCACGGTGAGCATCACCGCGCCGACGGCCGTGCCCCAGTAGCCGCCGACGCCGCCGGAGGCGAGGGTGCCTCCGATGATCACGGCCGCGATCGACGGCATGGTGTAGCCGTCGGCCAGGTTGAGCATGACGGTCTCGGTGTAGCCCACGATGAGCAGCCCGCCGAGCCCCGCGAAGACCGAGCCGAGCACGTAGGCCAGGACGACGGTGCGCCGCACCGGCACCGCGGACAGCTCAGCGGCCACCTGGTTGGTGCCGACCGAGAACAGCCGCCAGCCGAAGGTGGTGCGCCGAAGCACGAGGGCCACCACCACGGCGATCGCCAGCCAGAGGAACAGCACCCCCGGCATGCCCGCGACCATCTTGCCGTTGACCAGAGTGGTGAAGAAGGGAGCGGAGCGACCCTCCGCGCGGCCGCCCGTGTAGACCATGATCAGGCCGTAGACGACCCCGGTCATGCCCAGCGTCATCACGAACGGCGGGATGCGCAGGAGGGTGATGCCCAGCCCGTTGACGAGGCCCACCAGCGCGCAGGCGCCGAGGGCAAGGACCACGCCTCGCACCACGTTGGAGTCGTCGCCGGCCATCACCCGCGAGCCGATGATGGCCGCGAAGGTCGCGACCTTGCCGACCGACAGGTCGATGCCGCCGCCGCCGGAGAGGATGACGATGGTCTGGCCGACGGCGATCACCCCGAGGAACGAAGCGACCCGGAGCATGTTGACGATCTGGGGCCACGAGGAGAACCCGGGCGAGACCAGGTCGCCGACCACGATCAGCAGGATCGTGACCGCACTGGCGATGGCGATCGGGTTGCGGACCAGCCGGGCCACCTCGGTCCGGCGGGAGGTGGGCAGGAGTTCGGTGCTCATCGGGCGCTCCGCTCTCGGCTGGTCAGCGCGGACAGGGCGAGGGCACCGATGATGACGAGCCCTGAGACCAGCGGCCGAACGTTGGTGGAGATCCCCGCGAAGAAGACGGCGTTGGAGATCAGGGCGAGGATGATCGCCCCGAGCACCGATCCGACTCCGGTGCCTCGCCCGCCGGACAGGGCCGTGCCGCCGATCACCACGGCCGCCACCGAGTTCAGCGTGAGGTCCAGTCCGATGAACGGGTCGCCGGAGCCGGTGTTGGCGAGCAGGGCCACTGCGGCCAGCCCACCGATCCCGCCGCACAGGGCGTAGGCCCCGATCTGGGTCCGCTCGACCGGCACCAAGGAGGCGTACGCCGCGTCCCGGTCGCCCCCCACGGCGTAGATGTGGCGCACCAGCCGGGTGCGCACCAGCAGGTACCACAGCCCGATGACCAGCGCCACGACCAGGGCGGCCACCGGGATGCCCAGCACCGACTCGCGGTACATCCGGGTCAGCGCCCCCGGGACGCTGCCGCCGGGCTTCGGCAGCACCAGCAGTGCGGCTCCCGAGAACACCGAGGCGGTGGCGAAGGTGACGATGATGGGCTGGAGCCTCAGCCGCGCGACGATCGCGCCGTTGACGGTGCCTGCCACGACTCCGACGGCCACGGCCGCCAGGACACCCAGCAGCAGGCGCTCGGGCCGGCCGTCCATGAGGACGACGGCGACGACGCTCGCCAAGGTCACCGAGGCCCCGATCGACAGGTCGATCCCGCCGGTCAGGACCGGAACCGTCTGGGCCAGCGCGATCAGCACGAGCGGCACCAGGGTCGCGAAGTTCGACACCAGCGAGTAGGAGGTGAAGAAGGTGGGCTGGAGCGCGGCGTTGGCCGCGACGGCCACCAGCAGCAGGATCGTGACGGTCCAGGTGGAGAGCCGGGCACCGCGCAGCGTGGCGGTCAGCCGGTCGGCGAGGCCGTCGGCACGGGTGGTGGTGGCCGGGGCGGTCATGCGTCCTCCTGCTCGGGGTCGGTCTCCTCGACCCGGAGCGCCGCGGCGACGAGCGCCGCCACGCTGAGGTCCGCACCGGCGATCTCGCGGTCGACCCGGCCCTCGAAGAGCACCAGGACGCGGTCGGCGAGGGCGACGAGCTCGCGGTCCTCGCTGGAGTTGAAGATCACGGCCACCCCGGAGGCGGCCAGGTCGCGCACCAGCGCGTAGATCTCGGACTTGGCGCCGACGTCGACGCCCTTCGTGGGGTCGTCCAGCAGGACGACCCGGGGCTCGGCCAGGAGCCACTTGCCCAGGACGACCTTCTGCTGATTGCCGCCGGAGAGCGAGGACACCGGGTCTCCCAGCCCACCGATCTTGATGGCCAGGGCATCGACCATGGCGCGCGCGGCGGTCCGCTCGCGGCCGGGGCGGACGAGGAACCGGGCCCGCGCCCGACGCACGAGCGAGACGACGGAAAGGTTCTCCTGGATGCTGCGCTGCGCGAACAGCCCCTGGGAGCCGCGGTCGCCGGGCACGAGGGCGACGCCGGCGCGCGCTCCGTGACGCGGGGACCGCAGGTGCACCTCGTGGCCGTCGATCTCGAGCCGGCCGGCCGTCACCGGCAGGCTGCCGAAGAGCGCGGCCAGCAGCTCCGACTGCCCTTGTCCCTGGAGGCCGCCGAGCCCGACGATCTCGCCGGCGCGGACCTCCAGGTCGACTCCGTGCAGGCCGGGGGCGTGCAGGTCGACGGTCGCGACGGCCACGTCGCCGAGGGTCGCGGCGGCCCGGACGGGGGTCGGCTCGACCGACGCCTCCTCGCCCACCATGAGTCGCACCAGCTCGCCCTCGGTGGTCTCGGACGTACGCACTGTGGCCACCGTTCGGCCGGAACGAACCACGGTGGCGCGGTCGCAGATCTCGAAGATCTCGTCGAGCCGGTGCGAGACGAACAGGACGCTGGTGCCCTCGGCGCACAGCTCGCGCACGATCCGGAACACCTCGGTGACCTGGTCGCGGTGCAGCGAGGCGGTCGCCTCGTCGAGCACCAGGATGCGCGGCCGGCGCGCCAGGGCCTTGGCCAGCTCGACGAGCTGACGGCGGCCGGGGTCCAGGCTGGCCACGCGGGCCTGCGGGTCGATGCCCTCGAGGGCTGCGCCGAGCCGCGCCAGCGCGGTGGCGGCGACCTCGCTCGTCCGTGAGCCGTCGAGCAGGCCACGCCGCATCGGTTCGACGCCCAGCACCACGTTCTGCTCGACGGTCAGCTCGGGCACGAGCGTGAGCTGCTGGTAGACGGCGGCGACCCCCAGCGCTGCCGCGGCGTGGGGGCCGGTGATCGTCACCGGCTCGCCGAAGGCCGCGATCCGGGCCTGGTCCGCCCTGACGACCCCGGTGAGCACCTTGTTCAGGGTGCTCTTGCCGGAGCCGTTGGGGCCGAGCAGACCGTGGACCTCGCCGGCGTCGACCTCGAGCTCGGCCCCGTCCAGGGCACGCACCCCGCCGTAGCGCTTGTGCACGTCGTGCATCGTCAGCACCGGCATCGCTGGCCTCCTTGCCGTGGGGGGGGGGGGGGGGGGGGGGCGGGGGCGGCGG
>JAEXPS010000251.1 GCA_023438885.1 Actinomycetes bacterium
CCCCCGGGCGGACCGGCCAGGGCCTGCACGTGCTGGAGCACGGCGGCGAACCGGGCGCCGGCCGTCGACACCGCCAGGGGGACCTCGCCGGCCACCGCCGACCCGTCCGGCTGCGCCGACTCCGCCCGCTCCGCGGCCTCGAGCAGGGCGGCCAGCGGGTCGACCGGCGCCGGCCCGGCAGGACTCGGCCTCTGGTCCGGGACCTCGACCGTCAGCTCGTAGTGCTCCCGGGAGAAGAAGCCGGCGATGCCGCCGGTGCGCACCCGCTCGGCACGCACGATCGTCGCCCCAGGGCCGAGCTGCTCGCGCATGCGCGTCATCAGCTCCGGCAGGTCGTCACCCTCGAGCAGCAACAGCTCGGCCACTGCCCACCACTCCCATCGTCACGACGGTGACGCCGGCGTCCGCGAGCTCGGTGTACGACAGCACCGGCAGCCGCGGCAGCCCGAGCGCCACCAACCTGCGCAGCGCCGGCCGGATCGCGGGAGCGCAGACCAGGACGACGGGACGGCCGTCGGCCTCGGCCCGAGCGGTCCCTTCGCGCAGGTCACCGAGCACGCGCTCGGTGACCGACGGGTCGAGGACCAGCTGCGTCCCCTGCTCGCGCGGCCGCAGCGAGTCGGCCATCTGGTGCTCCAGCATCGGGTCGAGCGTCAGCACCTGCAGCGTGCCGTCCTGGACGTGCGGCGCGAGCAGCGCGGGCCCGAGCGCGGCGCGGGCGGCCTCGACGAGCCCCTCGGCGTCGGTCCCGGCGCGGGCCCGCAGCGAGAGCGCCTCGTAGATCCGCGCCAGGTCGCGGATCGCCACGCCCTCGGCGAGCAGCCCCTGGAGCACCCGCTGCACCTCGCCGAGCGACAGCAGCGACGGCACCAGCTCCTCGACGACCGAGGGGTTGACCCGCTTGACCGCCTCGGTGAGCTGGCGCACGTCCTCCCGCCCCAGCAGCCGTGGGGCGTGCTGGGCGACGAGCGCGCCGAGGTGCGTGACGAGCACGGACACCCGGTCCACCACGGTGGCGCCGGACATCTCGGCGGCGTGCCGCAGCTCGGCGGGGATCCAGCGGCCGGGCAGCCCGAACACCGGCTCGGTCACCGGCGTGCCGGGCAGGCCGGCGAGGTCGTCGCCCAGCGCGAGCACCTGGCCCCGCGGCGTCTGACCCCGCCCCACCTCGATCCCGGCGATCCGCACCACGTACGTGGCGCGGGGCAGGTCGACGCTGTCGCGGGTGCGCACGGGGGGTACCACGATGCCGAGGTCCTGCGCCGTCTTGCGGCGCAGGCCGCGTACGCGTCCCAGCAGGTCCGCGTCCGGCCCCGCGCCCACCAGGTCGACGAGGTCCGGGGCGAGCAGCACCTCCAGGGTCGGCACGCGCATCTGCTCGATCAGCTGCTCCGGGGAGTCGGCCACCGGCTCGGGCGCGATCGGGACGGCGATCTCGCGGCGCTCGTCGGCCCGCCGGCGTGCTGCCACCCGCCCGGCCACGACCAGCAGCGCCGTCCCGACCAGCAGGAACGGCACCTTCGGCATCCCAGGAAGGAGCGCGAGCCCGAGGGCACCGCCGCCGGCGATCCGCAGCGCCGTCACCGACTGCGTCAGCTGGCGGGCGGCCGCCGAGCCCATGTCGCCCTCGGCCGTGGCTCGGGTGACGACGATGCCGGTGGACACCGACAGCAGCAGCGCCGGGATCTGCGTGACCAGGCCGTCGCCGACGCTCAGCAGGCTGAACCGCTCGAGGGCCTCACCGGCCGTCATCGACATCTGGACCATGCCGACGACGAAGCCGCCGGCGAGGTTGATCACCGTGATGATGATCCCGGCGATGGCGTCGCCCTTGACGAACTTCGAGCCACCGTCCATCGCGCCGTAGAAGTCGGCCTCCGCCGCCACGTCGGCGCGTCGTTGCCGCGCGGTGTCCTCGTCGATCAGCCCCGAGTTGAGGTCGGCGTCGATCGCCATCTGCTTGCCCGGCATCGCGTCGAGAGTGAACCGCGCTCCGACCTCCGCGACGCGGCCGGCGCCGTTGGTGATCACCACGAACTGGATCACCACGAGGATGAGGAAGATCACCAGGCCGATCACCAGCGAGCCACCGACGACGAAGTGCCCGAAGGCGTCGATGACGCGGCCGGCGTACCCGTCGCGCAGCACCAGCCGTGTCGAGGCGACGTTCAGGCCCAGCCGGAAGAGCGTGAACACCAGGATGAGCGACGGGAACACCGAGAAGTCGAGCGGCCGCTTGACGTACATGCTGGTCAGGAGGATGACGAGCGACGCCGTGATGTTGACGGCGATCAGCACGTCGAGCAGCGCCGCCGGGAGGGGCACGACGAGCAGCAGCACGATGCCGACCACCCCGATCGGCACGGCCATCGCGGCGATCTCCCTGTTCCTCACGTGTCCTCCGGATCGTGCGACGGGCCGGGCCGGGTGGTACGGCGTGCGGCACGTGCCGCGGCGCGGCCGGCGCTGCGGTGGTCGGTGGCGTCGTCGGGCGGCAAGGTCGAGCCGCCGTCCATCGCGCCGTAGAAGTCCGCCTCCGCCCCGATC
>JAEXPS010000003.1 GCA_023438885.1 Actinomycetes bacterium
CCCGGCCGGGGGCGGGGGGCCGCGCCCGACGACGGGGAGGTCCCAAGGGCCGTCCGTGCTCGCCCGCACGTGGCGGACGCGGCCGGCCCAGCCGCCGGCGTCCAGAGCCGGGCCGCCGAGCTCGAGCAGCAGCGGGCGCGCATGGTGTAGCAGCTCGAAGACTCGCACCGGGCCGTCGGGGGTGGCGAGGTCCAGGTCCGGCATCCGGCGGCCGAGCAGCGGGTGGCCGGGGCCGAGGTCGTAGGCGACGTCCAGGCCGGTGACCAGCGCGGCGATCGGCACGCCCGCACCATCGGTGCGGAGCACCTCGTCGAGCAGGTCCCGCAGCGCCTCCTGCCGCGGGTCCGACCTCTGGAACAGCGACTGCGCCATGCTGAACTTCAGTGCCCGCGCGCCGGCCGGGTGCCGCTCGGAGTGGTAGGTGTCGAGGATCGCCTCGCCGCTGATGCCACGCACCACCTGCGCGAGCTTCCAGCCCAGGTTGACAGCGTCCTGGATCCCGAGGCCTATGCCGAGCCCGCCGGTGGGCGAGTGCACGTGCGCGGCGTCGCCCGCCAACAGGATGCGGCCCTTGCGGTAGGCCACTGCCTGGCGGGTGGCGTCGGTGAACCGTGACAGCCACGTCGGGCTGTGCACGCCGAAGTCGGTGCCGAACACCTCGCGGAGCTCCCGGCGCAGGTCGTCGAGCGTGGGCTCGGAGGTGCGGAGCTCCGGCTCGGTGACCACGATCCGCACGGTGCCGTCGCCGAGCGGGTGCAGCCCGTGCACGCCGCGCTCGTCGACCTTCCCGGTCGCGGCGGGCTCGCCGGCCACCTCGACCTCGGCGATGAGGGTGCTGCGCGTGGCATCCGGCCCGACGAAGTTGATGCCCGCCGCCCGGCGCACGGCGCTGCGCCCGCCGTCCGCGCCGACGACGTACCGGGCGCGTACCGGGTCGCCGGCGGTGAGGAGAACGTCGACGGCGTCGTCGTGCTGCGTGACGCCGACGACTTCGGCGCCGCGGCGGATGGGCACGCCGAGCTCGTCGGCCCACTGGAGGAGCAACGCCTCGATCCGGTTCTGGAAGAGGGCGAGCGTGTACGGGTGCCGGGTGGGCAGGCCGTCGAGGTCGATGCGCGTGCCGCCGAACGTGACGGCGTGGAGCAGCTCGCCTTCGGCGAGGAAGCGGTCGGCGATGCCGCGCTGGTCGAGCAGCTCGATGGTGCGCGAGTGCACGCCGCCGCCACGCCGGCCGGCGAGCTCCGGGGCCGTGCGCCGCTCGAGGACCAGCACGTCCGCGCCGGCGAGCCGCAGCTCGGCGGCCAGCATCAGTCCCGTCGGCCCGGCGCCGACGATCACCACGTCAGGCATGTTGACCTCGCTTCCCTGGCCCCAACCTAGGCCGAGGGTCGGCGCTGGGGCCGCTTCGGGTCCGGTATCCTCGTCCGGCCGGGAGGATTCGCCTAGTGGCCTATGGCGCACGCTTGGAAAGCGTGTTGGGGTAACACCCTCGGGGGTTCGAATCCCCCATCCTCCGCGTTGCGAAGGGCCTGTGACCTGCGGTTGTGCGGGGTTGCGGGCCCTTCGGCGCTGGGGCGCCTGGAGCGATCCGCGAGGGACGGTTGCAGTTCTGGCTGCAGTTCGCGACCGGGAGCAGCGCGCCGACGGCGCTTCTCGCTGCGCGAGCGGCACCCGACGCGGGCACGCATGCGGGTGCCGGACGACGATAGGTTCCCCCCTCGGGGAACCCCAACCGCGACACAGAGCCCGCCATGGAAGTCGGTGGAGGAATCCCGCCCGCGCAGCGCGGCGGTGCGGCATTGTGTCACTCGTGCCGTTCCCGCCGGTAGTCGCGCCCCGCGCTGAGGTGAGTCGCGGCCGCACCGCGCGACTCGACGGACGAGGCGATCGGTGAGCGGCTCCAAACCGCCTGCCCGCTACAGCGGTCCGCTGGCGGAACCAAAGCTCTTGTTCAGTGACTTCGCTCTGCGCTCCGTGACAGAAGGCGCCGCGCGCGAGCGCTTCCAGCTACTTGTTACCGACCTCGTCCGGCTCGAGCATCCGACTGCCGACACGGTGAGGGGACCGGGCGGGCGGGATTGGGGGATCGACACGTACGTGGGGAGCTTCGATGGCGCCATCTGCGTGTGGCAGTCGAAGTTCTTCCTCAACGGCATTGGGGACACGCAGCGGGGCGAGATCCGCGCTTCGTTCGACCAGGTGATTCAGAAGGCGAAGGAGAACGACATCACGCTCGACGCCTGGTGCCTGTGCGTTCCGTTCGAAATGTCCCCCGAGGAGCGCAAGTGGTTTGACGGATGGGCCGGCCGACAGGAGCGAAAGCACGGCATCGTGATCACCGCGTGGACTGGCACGGAACTCCGAAGCCGGCTCATGCGCGCGGACGCCAGCGATGTCACAGCCCACTACTTCGGAGGCGCGATTGAGCACGGGCGGGTCGAGGGTCTGGCTATGTCGGACGACCTCTCTACATTCGACGACGCCCTCTTCGTGCGCCAGTTGAGCGAAGCGGGTCAAGTCGAGACGGACGCGGCCCGCGGCCTCTTCTTCGCCGCTGACGCTCTGTTCAGAGATCTCGCCGCGCGTGGTGATGAGAACGCGATCGAGGCGATGAACGAGATGCATCTCGAGGTTCACCGCATCGGGAGTCGCATTTCAACGGGGCCATCACGTCAGCGGATGCGCAAGGGCGGATGGCTGGCCTCATCGATCAGGTCCTGGACGATGCTGCGTCCGTGCAGGATCCACACGGCATCCGGTTGCGTCCGGCACACCGTCGCGGCGTCGCCCACCGCCTCGTCGAGAACGCACATGCCGGATGGGTGACCCATTGGCGGGAGGTCGCAGAGCAGCACCTGGCGGCGCGCGGAGAGACAGCCGACCTCGTCGACATGAGTGCGACCGGCGGATGAACACACCACCCAAGCCACCAGACGCAGCCACTGAAGAGACGCTTGCGGACGCGACTCCATGGCAACCCGACGACAACCACGTGTTCCGCCTGGCGCAGTTGGTTCTGCTTCTCTCGGTCGCGGAAGACGTCAAGAAGCGAGTGACAGCCGTGGACCGCCTGGGCTACTACGACTTCTTCGCGGCCAATCCCTTCGTAATCCTCGAGCGCGACTCCCAACGCGATCACGCAGACCGTCTCTCGTTGAAGTTTGCTGGGTTCGTCGAAGGTCAGCTCTCATACGCTTCTACTGGCCAGAGGTGGGCCTCGCGGAGGAGGCGACTCCAGCACGACCTGGCGCTTCTGGTTGCATACGGTCTGGTAACCCTCGACGGCGGCGCGTTCGACCTGACATCTGCCGGCCGCGAACTCAGCGCCGATTTGTCGACCGTCTACGCGGACGCGTACCGCGTATCGGCATCCGTTGTCCTGCGCCGACTCGCACAGATGTCGGATCGAGAACTCCGGAAGAACGTCCAGAAGTGGCTCGGCACCTCTTGGCTCAATCTGGACCTGCTCGACGATGTCACGCCCGAGTCGATGCGCGTCGGAGAGGACTCGAATGTCTGAGAACAGCCTGAGGCTTCGGGTCCTGCGCCTCGCTGGAGTCCCCGGCAAGGAGGATTCCTACGGCGTCTCCTTCACGGACGACCGCGGCGAGTGGCGACCGCTCTCGATCATCGCTGGCCCGAGCCAGACGGGCAAGTCGAGCATCGCCGGCTTCGTCAAGTACTGCCTCGGCGACGATGAGCAGCCGCAGCATCCGGAGATCATTGGCGCCGTCCGTTCTGCGCTGCTCGAGGTCGAACTCGCCGGCACTGTGGTGACGATAGAGCGCGCTGCTTCAGGTTCTCCATCGAGCTTCGCGTCCGTTTGGCGGGCGGGGCTCGACGGCCTCCGCACGGTCCGTGAGACGCGGGTTCCCATCGAGCCGACCTCCGACCCCGAAGGGCTCTCACAACTCGTCCTCAGCGGGTTCTCCCTCGATGGAGTCGCACTTCCCGAGGCGCCGTCGAAGGACGAGTCTCGCCTTCAACTGCTAAGCGTTCGCGACGTGTTCCGAGTCATGTTCCTGCCGAACGAGCGGCTAGACAACAAAGACCTCGCATACGAGAACGCGAACTACATGGTCCGCCAGAAGTTCCGGCAACTCATCGACGTGGTCTTTGGAGTGTACGACCCTGAGGGCCCCGCGTTGCAGGCCAGCATCCGCGTCGCCAGCGAGGCAGTCGCCGCTGCCCGGCGCTATGAGGACTCACTCAGGCAGCTTGCACAAGAGGACTTCCCCGCTGGAGCAACTGAGTTGCAGCGCGTTCTTGAGGAAGCTGGGACGCAAGCCGTCGTTGCGGAGAACGAGATCGCCTCGCTTGATGCGCACCGACGGACGAGCGACGGTGCACTTGCCGACCTCAGAGCTCGGCTCGACGCAGCGCAAGCGAAGGCATCGACGGCGACCGTTCGCGTGCGGGATAGGCGTAGCCTTCTCGGGCGGCTCGCGGCACTTCGCGCGCAATACGCAGATGACAAGAAGAAGTTGACGTTCCTCAAGGACGCCGAGCGGCTTTTCGATCCATTGAGCGTCATCACTTGCCCTGCGTGCATGTCGAAACTCACCGCCGCCCCGGCACTCGTCGATGGGCGATGCACCCTGTGCGGGAACAGCCTTGACGGCGAGTCGAGAGCCCCGGGCGCGGCTGAGGGTGACGGCGGCCAGTCGAGTGCTGCATCTGTTGGCGAGCAGGCGGTCCTTGCGGCTGAGTTGCGTGCAGTGAGCCGCCGACTCGTCGAACTCAATGACTACTGGGAGCGCCTCGACACGGATCTCGCGCGCCTTGAGCGCCTACAGCACGAGGCCGAGGCGGCGGCAGAGGCGGCCGCCGAGGCACTCAATCAGGTCGTTCAGACACCGGCGCCTTGGTTGGCGGCGCGCGATGAAGCAAGTGCGCGGCGGGCTCAGGCCAAACTGACTGCACAAGCTGCGCAAGGAGGCCTGAAGGTCTGGGGGCGGGTCGCGGACGCTCAGGAGGCGCGGGAGCGCTTAGAGGTAGCCGCGAGACGACTCCGCGATCAGCGCACGTCCTCCAGGAAGCGGCCGGACCGCCAGGCGATTGTCCGCGCACTTTCGGACAGGTTTGCAAAGATCCTTGCCGACTTCGAATACCCCAAGCTGAGTAACGCACTAGTCGATGGCGACCTCGTGCCGCACGTCCGAGGGCTTCCCTACTCACAAGCGAGCAGTGGCGGCCTGGTTCTCATCAGCCTCGCCTACCACTTGGCGATCTGGGAGCTCGCGTTCGAGCGCAATGCAGCGGCACCAGGCCTGCTTGTTATCGACAGTCCCCAGAAGAACCTCGGGCACGCTGCCGATAGGGGAGATCCGGACTTCGCAGACACCCGCCTGGTTGAGAACTTCTACCGCCACGTGAAGACCTGGCTGTCTGGCGATGGCCTCGGCGCGCAACTCATCATCGTGGACAACAGCCCGCCAGAGTCCGTGTCCGAGGACGTCGTCGTTCACTACACGCGCGACCCGAACCTACCGCCGTATGGGCTGATCACTGACGCCGTCGAGTAGTCGCCTCCGACGCGGTGCCCCTGCTGCGGCGTTCAGGAGTTCCGTCACTGATGGTCATCCCTTGCCCCAGAGCAAGTCCGTCATCCGGCGGCTGGCTTCGTTCACCAATTCCGGAACGACGTGCTGGTAGCGGGTCGTCATCGCGGCTGACGTCCAGCCGAACATACCCATCACCACCCGCTGGTCGACGCCCTGCACCAGCAGGAGAGTCGCGGCGGTGTGCCGTGCGTCGTGTAGCCGCGCGGGCCGGATCCCGAGCCGCTCCACGAACGCGGTCCAGTGGACCGAGTGGTCGCGTGGGTCGATCGGCCGGCCGTAGACGTTGGTGAAGACGAGCCCGGTCTCCTCCCACACCGACCCGGCGTGGATGCGCGCCTCGCGCTGTTGTTGACGGTGCCGCCGCAGGGCCACGACAAGCGGCGCAGGCAGCGGAAACGACCGCCGCGACTGCTTCGTCTTGAGCTCGGTGAGCATGAGCCCGCCGCCGGCGCGCTGCGGGCACTGCGTGGGCTTGTCGGCGATGCAGGCGAGCGGGTCGGGGCAGCCATGGCGCCAACGGCGGCGCTCGAGCTGGTGGCGCACGTCGAGTCGGCTGGCGTCGAGGTCGACATCGGCCCAGGCGAGTCCCAGCACCTCGCCGCGGCGCAGGCCGAGGCTGATGGCGAGCATGAACGCGGCGCCGTTGCGCTCGGTCTCGGCCGCGCAGAGGATCCGGCGAGCTTCGGCGACGGTCAGCGGCTCGACCTCGGGCGGGTCGTAGCGCGGGGTGTGGGCGAGCGCGACGGGGTTGCGTGGGACTCGTCGGCGGCGGACCGCGTCGTTGAGCGACTTGTTCAGGGTCCGACGAACGTGGTGGATCGATCCCGCGCCCAGGCCCTTGGCAAGCAGCACCGTGTAGAGGTGCTCGATGTGCTCGGGCTGGAGATCGGCCAGCCGGTGCTTGCCGATCGCCGGGACGATGTGGTTCTCGACATCGACCGTGTACCCGCTCAGCGTCGATGGGCGCACCCGCAGCGCGGTGGACTTCAGCCAGTCGCGCAGCCAGTCCTCGAGCCGCGGCGTCCACCCGGCGGGCATCGCGCTCTGCGCGTCGCGCTTCCGCTCGAGCTCGCGAACCTTGCGCGTGACGGCCTGCCGGCTGGCGGCGGAGCGCTTGCGGCGGTCGGGCGAGCCGTCGGGCTTGAGGCCCATCGTCACGTAGCCGTACCAGCGCCCGTCGCTGCCTTGGTAGATCGACGAGCGCATGTTGCCGGCACGGGTGCCCACGGCTATCCCCCGAGCACGCCCTGGTCGCGGCGCAGGCGCCCGACGAAGTCGACGAGCTCATCGGCAGGGATGCGCCGCAGCCTCCCGATGCTGACCGGCGCCAGCGCGCCGGCGCTGATCAGCTGGTACACGGTGCTGCGGCTGATGGCCAGCATGTCCGCGGCCTCCTGGATGGTGAGCATGAGGCGCGGCTTCTGCTCGATGTCGGTGGTGGTCATGGCGTGCTCCTTCATCTCGTGGTGGTGCGGGAGAGCTCGACCACCGGACCAGCAGGAACCGGGCGGGGCGCGGTTGTCGAGGGGCTCGGCGGAATCTGTGGATAGGTCGCGGCTCGCGCCGGCTGTGGACGGTTCGACGGCACGGGCACCGGCTCGCCGGGGTGGTACTTCGCCCACGTCTCGGTGGCGGTGGTGGGGATCCGGTTCGTGGCGAGCACCGCCCGGAGCACGTCGTCCGGGCGTCGCGGCGTGGGCGTGCCGGGTGGGCAGTCGGGATCGATCGGCTCGGTCGGCACGTAGAGCTGGTTGCGCTCACGCCCGCGTGTCACCGCCACATACAGGTCCTCGCGCGCCATCGCCGGGGTGACCACGGTGCGGGTGACGTCGACCGTGGCGCCCTGAGCCCGCGCGGTCGTCGTCGCGTAGCCGAGCTCGACGTGCTCGCGCACGTAGTCGGGGGCAAGGCGTGCGACGAAACCCACGCCGCCGCCCACCGACGCGGGCGCGACGACGAGCGACCCGTCGCGGCCCGTCTCGACCACGTCCCACAGGTCGCCGTTGCGCACGAACCCGTCGGGAGTCGTCGCGCGCCGGTCGTTGCGCCGGGTGACAACGCGGTCTCCGACGGTCGCGACGGCATCGTCGGCCAGCGTCACTCCGTCGCTGCGGGCTGCAAGCCCGGCGAGCACCGCGACCTGGTGCGCACGGACGTTGAGCTCCCGAACGGTCCGGGTGTCGGCGGACTGCAGCAGCACGACCTTGCCCACCGCAGCGTCGTCGGCCGCCTCCGCCACTGCCTCGTCGAGCAGGGCGTCGGGTTCGCCGCTGTGGATGCGCCCCTGGATCCGATACAGGTCCACAGCGCGCGGATCTCCCATCCGCACCCGCAGCGTCGCGCCCGCCTCCCACGGCTCGGCGAACCGGTGCAGCGTGGTCAGCTGGGCGGTGATGCGCTGGTGGGCGAGCATCCCGAACCCGCCGCCGGGGCCGATCGCGGGCCTCTGCTCCGGGTCGCCGACGAGCACCACCTTCGCCCCCGCCGCGGTGGCCTGGCCCAGGACCGCGGCCAGCGTCGGGGTGTCAGCCAGCGAAGCCTCGTCGAGCACGACGAGCTGGGCTCGGCCCATCGTCCACGCCGCGATCTCGGACTGAACCTCTCCGAGCCGACGCTCGACGGCGGCTCGACCGGGTTGCGGCGTCAGCTGTGCACGCACAACCAGATCGCGGACCGCCCGCTCGCGATGATCGTTCCGGTCGCTCTCAAAGAGCCACTTCGCGGTGGTTTCGGCCCGCACGCCGAGGGCCCCGCCAAGCACCCGAGACGCGGTCGCCGAGGGTGCCAGTGCGATCGTCGGCCGGCCGTACAGCTCAGTCCATGCGGCCACGACTGCACACAGGGTTGTCGTCTTCCCGGACCCTGCAGGGCCGACGACGGTGTCGGCGACTCGGCCGGACATGAGCACCGCGTCTGCGGCGGCGCGCTGGTCGTCACTCAGCTGCGGGTACCCGTCGAGGATGCGAGCGACGCGCGCGGGCGGCGCTCCAAAGTCGAGGTGGTCGGCCGCAATCGCCAGCAGCGCCTGCTCGGCGGCGAGGATCGCGGGAGTGGTGAACCGCTCCTCGCCGATGCGCCGTACCTCGCCGTCGTCGAGCCGCACGCACTCGCCGGCTGCGGCGGTGACCAACTCGCCGACGAGCCTGATCCGCTCCGCTGGCGACTCCATCGGCAGGATGCGGGTGGCGCGCGCTGCGGCGGCGGTCAGGTTCCAGGTGGTGAAGGTCGCCCCCCGGCTCTCGACATCGGCGACGACGGTCGCGATCAGCGCGGCGCGAACCTCGTCGGCCACGTCGTGCGCGTGGAGTGTGCGGCCGTAGTCGCCGACGAGCGCGCGGGCGGCCAGGTCGTGCGGCTCCCGGCCGGTCAGCGCACGGGCGCGGTTGGCCCAGTCCTCGAACAGTTCGCCGATCGGCCGCAGCACCTTCTTGGGACGAGTGGACCGCGTCAGCTGCTGACGGGCCCTGGTCACCTCGAGCGGGGTCGGGTTGCGGCCGTGCTTGGCGACGAACTTCGCCTCCCACTGCTCCTGGGCGGCGTCGATCTGCGCGGTGCGTCGGGAGAAGGCGACGAGCAGCTCGTCGGGCAGCCCGACGATCGCCAGCGCCGGGTTGTGCCGGGTGCCGCGGTCGCGCAGCTCCCACCCCACGCCGAGGCGGCGTGTGAGCTCGTCGGCCAGGAGACCGTCGTAGAGCTCGCTGGCGGCGACCGTCGCCTCCAGCAGCGTTCGGCCGTCGAGGCTGCGCCACTTGCCGTCGGCGGTCTGGACCTTGTTGGCGATGACCAGGTGCGTGTGCAGGTTCGGGTCGTTGAGGCGGGAGTCGACGTGCTCGAAGCCCGCGGCGATCAAGCCGCCGGTGGTGACCTGCTCGCGGCCGCCGGAGCCGATGCGGGTGCGAACCACTTTGCGCTCGACGAAGTCGAGGGTCTGGGCCAGCGCGGCGTGGTGCGCCTCGACGACGGCGGTGCGGGTGGGTTCGTCGCCGAGCGCCCACAGCACCGAGGCGGACTTGGGCGCGGTGAAGACCAGGTCGAAGCCGGCGACCGCCGAGCCGCTGCCCTTGCGCTCGGCGAAGGAGATGCCGAGGGGCTCGCCGCTCGTCGGGTCACAGCCATCGCGGAACAGCCGCGTCATCGCCTCGGGCGTGACGACGCCGCCGGGCTTGATGTCACCGGCCAGGCCCTTGAGGCCGCTGCCGTACCAGCGGCCCGGCGACATGCCGGAGGCCGCGTAGTAGTCGGCGAGCTGCTGCTCGCGGGCAAGCTCGACATCGCCCGAGGCGACCTGCCGCGACAGGTACTGGTAGCCGTCGCCGACGCGGAGAACCTTCGTCGCTAACACCTAGGATCACCCCCCGCCGAGAGGGGCGCGCCAGTAGTCCCCGCCGCCAAGAGGGAGGCACGTCGAGGGGTAACACGCGACGCCGTGCCCGTTGTGTTCGTCTGTGCGCTCGTGAACATCGGCCCCTCCAGGTGTCGTGCAACACCGGAGAAGCTCGGAGGCGCCGATAGACGACGGGATGACCCGTGCATGCCGGCGAGCGCGGCATCCAGGTGTCTATCGCGCTGTGCATGACGCGGGCGACGCCGTGCGGACGCGAGGAGATCCATACCAACAGGTGTGCAGCCCGATGCGAACACGCGACGGGCCCGCCGGGGCCCCTGGTCGCGCCACCCGCGGCACCAGCCGCTGCAGCAGGTCAGTCACCGCTCTCGGCGACCCCACCAAGCACGACCGTGCAAGACGAGTCTTGTGGCTGGTGGAGGGCGGGGGCTGCGCGAGAGTGCGAGAGAGCGAGTGGGCGAGAGGGAGGGCGCGGTGCCGGGTGAGGTGCGAGAGAGCGAAAGGGCGAAGTGCGAGGGGGCGGTGCCGGGCGAGGTGCGAGGGGCGGTTCAGACAACGGCTGGGATCCACTGTTCGACGAGCCGCAAGCTGACGTCCGGAGGGCAGCTTGAGACGATCCCGCAATGCCGCTCGACGTCATGAAGAAGCGCACCGTCCACGTCGGCGTCGACTACTCGCAGATCGTCGATGCGAGCGCCTACCTGGACACGTTGGCGACGGAGCGCGCCGTGATCGCCGGCGACGGCTGGTTCGTGTGGGGGGAACCCGTCGGTGCCTGCGGAAACGACGACTGCACCTTCCATATCCAGATCGAGACATCCGACCCGGTACGCACACTGTTCGCCCTGCTGGGCGCCGGCCTACGGCTATGCGAACTCGGCGAGAGAGGTTGGGCAACGCATGACGGGGTCGTCGCGGTCATCACGGACACGCATGACCACGACAGCAACGTCGTTGAGGTCACGCGAGCGGAGTTGGCCCGGGGCCTCTCGACGTTTCTCGCCGAACGCGGTCAGTAGCCGATGAGCAGCACGCCGTCGAACGGCAGCCGGAGCCTCTGGGAGGCGTAGATCGCGTCGAGCTGCGCGTTGGTCGTCGCGTACGCCCGCCACTTGCTGTTACCCGCGCGGTAGTCGACGGGCATGAGGAGACACAGGTACCGCGCGTCGAGCAGAAGCGACGCTCGGACGATGTCCCGATAGTCCGCGTTGTTTGCCGCACCGCGCCCGGCCTCGACCTCAAGCGCCGCTTGATGCAGCGGATGCCAGCCGTCGATCTCGTACTTGACCTTCACCTCACCGTTGTCCCCGTACAGCACGGGGCGCTCGATCTTCTGTCCGGCACGCTTGCCGGTCTCGACCGCCCAGCCGAAGTCGACGAGGCGGGGCGCGATCGCACGAAGGACGTCGTCGGACTTCACGTTCGCGGCCCGCACGAGGGAGGTCGTGATCTCGGGCTCCGCCGCCGCAACGGCCGCAACTGTCGGCTCGACCCACTCGGGTGGCGCTTCGTTGCGAGGGAAGTAGCTCCACTGTGGGAACGGCACGTCGCGGAGCTTACGGATCGCGGCGTCTCGCAGCTACTGCCGTGCGACATCTATGCCATACATGTGAGACCGACCGGCGGACCTGAACAATGTCGGGTCGGTCAGACCGTCGACAGCGCGGTTCGGGCACCCATCACAACCCGCGGCGGCGCGGCCCGCCTCCGGCAATAACATGAGTGTTATACTTCCGTCTGTGTGGACGGTCGTCCTGCTCGACGAGGTCGAGGCCTGGTACCTCGAGCTCGCTCGGACGGATCCCGCCGCCACAGACCTGGTGACCGCATCGATCGACCTGCTCGCCGAGGTCGGTCCGTCGCTCGGTCGGCCGGCGGTGGACTCGATCAAGGGATCGACGATCCACAACCTCAAAGAACTGCGCGCCAGCACCATCCGGGTGCTGTTCGTGTTCGATCCAGACCGGCGGGCCGTCCTGCTCGTCGCCGGCGACAAGGCCGGCGACTGGAAGGGCTGGTACGCCACCAACGTTCCGATAGCGGAACGCCGCTACAAAGCATGGCTTGCCGGCACGTACGACAAAGGAGGGTAGTGACGATGGCACGTGAGTGGAGCAAGGTCCGCGCCGACGCCGCCGGCCTGATCGACGAGGAGAAGGTCGCCGCCGCCAAGGAGACGCTGCGCGCCGAGGTGCGCGCCGCCCAGCTCGCCGACGTCCGCAGGTCCCAAAAGGTCACGCAGAGCGCTGTCGCCAAAGGCATGGGGGTGGCCCAGCCGCGGGTCTCCGCGATCGAGCACGGCAAGCTCGCCCACACCGAGGTCGGCACCCTGGCCGCCTACGTCGACGCCATCGGTGGCCGGCTGCGCATCGTCGTCGACTTCGACGACGAGACGATCGTCGTCCGGGACTGACACGCCCTCGAAGTTGGCCGGCGCCAACCCCGCGACGGTTGCATTTCCGGTTGCAGTTGGTGCAGATCCGGCGACATCCGACCCCGAAGCTCGTCTACCCAACCCGCCTTTGACCTGCACCGGGACGTCTGCCGAGGTTCGCTCCCACCCCCGGCCGGGCACTTGGAAAGCGTGTTGGGGTAACACCCTCGGGGGTTCGAATCCCCCATCCTCCGCCGAACAAGCGGTCTCTCGTCTGCCCGACTCGTCGCGCCACGGCCTTCCTACGGCGCGGGCGGGCCTGTCGTACCCTGAGGACGCGACGGGCATCCCGCCCCTGGCACCAAGCCCCGCGCCGAGCGTGGGCATCGACCAGGACGGTGCCATGAGCCCTCGCCCCAGTTCCCCGGCTCCCGTGTCGCCGAATGCGGTTCGACCTGGCTACCGCCGAACGGTGGCCCGCGGCACCTCGTTCCCGAGCCTGACGAAGGCGTTCACCGACGTCGCGGCGACGATCCGGCAGCGCGGTCTGCTCGACCGCGCCTACGGCTTCTACACCGTGGTGGGCCTCGCGCTGATCCTCGCGCTGGCAGGCTGCCTCACCGGCTTCGTCCTTCTGGGCGAGAGCTGGTTCCAGCTTCTCGTCGCCGCCACCCTCGGCATCGTGCTGACCCAGGTCGCGTTCCTGGCGCACGAGGCGGCGCACAAGGCCGTGCTCGCCTCGGGCCCGGCAAACGACCGGCTCGCACGCGTCCTGGCCTGCGGCGTCGTCGGCATCAGCCTGTCGTGGTGGACCACCAAGCACAACCGCCACCACGCGAGCCCGAACCAGGTGGACCGCGACCCGGACATCGAGGTCGACACGATCTCGTTCCTCGAGGTGGACGCCGCCGCCGCGAAGGGGCTCCGCCGGCTGATCACTCGCCACCAGGGCTGGCTGTTCTTCCCACTGTTGACCCTCGAAGGGCTCAACCTGCACCGCCTGGGCTTCCGGCACCTGTTGGGTCGCGGTCCGGTCAAGGCTCGCCGCTCGGAGCTGGCCCTCGTCGGGCTCCGGTTCGCCGCGTTCTGGGCTCCGGTGTTCATCCTGCTTCCGCTGGGGATGGCGTTCGCGTTCCTCGGCGTGCAGCTCGCGGTGTTCGGCGTGTACATGGGCGCGTCGTTCGCGCCGAACCACAAGGGCATGCCGATCGTCGCGCGGGACGCGAAGCTCGACTTCTTCTCGAAGCAGGTCCGCACCTCGCGCAACGTCGCCGGTGGATGGTGGGCCACCTGGCTGCTGGGCGGGCTGAACTATCAGGTGGAGCACCACCTGTTCCCGAGCATGCCCCGGCCGCACCTCTCCGCGGCCCGGACGATCGTGCGTGAGCACTGCCGGTCGCTCGATGTGCCGTACACCGAGACGAGCCTGTGGCGTTCGTACGCGATCGTCGTCCGCTACCTCAACACCGTCGGACTCGCCGCTCGCGATCCGTTCGAATGCCCCGTGGTGGCCACCTACCGACCCACGTAGCCGGGCGGCGGGGCTCAGGACACGATCCCCACCCAGAGTCCGTCGCGCGCCCTGGTCATCGCGACGTACAGCTCGCGGCGGCGCAAGGCCCATGCCTCGCGGGCTGAGCCATCATCACTCGGCGCGGGCCCCACCCACTCACGTGCCACGTGGCCGACCAGCACCTGCTTGAACTCCAGCCCCTTGGCCCGCTTGACCGTTCCGACCTTGACCGCCTCGACCGGCTGGCCGTCGTACTTCTCGAGCTCGACGACCGGTAGTCCGGCGCCTTGGAGAGTTGCGACAGCCCGTCGCACGCCGTCGCGTGTCACGCACAGCACGCCGACGTCGCCGAGTCCAGTGCCGACCTGCATGATCACGGTCCGCACGTGTTCGACCAGCAGACTGTCGTGCTCCTCCCGCGTGCGACAGAAGACGCGCACAGGCTCGGGTCCCGAGCGCGGCACGCTCTCCGTGGGATCGCCGCGACTCGTTGTCCCCTCGATGTCCGCGAACTCGTCGCCCTCCACCATGCGGGACGCAAAGCGCAGCACCTGTGCCGTGTTGCGGTAGTTCACCGACAGCACCACGCCACGGCCAGCCAGCGACACCCCCGCTTCCGGCAGCGTGTACCCGCCCGGGTAGATCGACTGCTGGCCGTCGCCGATCAGCGTCAGCCCGTCGGTCCGGTCGCCGACGAGCGCATGCAGCATGCGGACCGTCGCGCACGAGAGGTCCTGGGCCTCGTCGACGATCACGGCCATGTACTCGTCGGACGGCTCCTTCTGAAGCTCGCGCTCGGCCATCAGCACCAGGTCGGCCCAGTCGTGAACGCCGCGCTTCTTGAGCTCGTGGTCGTAGGCCTCGTAAACGCCCCACACTGCCTTGCGCTGGTCGACGTTGAGCGGATAGCGACGGCCGGCGCGCGTCAGGTCCGCATAGGACCCGAAGTCGGTGATGCCACGGCCCTTGAGCACATAGTCGATCTCTTCCCGCACGTAGCGCCGGCCGAGCCGATCGGAGTCGAGCATAGAGTCGCGTCCCGCCGCGGCCCACGCCGCGTCCCAGGCTGCGTCGATGTCCCGGCCGTCGTTGTGGACGTCGACGCCGCGCTCGACGAGGAGCCGCCGAGCGAACGCATGGGTACCCACGAAATCGACACGGTCGACGACGTCCGGAGCGAGCCGGGTCAGCATCTCGCGCAGCACGTCCGGCAGCGTGCGGACGTAGGTGGTGACGAGCACGCGGCCAGGACGCGACCTCGCGAGGTAAGCAGCGCGGTGCAGGCCGACTACCGTCTTGCCGGTACCCGCTGCCCCACGGATGCGGGCCGGGCCGTTGAATGTACGCCGCACCAGCTTGGCCTGGGCCGGGTGCAGGAACGACATCCACTCCTCGATCGGCTTCGCGAGGATCCCATCGAGCAGCGCCTGCTCCACGTCCTGGCGGCTGAGCAGCGCATCCTCGGTCGGCTCGTCCGGCATCGGCAGCACTGGCTCACGCACCACGGGCGCCACCGGCCGGTCAGCGCCGACCTGGGGAAAGAAGGCGATCGTGCGGGGAAGCACGAGATCGATCTGGGCAGCGGTCAGGCGCTGACCGTACGAGCTGACGTGTCGCACCACATCGCGTTCGCCGACGACATGCACCGGGCCGATGCGCTCGGTGATCCCGGACCGCCCGGCGAGCACGACGACAGGACGGACTTCTCCCGGCGCGAGCCCGATCTCGGCGAGCTCGCCCTCCGCCGAGTACGCCAGATCCGCCAATGCCATGACGTCGTCGGTGACATCGGCGTCGCCCCGTAGGATCCGGCCCCGCTCCACGGTGACCTCGTGCCACGCCTTGGTGTCGACGATGAAGACCCCGCCGGGGCCGACGAGCACGAGATCCACCTGTGCCGAGCGACTACCGGGCCACCCGCGATCGGGCAGGAGATGCCAGCCGATCGCCGCGAGCGGAGCGAGAGTCCGCGCGGTGGCGCGCTCGGTCACCGAAGCGACGGCGTAGTTCTGGGCCGCCAGGCGTGCGCGCTCCGCCTCCTGCTCGAACGCGTCAGCACGCGCCAGCTGCCGGCGCGCCTCCCGGTCAGCCGAGTCCCCTGCTGCCATCGTCCCCCTCCCACCACGGACTATCGACAGCAGCCCGGCGGCGCTTGACAGGTCCGACGACTTCGCTCCGCACGTCAGCTCCGGCGGTCCTCACCGGAGCCGGGAGGCTAGGTGACCTCACGCGTGTGGGTCTGTGGGCTGTACATGGGCAGTACACGCGAACCCGAGACCCTCGCCCCGACGGGCGCCGGAGTGCCGCTTGAGCCGTCTGCCGGCACGGCCTCACCCCGCGAGGAACTGCTCGTACCGTTCCTCCAGCCGCGCCCGGTCGGGCTGATCGCTGGTCCGCCGGGGCACGACGAGGAGCGCGCGGTCGTGGTGGTCCTGGAGGCCGTGCCGCAGCATCGGCCCGTCGACCTCGTCGAGCACATCGGAACGGATGTGCACCGTCAGGTTCGGCCGGATCCCGAGGATGTTCGCGTCGAACGCCGCGTGGTGGATCTTGCACAGGGCCAGGCCGTTCGTGGTCGCGGGCACCCCGCGCGGGTCGGCGTCGGGTGTGATGTGCGCCGCGTCGAGCAGCGGCGCGTGGCCCAGCGCGCACACCGCGCAGTGGGTCTCGTACGCCAGGAGCACGCCGGCGCGAAACACCGGCTGGTGCAGCCGCTGCAGCGTGGTTCGCTCCACGTAGCGACGCATCGCCTCACCGATGTCCCCGACCGGAGCCAGGCGCTGCTCGTCGGAGAGCGCGACGACGAACCGCCGCAACGCGCGCTCCTCCGAGCGCAGGTACACCGGGTACAGCGCCGTGTACAGGCCCGGCGCGAAGCCGAGGAACCAGATGAGCGGAAGGCCGCGCTCCATCGCGGCCCTCAGTGCCCGGTTCTCGGCATGGTCGGGGTCGTCGCCGCGCCACATGTAGCGCAGCAGGCCATCGGGGCCCGTGCCGTCGTCGTACGGCCGTGATTCACCAGGAGCCCGGTACACCGTCCGCATGGACAGCGCCGCCGCCATGCCGCTCGGCTTGCGGATGCCGCGCTGCCGGTCCATGAGCGCGATGCGCTCGCCGCGATAGTGGAAGTCGGCCAGCATCGACTGGGTCCAGGTCTCCCGGCCCTGCGCGCGCGAGGCGTCGAGCCACGCCTGGGCGGCCAGCCGGATCGCCAGCTCGCGTTCGACGACGGACTCCCCCACGGCGAAGAGCTTGGCCCTCCGCGCCGGCCGCGACAAGGACCGGTGGCATGAGACGACCCGGCGATCGCGCGGGAAGCCGAGACGGAACGAAGGGTGCCCGCCCTCAAGATTGGCGAGCGTCGCGACGCTAGAGCCGCGCCCCGCCCCCCGCCCGGACAGCCTCACGGGCCTCGACGAACGCCCGCACACACGCGGAGATGTCCGCGGCAGAGTGCGCGGCAGAGATCTGCACGCGAATGCGCGACTTCCCGAGCGGCACCACGGGATAGGAGAACGGAATCACGTACACCCCGCGCTCGAGCATCGCGTCGGCGATCGCCACGGCCTCCAGGGCGTCCGGGAACATCACAGGGATGATCGCGTGCTCCCCGGGGAGCAGGTCGAATCCCTCGGCCTGCATCTGCTCGCGGAAGTCCCGCGCGTTGCGCCACAGCGCGGCCCGCTGCTCGGCCCCATCAGCAACCAGGTCGAGCGCCACCAAGGACGCGGCGACGACCGAGGGCGGCACGGCGTTCGAGAAGAGGTAGGGCCGCGCCCGCTGCCGCAGCAGCTCGACGATCTCGGCGTGCGCGCTGATGTAGCCGCCCGATGCGCCGCCCAGGGCCTTGCCGAGCGTGCCGGAGACGATGTCGACGCGGTCGCGCACGTCGAAGTGCTCCGGCGTCCCCGCGCCCGACGAACCCACGATGCCCACTGCGTGCGAGTCGTCGACCATCACCAACGCGTCGTACCGCTCCGCGAGGTCGCAGATGGCGTCGAGCGGCGCGAGGTACCCGTCCATCGAGAAGACGCCGTCGGTGACGATGAGGCGGCGCCTCGCACCGCTGGCGGCCTGCAGCTGCGCCTCCAGATCGGCCATGTCCCGGTTGCGGTACCGCAAGCGCTGGGCCTTGCACAGCCGGATGCCGTCGATGATCGACGCGTGGTTGAGCTCGTCCGAGATCACCGCGTCCTCGGCGCCCAGCAGCACCTCGAACACTCCCCCGTTGGCGTCGAAGCACGAGGGGAACAGGATCGTCGCCTCGGTGCCCAGCAGGGCCGAGATCTTGCGTTCCAGCTCGACGTGCTGGGTCTGCGTGCCGCAGATGAAGCGCACGCTCGCCATGCCGAAGCCCCACTCGTCGAGCGCGTCCTTTGCCGCGCCGACCAGGCGCGGGTCGTCGGCGAACCCGAGGTAGTTGTTGGCGCAGAAGTTCAGCACGTCGCGGCCCGCCGAGCGCACGTGCGCCGACTGGGGCGAGGCGAGCTGGCGCTCCGTCTTGTACAGGCCGGCGGCCTTGATCTCCGCAAGGGCGATCTCGAGCTCTGCGCGAAGGGTCGTGTACACCTAGACCTCGTCCCAGTCGATGATGACCTTGCCGCGGTTGCCGCTGCGCGCGGCCGCAAAGGCCTCCTGCCACCGCGACGCCGGGAAGCGGTCCGTGATGACCTGGGAGACGTCGAGGCCGGTGGCCACCATCGCGGTCATCGCGTACCAGGTCTCGAACATCTCGCGGCCGTAGATGCCCTTGATGGTGATCATGTGCGAGACGACCTTCGCCCAGTCGATGGCGATGGGCTGGCTCGGCAGCCCGAGGAGGGCCACCCGGGCACCGTGCGTGAGGTTGTCCAGCATCTCGGGAAGAGCGTTCGCGTGCCCGCTCATCTCCAGGCCGATGTCGAAGCCTTCCTGCATGCCGAGCCGCGCCTGGGCGGAGGCGATCCGCTCCTCGGCGACGTTGACGGCGAGGTCGACACCCATCTTCCGGGCGAGCTCGAGGCGCGCCTCGTTGACGTCGGTGACGACGATGAAGCGCGCGCCGACGTGGCGCGCCACCGCCGCCGCCATCAACCCGATCGGTCCAGCGCCGGTGATCAGCACGTCCTCGCCGACGAGCGGGAATGACAGCGCGGTGTGCACCGCGTTGCCGAGCGGGTCGAAGATCGCGGCCAGGTCGGGGTCGATGGGCTCCGCGTGTCGCCAGACGTTGCTCTCGGGGACGACGACGTACTCGGCGAACGCACCGTCGCGGTTCACGCCCAGGCTGGAGACGCGGATGCACAGATGCCGGCGCCCCGCGCGGCAGTTGCGGCAGTGCCCGCAGACGACGTGCCCCTCGGCGGAGACCAGGTCGCCGACCGTGACGAAGTGGACGTCGCTGCCCACCTCGACGACGTGCCCCGAGAACTCGTGACCAGGAATCAGCGGAGCGTTGACCGCCCCTGCCGCCCAGTTGTCCCACGACTCGATGTGCAGGTCGGTTCCGCAGATCCCGGTGCGCTGGACTCGAATCTTCACGTCATGGGGGCCCGGGGTCGGTTCGGGCCTTTCGGTCAGTGTCAGACCGGCTGTGGCAGCACCCTTGTAGAGGGCCTTCATGCTCGAACTCCAGTGGTGCGGGTTCCTGACCGAGCGCCGGCGGAGCGGTGGGCCGGCCGTCGTCGAGCGTACCGGCGGCTCGCATCCACGAGGACCCCGCCGCTACGGGCCGACCGACCCGCACGCGCGTCAGATGCGGTCGTCGCGCGGCGAGCGCAGCTGGAACGAGAGGTGCCCACCCAGGTACCCGCTGACGATCATCGTCATCCCGCCGGCCATCGACAGCGCCACCCCGGCACCTCGGTGTCCCCGGCGGCGCAGGCGCCACGACGCCGCGTACAAGGCCAGCCCGGTGGCGTTCAGGCCGGCGTGCACCAGCCCCACGCGGCGGATGGGCTGGTCTCCCGTGCGCCAGTCGGCAAGTCCGGCCGCGATCGTCGGCAGCGCCGCGACGTTGCCGAGGCAGAGGAGGGTGTCCGCGGCGTCGTGCGAAGCGCGGCCGCCGAAGACGTCCAGCACGCCGGTTCCCAGCCACAGTCCCAACGGCAGGTCGGTCAGCAGCGGGTGCAGCGGGTGGCCGATCGAGTGGCCGCGCAGCATCGCCGTCAGCCAGGCCGACCGCCCGAGGGTTCGCTCGAGCAGGTCGTCCACCATGGCCACCGTGCCGTCGAGCGACGATGCCTCTTCGAGTCCTCGCGCCAAGCGCAACGCGGTGGGCGACGAGTCGGCAGTTCCGGAGATGGAGGTCTCGTCCATGGTGGTTCTCCCCGAGGCGACGAGCGCACGCCGGACAGCCTCAGCACGTCCGACGTTACGCGCGCGCCTCGTCGTGCGCCCGGGGGCGGAGCTCAGGCGTCGAGCAGCGCCAGCACGGGGGCCAAGGCCTCGATCGACGCCGACGTGATCGGGTCCAGCACCAGCTGTACCTCGGTGATCCCCACGTCCGCGAAACCGCGCAGGCCGGCGGCGATCTGCTCGGGCTCACCCTGCAGCGGCACCACCCGCTGGAGGGCGGCGTAGTCGCCCTGCATCCGGCCCGTGCCGCTGGGCAGCCGCACCAGCACGGCGACGGTGCGGGCGACCTCGTCGGACGGCCGGCCCGCGGCCGCGAGCGCGGACGTGAGAGCCTCGCCCGTCGCGACCACGCCCTCCGGCGTGTTCCCGGTGTCCGCGTACCAGGCGTTCCACGCGTCCATCCGCCCCGCGGTCACGGCGAGCATCCGCGGCCCCAGCGACCCGATCAGCAGCGGCGGCCCGCCCCCCGGCCCGCCCCCCCGGCCCCCCCCCCCGGCGCCGG
>JAEXPS010000012.1 GCA_023438885.1 Actinomycetes bacterium
GCCCGGGGCCGGGTCGCGGCCGCCGGGGTGCGAACGCCGGCAGGAGGAGCCACGGCGACCGGAGCTCGGGCGCGACGGCGCGCACAGCCGCCCGCTGGGCCCGCAGGTACCCCACCGGCGACCTCCCGGGATCGGCGTCGTCGCAGGGAGCCTAGGCGAGGCCCCGCGGCGGCGAGGCCCGGGTCGTCCGCCCCTCTCGCGAGCCGTCCGGGTGTCAGCCGCGGGCGGGTGAGCGCCGGACGCCGGACCGGGTCGCGGCGGGCGCCGGCTTCCGCGACCCGCGGGAGGTCACCTTGTGCAGCAGCTCCTTGGCTCGGCGCTGGTTCTCCGGCTTCGCCATCTCCCGCCGGGCGATCTGCACCGCCTTGGCGAGGATCGCCGACTTCAGCAGGCCCCTGATCATGGCCATGTCCGTCTCCTGTCGCGTCGGGCTCCCGACGCTACGTGGACCGGGCCGGGGCGGCGACCCGAGAGCGGCGTGGACCGGATTCTCGACGTCGGCCGAACGCATTTTCGCTCGGTCCTCCCCGGGTCATTTCCGGGTCAGGAAAGGCTTGCCTGACCTGCACGGACGCAGGTGCGGAATGCGACGGCAGGATGGGCCGGAAGTCCGTGAGAACCCCTGCCGGCCGGCCGTAGCGTGGAATGCGCCGGCGTCTGGCACGGACCCTCTCGGCGACCCGAGGGCCCGCGGCACACCCTCGCCACGCGCCGTAGCGGCCGGCCCGACCACGGAGGACCACAGGTGCGCCCACTGTCCGAGAACGACCGGATCACCGTCACGGTCAACAACCGCGAGATCCAGGTCTTCGACGACCTGACGATCCTCAAGGCGTTGGTCATGGAGGGCATCGAGGTCCCCTCGCTGTGCCACGACATCCGGCTCAAGCGCTCCAACGGCAACTGCGGGCTGTGCGTCGTCGAGGTCGCCGCGGAGGGCAGCGACCACCCGCGCGACGTCAAGGCCTGCGTCACGCCCATCCAGCCGGGCATGACCATCACCACGCACTCCCCCCGCCTGGAGGAGTATCGCAAGGTCCGCCTCGAGCAGCTGCTGTGCGACCACAACGCCGACTGCGTCGCGCCCTGCGTGCAGACCTGCCCCGCGAACATCGACATCCAGACGTACCTCAAGCACGTCGCCGACGGGAACTACGCCGCGGCGCTGCGCGTCATCAAGGACCGCAACCCCTTCCCCTCGGCCTGCGGCCGCGTGTGCCCCCACCCCTGCGAGGCCGAGTGCCGCCGCAACCTCGTGGAGGAGCCGGTCGCGATCAACTCGGTCAAGCGCTTCGTGGCCGACTGGGACCGGGCGCAGGAGGAGCCGTGGCGCCCGCGGCTGGCCGAGCCCTCGGGCAAGCGGATCGCCGTCGTCGGCGCGGGCCCGTCGGGCCTGTCCGCCGCGTACTACAGCGCGATCGCGGGCCACCAGGTCACGGTCTTCGAGAAGCAGGACCACGCCGGCGGCATGATGCGCTACGGCATCCCCGAGTACCGCCTGCCCAAGGCGACGCTCGACGCAGAGATCGCCTTCATCTCCGCCCTCGGCGTCCAGATCGTCACCGGCAAGGGCCTCGGCACCCAGCTGCGCCTGGAGGACCTGCGGCGCGACTTCGACGCCGTCTACCTCGCGATCGGCTCGTGGCGTGCCTCGCCCATGCGGATCGACGGCGAGCACCTCGACGGCGTCGAGCTCGGCATCGACTACCTGCGTCACGTCACCAAGGGCGCGAAGGTCGACCTGGGCGAGACAGTCGTCGTCATCGGTGGCGGCAACACCGCCATCGACTGCGCGCGGACCGCGCTGCGGATGGGCGCGCGGAACGTCAAGCTCGTCTACCGCCGCACCCAGGCGGAGATGCCCGCCGAGCCGATCGAGATCGCCGAGGCGCTCCACGAGGACGTGGAGATGGTCTTCCTCACCGCACCCACCAAGATCACCGTGGGTCCGGACGGCCGCAAGCAGGTCCACTGCGTGCGGATGGAGCTCGGCGAGCCCGACCGTTCCGGGCGCCGTCGCCCGGTCATCGTCGAGGGCAGCGACTTCGTCATCGACGCCGACTACGTCATCGGGGCGATCGGCCAGACGACCGACACGACCTTCCTCTACAACGACCTCCCGGTGCGCCTGAACAAGTGGGGCGACATCGACATCGAGGGCCAGACGATGCAGACGTCGGAGATGAACGTCTTCGCCGGCGGCGACTGCGTCACGGGTCCGGCGACGGTCATCCAGGCGATCGCGGCCGGCCGACGCGCCGCGAAGGCGCTCGACGACTTCGTCACGCGCGGCTACGTCCGCCCCGCCCACGAGGACTACAGCTGCAGCCGCGGCACCAACGAGGACCTGCCGCGCGCGGAGTTCGAGGGCGTGCCGCACCTGGTCCGCGCCGTCATGCCCGCCCTGCCCCCCGGGGACCGGGTGGACAGCTTCGTCGAGGTCGAGCTCGGGTTCTCCGAGGAGCAGGCGCGCGCCGAGGCGGCGCGCTGCCTCGAGTGCGGCTGCTCGAAGCAGAACCACTGCGCGCTGCGCAACGAGGCGACCGACCACGGCGTGCAGTTCGCGCCCACGCTGCACGTGCGCCCGAGGTCCCCGATCCAGGAGGACCACCCGTTCATCGTCCGCGATAACAACAAGTGCATCTCCTGCGGGCGGTGCGTGGCGGCGTGCGCGGAGATCGAGGGCGTCGGGGTCCTGGCGTACCAGTTCCACGAGGGCCAGCTGACGGTCGGGACGCACAACGGCCAGCCGCTCGAGCTCACCGACTGCGTGTCCTGCGGTCAGTGCGTGCGCGCGTGCCCCTGCGGCGCGCTGGACTACAAGCGCGAGCGGGGCGACGTCTTCACGGCGATCAACGACCCCGGCAAGGTCGTGGTCGGGTTCGTGGCGCCCGCGGTGCGCACGGTCATCGCGAGCGAGTACGACCTGTCCGTGGAGGACGCGTCGGCGTTCATCGCCGGGCTCATGCGCAAGGTCGGCTTCGACAAGGTCTTCGACTTCTCGTTCGCCGCCGACCTGACGATCATGGAGGAGACGACCGAGTTCCTCGGCCGGGTCACCGATGGCGGCACGATGCCGCAGTTCACGTCCTGCTGCCCGGGCTGGGTCAACCTCGTCGAGCGCCGCTACCCCGAGCTCATCCCGCACCTGTCGAGCTGCAAGTCCCCGCAGCAGATGATGGGCGCCACTGTGAAGAACCACTTCGCGCAGCAGGCGGGCGTGAGTCTCGACGACCTGTACGTCGTCTCGATCGTGCCCTGCCTCGCCAAGAAGTACGAGGCCGCCCGCCCCGAGTTCGCCCCCGAGGGCGTCCGCGACGTCGACGCGGTCCTCACCACGACCGAGTTCCTCGAGATGGTGCAGATGCTGCGCCTGGAGCCGGCCGACGTCGAGCCCGGGTCCTTCGACGAGCCGTACAAGCGGGTCACCGGCGCCGGGGTCCTCTTCGGGGCGTCCGGCGGCGTCGCGGAGGCGGCCCTGCGGATGGCGGTGGAGAAGCTCACCGGCGCGCCGCTCGTCGACGACCTCGACTTCGAGGAGGTCCGCGGGCTCGAGGGGTTCAAGGAGGCGACCGTCGAGGCCGGCGGGGCGACCGTGCGGGTCGCGGTCATCTCGGGCCTGAACAACGTGGCCGAGCTGGCGCGGCGCATCCGGGACGGCGAGGACGTCGGCTACGACCTCATCGAGGTCATGGCCTGCCCCGGCGGCTGCATCAACGGCGCCGGGCACCCCGTTCCGGACCGGGTCGGCGAGATGGCCGCGCGCCAGCGTGTGCTCGTGGAGATCGACAAGCTCTCCAAGTACCGCAAGTCGCAGGAGAACCCCGACATCCTGCGGCTCTACGACGAGTACTACGGCGAGCCGAACAGCCACGTCGCGCACGAGCTGCTGCACACGTCGTACGCCCCCTTCCGGGGCTGAGGCTGCCTCCGCCCGCGAGCGAGCGGGCGT
>JAEXPS010000042.1 GCA_023438885.1 Actinomycetes bacterium
CCCCCGCCCCGGCGTGCCGCCGGCGCCGCCCGGCGGGCGGTTATGGTTCCGTGGTGTTCTGGAGGAGCCTGATCCGCGGGTCTCGTATACCAGCCATGGTGTGCGTCTCGCTCGCCGCGGCCCTCGCCGTGGGGGCGTGCTCGCCGGGCACAGCGCCGCGCTCGACGACAGGCGAGCCCGAGGCGGGTCCCCTGATGACCTCGGCCGTCGGAGACACCGATGCGCCTCCGGAATCGCCAGGCGCCGACGAAGGATCAACGACACCCGCACCGACACCTACCGACTCCCCCGCGAGCACACCGGCGGCAACGCCGTCGGTGCCACCCTTGCCCAGGGCTCCTGTCGATGTCGCGGTCACGTTCTCGTCCTGGAACGCCGGTTCGCGGGCGGTGGAGGTCTCCGGCTACGCCCCAGTGGTCGAAGCGGCCGGGACGTGTCGCGTGAAGTTGTCCGGCCCCGACGGCGCGACCGCCGAGGCCGAGGTCGCGGCGACCGCGGACGTCAGCACCACGACCTGCGGTGTCGTGTCGATTCCCCGGTCGTCCCTCTCGGCCGGACGGTGGATCGGCACGCTGACGTACGACTCACCCACCTCGCACGGCGAGGCGGAGTTGTCCCCCATCGAGGTTCCCTGATGCGCGTAGTCGCCCGTGCCCGTTCGGTCACCGTGGGCATCACCGTCGGCTCCCTGACGATCGCTGCCGGGATCGTCACGGCGCTCGTCGGAACGGCGGCGCCAGCCGTCGCTGCAGACCTGAGCCGGTTCAGCGCCGGACACATCATCACCGACGAGGCGTTCACCAACTCGACGGCGATGGACGCTGCGCAGATCCAGGCATTCCTCAACTCGAAGGGATCGAGCTGCGTTCCTGGGTCTGACGGCACGCTCTGCCTGAAGAACGCCCGCTTCGACACGCCCGCGCGGGCAGCCGACGACCGATGCAACGGGTACACCGCCAACGGCAACGAGTCGGCGGCTCAGATCATCGCGAACGTCGCAGTCTCCTGCGGCATCAACCCTCAAGTGATCCTCGTGACCTTGCAGAAGGAACAGGGTCTGGTCACAGCCTCAGGCTCCGGCCTCTACGCCACGCGGTACCGGAGCGCGATGGGGTACGGCTGCCCGGACACGGCCGCCTGCGACGAGAAGTACTACGGCTTCTTCAACCAGGTGTATCAGGCGTCATGGCAGTTTCGGAGTTACGCGCTCAACCCGAGCCGCTACTCCTACCGAGCGGGCGTCGTCAACCAGATCCGGTACCACCCCACGGCGAGTTGCGGCTCTAGCGGCGTGCTCATCCAGAACCAGGCGACCGCGAGCCTGTACAACTACACGCCCTACCAGCCGGACGCCGCAGCACTCGCCGCCGGGTACGGTGTCGGAGGCCCGTGCTCGTCGTACGGCAACCGGAATTTCTTCAGTTACTTCGCGGACTGGTTTGGCTACCCCAACGGCAACGACCCCATCGGAGCCGTGGATACGGTCACCGCCTCGAACTCGGGTATCACCGTCACGGGCTGGGCACTCGATCCCGACACCACCGATCGGTCGATGGTGTCGATCTACGTCGACTCCGCCGGCGTGACGATTTGGGCAGACCAGCCGCGACCCGATGTCGATGCGGTGTACCACCTCGGGCCCAACCATGGGTTCAGCACGCTCGTCCCAGCCAGCCCCGGGCCCCATACGGTGTGCACGTTCTCGCTCTCGGTCGGCCCTGGTAACAACACATTGCTCGACTGCCGCGCTGTTGTCGTACCCAACCAGCCCCCCGTGGGAGCTCTGGACCCGGTGACGACCACGTCCTCCTCGGCCACCATCACCGGCTGGTCGATCGACCCCGACACCAGCGAACGCACCATGGCCGCCGTCTACGTCGACGGCACAGGCGTGACCATCTGGGCCGACCAACCACGCACCGACCTGACCAGCTACGGCAAGGGCAACAACCACGGCTTCACCTGGACCCTGCCCCTGACCCCCGGCACACACAACGTGTGCGCCTACGGCATCGACACCACCGGCGGCAACAACACCCTGCTCGGCTGCCGCACCTTCACCACCGGTTGACCGGAGCGCCATAGCAGCGCCATGCTCGGCCGAGCCGCACCGGCGGCACGGACCGGCTAGCGCCTCAAGAGGTCACGCGCTGCGCGCAGCGGGGACGTAAGCCGCCACGAACGGGACCGCTCGATCGCGTCCAGGCGTTCCACGTAGGCACGGCGCTCCCGGTCGGCGACCTCTAGCGCCCTGCTCGTCTCCTGCCGGACTGCCTCGAGTTCCCGGCGAGCCTCGATGGCATCCGAGCGTGTCGCTGCGAGCTCCGCCGCGATCGACTCAGACAGCGCATCGGCGAAGACGAAGGACGAGCCCCCGCTCAGCTCTCGGAAGGGTGCGAACCGGCGCTCCCGGTCGAGCACGACGATCGAGTCGTGGAAGTGCACCGCTCCCAGTCCAGTTGCCCAGGGCGACGCCGAGTCGATCGAGGTGTCGTGGAACGAGTGGAGGTCGTCCACGCGGTCCCTCGCCCAGGCGAGAAACGAGTCTTGGACGTCCCGGCCGCCGCCGTACGGCGACCAGTACGACGTATGCGTGTCCTCGATGAGCAGCACGCCGTCGTCCGCGAGCAACGGGAAGAGCGTCTCCGCGGTCACGATCTGCTGGCGCATCGTGTGACCGCCGTCGTCGATCACGACATCGAAGGGTCCGTGCTTCTCGCTCAGGTAACGCAAGAAGTCAGGGTTCTCCTGATCGCCGATCTCGACGACGAAGGCGTCGCCAGCAGCGCGCCGGGCTGCCAGGTCGACGTCCGCGCCCACGATCGTCGCGTCCGGGCCGAAGTAGTGCTGCCACATCTGAAGGCCGCCGGCCCGGTACACGCCGATCTCGAGGATGCGAGCCGCACGGCCCCGGAACCGCTCGAGGTGGCGGTGGTAGATCGGGAAGTAGTGCACCCACTTGTCCAGGACCGCGCCCGACCGGTTTGCCGCGAAGTACGAGTACAGCGGGTTCTCCCCGTACGCCTGCCACTCGTCTCCTGCGTAGAACGCGACGCGGTAGCACTCGTTGACGAACCTCTCGGCACCCTCGAGACCGCGGGCCGCGTCTCCGAGCGCGCGTGCCGAGGCGGCAGGGGCGAGGCCGGCGTCGACCGCACCGAGGAGCCCCGTGCGGTCCTCGTCGGTGATCGACGCGGCGCTGGAGATGAGTTCGCGGGCACGAGCTGCGTCACCGTTGGCCACGGCAAACAGGATCCGCGCACCCTCCGCGCCTTCGAGCACCTCATGCCGCCCTTCCGTCCCGGGCTCGGCCGGGGCGAGGTGAACCTATCAGAGACCGCGAGTGGCGGGGCCGCAGGGCCTCACGCCTTGGTCACTCGCTCGGCGCGGCGCCGGCGGACGCGTCCCGCTGCCCGCCGCACGACCTCGCCAGGGCCGCCCTGGCGCCAGTACTGCCTGAAGAGTCGCAGGTCACCGCGAACCGTCGGAGCCTCGAACGTGGGGAGCGTCCGGGCGCGAGCCTCGCCGATGTCGTAGACGAGGTCGGCCGCCCGGCGGGGCATCCGGCAGAACTCGACCAGGGGCTGAAGAGAGGTGGACCACGTCGCGCTTCGTGCATACGCGATGACGCGCTCGCGGGTGGCGGCGACCTCGGCGGCGTCGTAGAGATAGGTCTCGAGCGCGCGCTCGAGAGCCTCGAGGTCCTCCGCGGGGACGACCTTGCCGAGGCCCTCCTCGGTGATGATGGAGGCGAAAGTGTCGCCATCCGTCGCCACGATCGGGAGACCGGCCCACAGGTAGTCGAGAATCCTCGTGCGGAAGCTGAACTCGGTCTCGATGTGATGGAAGTGCGTCGAGACGCCGAGATCGGCGTCGAGCAGGAAGTCCGCACGCTCGTCGTACGGGACCCAGCCGTCGTTGAAGAACACGTGCTTGCCCGTCAGCCCCAGCTCGTCCGACAGCTGACGCAGCTCCCACGCGATCCGCATGTCCGGCACACCTGGGTTGGGGTGGCGAAGCCCCATGAAGAACAGCCGCACGTCCGGATGACGCGCCGCAAGCGCGCTCACAGCGCGAACCAGCGTGAGCGGATCGAACCAGTTGTAGACGCCCCCGCCCCAGATGATGACCTTGTCGTCCGGACCAATCCCGTCGACCGCACCCTTGATCGCATGCCTGCGCTGAACCGGGTGCTCGTCCGACACCCCGAAGGGAACGACACCGATCAGCGACGACAAGCTCTGGTCCTCGTCGTACACGGTGGGGTTGACGCGACCTTGGCTGGCGAGCTGGCCGAGCCAGAAGTCGCGCTGCTTGTCGGAGGCACAGAGGACGAAGTCCGCGCGGCGCAGCTGCTCGTTGAGGATGCGCGTCGTCTCGTGAACCGATGCGGTCCTGCCCTGTGGACCGAGGTCGCGCGCCTGCTCGAGCTGCTCGAGATGGATGGGGTCGTACACGTCCGCGACGAGCACCTTGGAGGACTCCACCAGCCACGGAGCTGCTTCGAGAAGGAAGCCCTGGAACACGATGACGTCGGCCCAGTCGGTGAGCACACGCAACTTCGGGCCCGCCGCGAACTCCACGTCGAACCCCGCGCCCGGCACGTCGGCACCGGAGGTCGACACGAGGCGGACGTCGTGCTCCGTCATCAACGACTTGGCGATCTCCCAGGCACGAATCGCCGGCCCGGCCATCCGAGTCTGGAGCGGCTCGCCGGTGACGACGAGGATGCGCTGCCGCGAGACGAAGAGATCGTCGATCCCGAAGGCGGTGACCAGGGCGTCGTGCCCTGTGTTGTAGCCCTCGATGGCGTAGGCGGGCTCGATGACGCGACGGAACAGCGGGAACAGCTCGCGGTCGCTGCGTCGTCGGGAACGCTGGAGGTAGGCGCGCGTCTCCGCGAGCTCGGGAAGCTGGTCGACGAAGTAGTCGATCGCCATGGGGCCGGTCAAGGCCATCTTGTCGACCTCGACGGTGGCGACGTCGTCGCCTCCCGGCGACCGCTGCAGGTCGAGCAGGCTCGTGTCCGTCGCCGTCCGCGCGAAGGAGCGACGAACCGACAGCGCCATCGCCGCCGGGAATGCCCGAGCGAGAGATTCGCCGTCGAGGTTCTTGTACATCGTTAGCAGGGCGTTGCGCTCGAGCAGGTAGCTCTCGCGGTAGTCCCCGAACTTGCGCATCGTCTCGTGGTGCTTGTGGTACGCCACCGACCCGGGGACGTACCGCACCCGATAGCCCAGCAGGTTCAGGCGCCATCCCAGGTCGACGTCCTCGTAGAACATGAAGAAGCGCTCGTCGAACCCGCCGACCTCGCGGAAGAGGGCCGCCGGGACGAACATCGCTGCACCGGTCCCGAAGAGGACGTCCTTGGGCACGTCGTACTCCGCAGCATCCGGCCTGCCGACCTCGCGCTTGTAGCCCATGCCGAACCACGTCAGCGAGCCGTCGACATAGTCGATGACCTCGCCGTCCCAGTCGAGGACCTTGCTGGCAACCGCTCCGACGCTTGAGTCGGCACACAGCACGGCGACCGCGGCCGAGATCCACCCGTCAGCGGGGCGGGCATCGTTGTTGATGAAGCCGACGAACTCCCCCGTCGCGCGAGCAACCCCGAAGTTGCATCCCCCGGCGAATCCGAGGTTCGCACCCGACTCGAAGACCTTGGCCGAGGGCACGGCTGAACGGATGCGCTCGGCGCTGCCGTCACCCGAGTCGTTGTCCACGACGATCAGCTCGAGCCGGTCCTCGGGCCAGCCGATGTGATCGAACTCCCGCAGGCACCTGATCGTGTCGTCGGCTCCGCGAAAGTTCACGATGACGACGGATACGACCCCCAGACGCACCTCAGCCCCTGTCGTCGCGCTCAAGAGTCCCTCCACATGCTGCCCGTCATGCACGATCTCCCTTGCCGGACGCCGTTCACCATATGCGGTCGCCGGCAGGTGCGCGACGGGCTAGGCACGCCGCTCGTCGTCGGGAGTCACTGCCCACGAACCGCCCAGGCTCACGACGCCGAAGCGTTCCGGCGGGTCACCAGCGACGACGTCGAACCGGAAGGCCTGCGCTCGCAGGTCGTAGGGATGCTGGAGCGTCTCGTCGGTCACCGCCGTGGCAAGGTCGTAGGTGCCCGGTAGGAGCATCAGGCGTGGCACGACGAGGTCGACGGTTCCCCGACCCTTGGCGACGTCCAGCCGGATGTTCGCGTCCTTCGTGTTCGGGCCCGAGACGGTCTGGCCCAGCAGGGTCTCCAGGCCGATCCCGAACACGACGTCCTCAATCGGTCTGCCGGCCTCGTAGTGCATCCGGATGACGAGCTTGTCCCCCGTGCGGGGGTGCAAACCGTCGTGGATGAGCTCGACATGGTCGATCCGTACCTCACCGGTACCGTGACGGTAGCCGCCGTCCTCCGTGAGCTCGGTGTCCCGTTCGTCGTGCGAGCTCTCGACGTACCCGTCGACGACCTCGCTCGGCCGGCCGATCGACCGCAGCATGCCGTGATCGAGCCAGGCAACCTCGTCACACATGTCACGCATCGTTCCGAGTGCGTGGCTGACGACGACGATCGTTCGACCCTCGCGGCGGAAGTGCGCGAACTTCTCCATGCAACGGCGCTGAAACTCCTCGTCGCCGACGGCGAGGACCTCGTCCACCATGAGAATGTCGGGGTCGACGTTGATGGCGACCGAGAACCCGAGCCGCACGTACATTCCCGAGCTGTAGTTCTTGACGGGGGTGTCGACGAACTGCTCAAGCCCGGCGAACCCGACGATGTCGTCGAAGCGGCGGTCGATCTCCGCTTTCGTCAGCCCGAGGATGGAGCCGTTCAGGTAGACGTTGTCTCGGCCCGAGAGCTCAGGATGGAACCCGGCGCCGAGCTCGAGGAGGGCAGATACCTTGCCATTGACGGTGACCTGACCACGATCGGGAACAAGGATCTTGGCAAGAGTCTTGAGCATCGTCGACTTGCCGGAACCGTTGTGACCGATGAGACCGAAGGTCTTCCCTTCCGGAATCTCGAACGAGACATCCCGCAGCGCCCAGAACTCGTCGTAGCGCGCCCGGTGGCCGCGCATCAGAGCGATCTTCAACGACTGGTTGCGCTCGTGATAGATGCGAAACCTCTTGGAGACGTCCTCGACGCGAACAACTGTGTCGGTCATAGCTCCTCCGCGAGCCGGCGCTCCAGACGACCGAACACGAGATTGCCCAGCCATACCGCGACCAGAGAGACCGCGAGGCAGTAGGCGAGCAGGGCCCAGGAAGGAGCGTGCCCGCTGTACAACATGTCGCGGATGGACTCCACGAAGCCGGTCATCGGGTTGGCCTGGAAAATCCGCACCAGGGGCAGCCCAGAGGCCCAGCCCGGGCCGTTCTCGATCTGGCTGACCAGCGTGATCGGGTAGATGATCGGGGTCACATAGAACCACACCTGCATGAAGAGCGCGATGAAGTGTGCCATGTCGCGGAAGTAGACATTGACCACGGATAGCATGAGACCCAGCCCAAGCGAGAAGCACGCGACGATCGTCATGACGACAGCGACGAGCGGGATCCACGGCAGCACGTTGACGCCGGCGACCAGGAAGAGCGCCGCCAGCACGACCATCTCGATCGCATAAGAGACGAGCGCCGCGAGAATCGTCGCGATGACCAGCAGCCGTCGCGGGAAGTAGGTCTTCTTGATCAGGTTACCGTTTGCGATCAGGACGCCCTGCGCCGACTGCACCGAACCCGCCATGAAGTTCCACGTCAGCAGGCCACACAGCAGGAACAGCGGGTAGTTGTGCAGACCGTCGACACCGACCGGAGGGTCGACGCGCATGATCGTCGAGAAGACGACCGTGAAGATCGCGGTCGTCGCCAGTGGGTTGATGAGCGACCACGCCCAACCGAGCGCCGTCCCCTTGTACTTGCTGCGCAACTCGCGACGAACGAAGTTCACCAGCAGCTCGCGGGACGCGACGACCTCGCGCACGTCAGCGAAGATGCTCAAGGAGTTGGTTCCGTTTCGACGGCGGCGCGCCAGTGGAGCGCGTGGAGGCTGAAGAACGAGGATACACAGTCCACAACACCGCTCGGCGTTCCCAGGTCACGCTCAGCCGGTGCGGGGCAACGGCCTCGCGCCTGCCCCACGGCCTGGGGCGAGAGCGGGGCTCGTCGTGTGCGCGGCGCATCGTCGGACGAGCCAGCGCGGGCCGAGCCACGACCTCCCCAGCGGGGCGGCGGGCTAGGCTGCTCGCGCGAACCCGACGCTGCGAGGAGTCCTTCAATGCACCTGCTCGTCACCGGCGGCGCCGGCTTCATCGGCGCCAACTTCGTCCACCACACGGTGCGCCACCACCCGGACGTGCAGGTCACCGTCCTGGACGCCCTGACGTATGCGGGCGACGAGCACAGCCTCGAGCCGGTCGAGGGCAAGGTGGTCTTCGCCAAGGGCGACGTCGCCGACCCGGACATCGTCGACTCCCTGGTCAAGGACGTCGACGCGGTGGTCCACTTCGCCGCCGAGTCGCACAACGACAACTCGCTGCACGACCCGTGGCCCTTCCTGCGCACCAACATCCTCGGCACGTACCAGCTGCTCGAGGCGGTGCGCCGCTACGGCGTGCGGCTGCACCACATCTCGACCGACGAGGTCTACGGCGACCTCGAGCTCGACGACCCGGCGAAGTTCACGCCCGAGACCCCGTACAACCCGTCGAGCCCGTACTCGTCGACCAAGGCAAGCAGCGACCTCCTGGTGCGCGCGTGGGTGCGCAGCTTCGGGGTCCAAGCGACGATCTCGAACTGCTCGAACAACTACGGCCCGTACCAGCACGTCGAGAAGTTCATCCCACGGCAGATCACCAACGTGATCGACGGCGTGCGGCCCAAGCTGTACGGCACCGGTCAGAACGTGCGCGACTGGATCCACGTCGACGACCACAACGCCGCGGTCTGGGCGATCCTCGAGCATGGCCGCATCGGCGAGACCTACCTGATCGGCGCCGACGGCGAGCAGGACAACAAGTCGGTGGTCGAGACCCTCCTCGAGCTGATGGGCCAGCCCGCCGACGCCTACGACCTCGTCAGCGACCGCCCCGGCCACGACCTGCGCTACGCGATCGACGCCACCAAGCTGCGCGACGAGCTCGGCTGGACCCCCCAGTACACGACCTTCCGCGACGGCCTGGCGGCCACCGTCGACTGGTACCGCGCCAACGAGGCGTGGTGGCGGCCGCAGAAGCAGGCCACCGAGGCGAAGTACTCCCAGCTGGGTCGCTGATCTGCACAATCCCTCCACCGCGGCGGGAGGGCGAAGCCCCGCGTGGCGCGGGGACGCGGCCCTAGTTGTTCTGGCTCATGACGTTGGTGACGCCTGCGTGGAGGCGTGAGGCCGGAGCCTGACCCGGTTTCCCGGACAGTTGCGGTGTGGTGATCATGCCGCCGCGGTCGCGGCGGTGTGAAGGTCCTCGAACTCGTTCGGGGACCGGTAGCCGAGCCCGGAGTGGCGTCGGAGCGGGT
>JAEXPS010000047.1 GCA_023438885.1 Actinomycetes bacterium
GCCCGGCTCGGGCAGGAGCGCGCCGCGGCCGACCGGCTGGCCGCCGAGCTGGCGCAGCTGACCGACGTCGCGCACCGCGACGAGGTGGCCCGCACCCAGCAGCGGGTGCGGATCGAGGCGCTCGCCCAACGGGCGGTCGACGAGCTCGGCATGGATCCTGACGTGCTGCTCGAGGAGTTCGGGCCGCACCGCGAGGTGCCCGTCCCTCAGGAGGGCGAGGGTGACGGCGAGCCCCGCACCGTGCCCTACGTGCGCGAGCAGCAGGAGAAGCGGCTGCACGCCGCCGAGCGGGCCCTGGCGCTGCTGGGCCGGGTCAACCCCCTGGCCCTGGAGGAGTTCGCCGCTCTGGAGGAGCGGCACAAGTTCCTCGTCGACCAGCTCGCCGACCTCAAGAAGTCCCGGGCCGACCTGCTCCAGATCGTCGCCGACGTCGACGAGCGCGTGCAGCAGGTGTTCGCGGAGGCGTTCGCCGACACGGCCGCGCAGTTCGAGCAGGTGTTCGGCCGCCTGTTCCCCGGTGGCCAGGGCCGGCTGGTGCTGACCGACCCGGGCGACATGCTCACCACCGGCGTCGAGGTGGAGGCCAGCCCCGCGGGCAAGAAGGTCAAGCGGCTGTCGCTGCTGTCCGGTGGGGAGCGGTCGTTGGCGGCGGTGGCGCTGCTGGTCGCCATCTTCCGGGCGCGGCCCAGCCCCTTCTACGTGATGGACGAGGTCGAGGCCGCCCTCGACGACGTCAACCTGGGGCGCCTGCTGGACCAGTTCCACGAGCTCCAGTCGAACTCGCAGCTCATCATCATCACGCACCAGAAGCGCACGATGGAGATCGCCGACGTGCTCTACGGGGTGACGATGCGGGACGACGGGGTCAGCGCGGTGATCAGCCAGCGGCTGCGGGAGGACGTGCCCGCCTGAGGCGGCAGCCGTGAAGGTTCCGTGAACCGGTCGCCGTCGTTTTGCCCGATTCCCCCGTTCGGGTGACGATGGCGAGCATGGCCGTGCTCATCACCGTGATCCTTGCCCTGCTGGCCGCCGCCGTCGTGGGGCTGCTCGCGCTGGCGCAGGCGCCCCGGGACGAGCGCGGGCGGCCGGTGCGGAGCTTCCGACGCGGGATGAGGGCCTGGTTGCGGCCCGACGAGGAGCAGCTGGCCGCCGCCCGGGCCGCGGCGGCGGTCGAGCCGGTGGACGTCAGCCTCGAGCAGATGCTGCGCGCGAACGTCGAGTTCGGCGAGGGCTACCTGCAGCCCGACGAGATCAGCGCGACCTGGCACGACGCCGCGTCGCGCGTGCTGCCGCACCGCGGGCGCTGACGCGCCGGCCTGACAGACTGTCGGCGTGAACCAAGAGCTCCTCACCTGGCTGCTGGCCGCCGGCGTGCCGCTGGCCGTCGCGGCGACGGTCGCCGCCGTCGCGGTCGGTCGCCGTGGCCGCGGCGAGCCGCCCGCTCCCGCTCCGACCGAGACCAGGACCCCGGCCGACGCCGGGGCTGAGACCGCGACCGAGACCGCGACCGAGGCCGCGACTGAGGCCGCCGAGGCGCCGGTCGAGGCCCCCGCCCCGCAGGCGGAGCCCGCCGAGGCGGCCGCCGGGGAGGTCGTCGAGGTCCCGGCTCCCACCGCCGGCCGGATGGCGCGGCTGCGCGATCGCCTGGCCCGTTCGGGCTCCCCGCTGGGCGCCCGCCTGCTCACCGTCCTCTCGCGTGACCGCCTCTCCGAGGACGACTGGGAGGAGATCGAGGAGACCCTCCTGCTCGCCGACGTCGGTGCAGGCTCCACCGCCGAGCTGCTCGACGCGCTGCGCACGTCGGTCCGGGTGTCCGGTACCAACGATCCGGCCCAGGCGCGGGCCCTGCTGCGCGAGCAGCTCGTCGCCCTCGTCGACCCGGCACTCGACCGGTCGCTGAACACCGAGCCGGGCACGGGGGAGGACGGGGCGGCCGTCCCGGCCGTCGTGCTCGTCGTCGGCGTCAACGGCACGGGCAAGACGACGACGGTGGGCAAGCTGGCGCGCGTGCTCGTCGCCGACGGCCGCAGCGTGGTGCTCGGTGCCGCCGACACGTTCCGCGCGGCCGCCGCCGACCAGCTGGCCACGTGGGGCGCGCACGTCGGAGTGCCGACCGTGCGGGCCGACCGCGACGGCGCCGACCCCGCGTCCGTGGCGTTCGACTCCGTGCGCACGGCCCGGGAACAGGGCAAGGACGTCGTCCTGGTCGACACCGCCGGCCGGCTCCAGAACAAGGCCGGGCTCATGGACGAGCTGGGCAAGATCACGCGCGTGCTGACGCGCACCGCACCGCTGTCCGAGGTGCTGCTGGTGCTCGACGCGACCACCGGTCAGAACGGGCTCAACCAGGCGCGGGTGTTCACCCAGGTTGCCGGGGTCACCGGGATCGTCCTCACCAAGCTCGACGGCACCGCGAAGGGCGGGATCGTCGTCGCGGTGCAGCGTGAGCTGGGGGTGCCCGTGAAGCTCGTCGGGCTCGGCGAGGGTCCGGACGACCTGGCGCCGTTCGACGTCGAGGCGTTCGTGGACGGCCTTCTCGGTCCGTGAGAACTCCGCCCGCCCTTCACACGATGTTTACGTCGTGCGGGCGGCCGTGACGCCGCTGTAACGCGCCCGGCGACAGAGGGAAACCCGGCGCCCCCACCGTTGTGCCTGCGGCCAGCCGCCCGGCTGGCCACGGGAGAAACGGGTGCAGCGGATGCTTGCTGAATTCCAGCTCGACACCGGCAACACCGCGTGGATGCTGACGTCTGCCGTGATCGTCCTCATGATGACGGTCCCCGCGCTGGCGTTCTTCTACGGCGGGATCGCACGGAGCAAGTCCGTCCTCAACATGCTGATGATGAACTACGTCACGGCTGGGACGGTCGGCGTGGTGTGGCTGCTGTGGGGCTACTCCATGTCGTTCGGCACCGACATCGACGGGATCAACCAGTTCTTCGGGAACCCGTTCGAGTGGTTCGGCATGGAGGGGCTGACAGACGAGTCCAGCCTGATGATCGGCAGCGGTGTGCCGGCGTTCGTGGCGGTGGCGTTCCAGGTGACCTTCGCGGTCATCACGGTGGCCCTGATCACGGGGGCCATCGCCGATCGCATCAAGTTCGGCTCGTGGGTGGCGTTCACCATCGTGTGGGCGACGCTCGTCTACTTCCCCCTGGCCCACATGGTCTGGGGCGGCGGGTTCCTCTCCGCGAACGGCCCGTTCGGCGGCATCGCCACGCCGATCGACTTCGCCGGTGGCACGGTGGTCCACATCGACGCCGGTGCTGCGGGCCTGGCCCTGGTGCTGCTGCTCGGCAAGCGCAAGGGCTGGCCGAAGGAGCCGATGCGGCCGCACAACCTGCCGTTCGTCATGCTCGGTGCCGCGTTGCTGTGGATCGGCTGGTTCGGGTTCAACGCCGGCTCGGAGTTCGCGGCCGACAGCACGGCCGGCCGTGCCTGGCTGAACACGTTCGTCGCGACCTGTGCCGCGATGCTGGCGTGGCTGGTGACGGAGAAGGTCCGCGACGGCAAGGCGACCTCGCTCGGCGCTGCGTCGGGCATCGTGGCCGGCCTGGTGGCGATCACGCCGGCAGCCGCGGCGGTGGACACCTGGGGCGCCATCGCGATCGGCGCCATCGCGGGTGTGCTGTGCACCCTGGCGATCGGTCTGAAGTACAAGCTGGGCTACGACGACGCGTTCGACGTGGTCGGCGTCCACCTGGTCGGCGGCCTCACCGGCACCGTGCTCATCGGCTTCTTCGCCACGACGAACCAGGGTGCCTGGTACCCGGACGGCGCGCAGAACGGCCTGCTGTACGGCGGCGGCGCGAGCCAGCTGCTGACCCAGATCCTCGTCGCACTCGTTGCGGGGGCGTTCTCCTTCGTGATGACCTACGTCATCGGCCTCATCATCAAGGCGATCGGCGGCCTGCGTCTGGCGGAGGAGGTCGAGGTCGGCGGTATCGACCTCGCCGTGCACGGTGAGTCCGCGTACGAGACGATCGGGGCCCGCGTGGCCACGGAGGTGAAGTGATGACCAAGCTCGTGACGGCGATCATCCAGCCCCATCGGCTGGACGACGTGAAGTCGGCCCTCGAGGGTGCCGGCGTGCGTGGCCTCACCGTGGCGGAAGCGAGTGGCTACGGCCGCCAGCGCGGCCACACCGAGGTCTACCGCGGGGCCGAGTACACCGTGGACCTGGTGCCGAAGGTGCGGATCGACGTCCTCGTGGCGGACGAGGACGCGGACGGCATCGTCGGGGTGATCGTCCAGGCCGCCCAGACCGGGAAGATCGGCGACGGCAAGGTCTGGGTGGTCCCGGTGGAGGACGTCGCCCGCGTTCGCACCGGCGAGCACGGCACGGACGCGCTCTAGTCCGATGGCACCTCGGCCGGCTCCCGAGCCGGCCGGACAGGCCCCGACCCACGTCCCCCCCCGCCCCGCCCGGGGGGGGGGGGGGGCCTTCGTGCATCCCCGGGCGGCCTGCGGATGCCGTGCCCCGTCGCGGCCCTGGGCGCGGTGAGAGGGTGGGAGGCGGCACGGAGAACAGGGGGTGGGCGTGGACAGGTTGCCGGTGGTGTTCGTGCACGGGCTGCGCGCGTCGCGCACGATGTGGCGCGCCCAGGTGGCGGCCGTCGATGCGGCGGGCCACCGCGCCCTGGCGATCGACCTGCCGGGGCACGGCGAGCGAGCCGGCGAGCGGTTCACCCTCGACGGCGCCGTCGAGGCCGTGCGGCTGGCGATCGACGAGGCCGGCGGGCGCGCGCTCGTCGTCGGGTTGTCGCTCGGCGGGTACGTCGGGATCGCGCACGCCGCCCGGCACCCGGACCAGGTGGCGGCGCTGGTCGCCGCGTCGTGCTGCACGCGCCCGCACCGGGCGGTGGTGGGGGCGTGGGAGGCCGCCTCTCGCGGCATCCTGCGCCTGCCGGACCGCGGCGCGCGCCTCAACCGGCTGCTCGTCGACCTGATGCTTCCGCCGCAGGGTGCCCGGGACGTCGGCGCCGGTGGCTTCGCGTTCGACGTGATGACCGGCACGCTGCACGAGATGGCGTCCGCCGACCCGCTGGCCGACCTCGCGCGCATCGAGGCCCCCGTGGTCCTGGTCAACGGCCGGTACGACCACTTCCGCGGTGAGGAGCGGCGGTTCCTGGCCGCGTGCCGGCAGGGCCGCCTGGTCGTCGTGCCCGGAGCGACGCACCTGGTGTCGCTGGTGCGCCCCACGAGGTTCAGCCGGGTGGTCCTCGAGGTGCTCGCGGAGTGTCAGGAGGCGAGCGACCAGGCGCGCACGCCGCCGACGATCCCGGCCTCGTTGGGCACGACGACCACGTCGTCGCCCAGCTTGTCGAGCACCGCCGGGGTGACGCGCCGAGCGTTCCCACCGCCGAGGTAGAGCCGGTCCCAGCGGAAGACGGGCCGCAGCCCGTCCACCACCCGACGCACGCGGCGGGACCACATCGCGTCACCCAGCCGCGTCCGCTCGGTCTGGCCGATGTACGCGTCGTACGACAGTCCCCACCGCACCGGCGCCTGGGACCACTCGAGGTGGGGCGCCAGCCGGCCGCCGTCGAAGAGTGCGCTGCCCAGGCCCGTCCCGAGCGTGAGGACCAGCTCGACCCCCGTGCCCGACACCACCCCTGCGCCGTGCACCTCGGCATCGTTGAGCACCAGGGTCGGTGCGTCGAGCCGCGCCTCGAGCAGCGCGCGGATGTCGCACCCGGACCAGGCGTCGACGAGCTCGGGCAGCACGGTGGTGCGCGGGCCGGAGCGCGTCACGTAGTGGGGCGTGGCGACGACGACGCCGTGCCGGATCATGCCCGGCATGCCCACCGTCGCGCGGTCGAACCGAGGCAGGCTCTGCGCCATGCCGGCGATCGTGTCGACGAGACGCGTAGGAGGCAGTGGGTAGGGCGTCGGCACGCGGACCGGGGGAGCGTGCAGCGTCCCTGCGGCGTCGAGGACCGAGGCCTTGATGCCGCCACCGCCGCAGTCGACGGCGAGCGTGTACGGGTCGTTGCTCGCGTCCTGCACCGTGACACCGTAGCGCCGGGACCAGGGTCTGCGTCGGCGGAGCGGTGGTGCCCGGCCGTGTGCGCTCTCGCCCCGCTACCGTGGCCACCGTGACTTCGGTAAGCGCGGCCCCGGACGGCGACGGCACCGTCCGGCTGCGCCTCGACCTGGCCTACGACGGAACGCACTTCGCCGGCTGGGCGGCCCAGCCGGGCCTGCGCACGGTGCAGGCGACCCTCGAGGAGGCGCTGGCCACGGTGCTCGGCACCCGACGCCGCGGCGAGCCCGCGCCACGGCTGACGGTGGCCGGTCGCACCGATGCAGGGGTCCACGCCCGCGGACAGGTGGCGCACGTGGACGTCACCGTGCAGGCGCTGGACGCGGCGAGCGGCCGCTCGCGCCGCGACCCGTTCGAGGCTCTGCCCGACCGGCTCGGCGGCGTGCTGCCGCACGACCTGGTGGTCCGGGCGGCCACGCCGGCCCCGCACGGCTTCGACGCGCGGTTCGGTGCGCTGGACCGCCGGTACGCCTACCGGGTCTGCGACGAGTTCGAGCGCCGCGACCCGCTGCGCCGTGGCGAGGTGCTGTGGTGGCGACGCCCGTTGGACGTCGCCGCGATGGACGCGGCAGCCCGCGGGCTCGTCGGGCGCCACGACTTCGCCGCCTTCTGCAAGCCGCGCCCCCACGCGACGACCATCCGCACGCTCGAGCTGTTCTCGTGGGAGCGCCCGGCACAGGGACCGGACGCGGGACTCGTGCTCGCCACGGTGCGCGCGGACGCCTTCTGCCACTCGATGGTGCGCACCCTCGTCGGCGCCTCGCTGGCCGTGGGGGAGGGCCGGCGGGCCGTGGACTGGCCGGCGCGGCTGCTCGCCACCCGGTCCAAGGACGCGGCGGCGCCGGTGGTGGCCCCGCACGGCCTGACGCTCGAGGAGGTCCGCTACCCCGCCGACGACGAGCTCGCGGCACGCGCCGAGCAGACGCGCGCCCGCCGCGGCGCCGACGAGGTCGACGGGCCCTGCGCCGTGTAGCGGGGCTCAGTTCCGGTCGTCGTCCGCGCGGTACAGCGGCTCGTCGACGTCCGGGTCCGGGATGACGTGCACGGCGGCCTCCTCGGCGCTCGCACCTCCACCGGAGACGCCGACGTCGACGGCGAAGGCGTCCGTGCCGCCGGCCTCGACGGCGTCGTCGTCCGCGAGGAGCCGGCCGGAGCGGTACGGCTCGCGGTCTCCGGAGACCTCCTCGGGGCGCTCCCAGATGTCGGGCTCCTCCTGGAGGATGCGCCGGTCGATCGTCTCGCGGTGCTCCTCCTCCCACGCCGTCTCGCCGTAGTGCGTGCTGCGCGGGTGGTCGAGCGGCGAGTAGCCCTCGTCGAGCAGGTCGTCGACACCGCGGTCGAGCAGCATGTCGTCGCGGGACAGCTGGTCGCCGTCGCCCTCTGCGCCGGTGTCGGGCGTCTGTGTCATGCCTCCACCGTCGCACCGGGCGCATCGGCCCGCCACCGGCGCAGTGCGGCGATCTCGCCCGCACCCAGGCCCAGCGCCTCCAGCAGCGCCTGGTGCGCCGGCCCGCCCGCGCGCTCGGCGGCGGCGTGCCACGCCCGGCGCTCGGGCGCGCCCAGCCCGGCGTCCGCCAGCAGCCCGACGAGCTGGGCGAGGTCCGGAGTCCACGGCATCCCGGCCACCTCGCCGCTGCTCAGCGCCTCCAGGATGCGTCGCTGCTGGGCGCGCAGCCCCTGGATCTGGTCGTCGAGCGCGGCCAGGCGCAGCGCGAGGGCGGCGACGAGGTCCGGCCCGGGAGCGTCGAGGAGCCGGCGGATCTCGTCGAGCGGCAAGCCGGCGCGGCGCAGGCGGCACACCGCGTCGAGCCGGGCGACGGCGGCCGGGCCGTACCTGCGGTAGCCGGCCGACGATCGCGCCGACGGCCGCAGCACGCCGATCCGGTCGTAGTAGAGCAGGGTGGACCGCGACAGCCCGAAGGCCGCCGCGATCCGGCCGACGGTCAGCTCGCCGGTACCGTCCCCGTCGCGAAGAAGTGCTCCAGCCGTTGCCGGTTCAGCTTCCACATCGCGCGCTCGTCGTCCGGGGTCCAGCTCTGGATCGACCCCTCGCCCGCACTCGTCGTGGCGGTGCGGGTCCTGCGCACCGCCAGGCGGGTGCCCGCTCCCGCCGGCGTCAGAGCGAGCTCCAGGGTTCCCACGTGAAGTCCCGGGAAGAAGATCGTGTAGTCGATCCGCGTCGGCGGCTCGTACCGGGTCGTGATCCACGTCTCTCCCTCACCGCGGGTGAACACGCAGCCGTGCTCGGCGACCCCGCTGACGCTGTGGACCATGGTGCACTGCCAGCCCGGGATCCACTCGTACTCCCGCACGGGGCACAGCAAGGGAAACACCTCCTCGGGCGGCGCGGAGAGCTCGAAGGCGATGTCGACGGAGGTGCTGGGGGCGATCGGTGTCATGCCGCGAGCCTCGAGGGTGAAGCCGTAGACAGGTCAAGCCCCCGACGGCACCACCCATCGCAGCCCCGGGGAAGCGGGCGAAGTCCCTGTCCAGTGAGACCCCCGTCGCCCCGTTCTCGATCGCCACGGCCGCGTGCTGGGCGTCGGCGACGAGGTTGCCCCGGGCGTCTGCCACCCGGCAGAGCCGGGCGACGAGCTCCCAGTGCCGAGGTGATGTCGTGCCCGACGGCCGAAACACGTCGCGGTGCCTGCGCGGTCCCAGGGACACTGGCGCCATGGGCCACCTCGACATCGCCAGCGTCACCGTGACGCTGCCGGACGGACGCCCGCTGCTCCGGGACGTGACCTTCCGGGTGGCCGAGGGGTCGCGCGTCGCCCTCGTCGGGCCGAACGGCACCGGCAAGACGACCCTGCTGCGGGTGGTGGCCGGCGACCTCGCACCGTCCGCCGGGGTGGTCACCGGCTCGGGCGGGCTCGGCGTGATGCGCCAGGAGATCGGCCGCATCGACGACGAGCGCACGGTGGGCCAGCTCCTCGCCCAGCTCGCACCGCCGGTGATCCGAGCTGCGGCGGCGGAGCTGGTCGCTGCCGAGGAAGCGATGATGCTCGTGGACGACGAGCCCGCGCAGCTGCGGTACGCGCAGGCGCTCGCGGACTGGGCCGACGTCGGCGGCTACGAGGCGGAGGCGGGCTGGGACGAGGTGACCGACGCGGTGCTCTCGATCCCGTACGACCGAGCGCAGTACCGCGCGGTGCGCACGCTGTCCGGTGGCGAGCAGAAGCGGCTCGTCCTCGAGGCGCTGCTGCGCGGGCCCGACGAGGTGCTGCTCCTCGACGAACCGGACAACGCCCTCGACGTGCCGACCAAGCGCTGGCTCGAGGACAGGCTGCTGGCCAGCGGCAAGACCGTGCTGTTCGTCAGCCACGACCGCGAGCTGCTGGCGCGCGTCGCAACGCACGTCGCGACGCTGGAGCCCACGGCGGCGGGCGCACGGGTGTGGGTGCACGGCGGCGGGTTCGCCACCTACGCGCAGGCGCGCCAGGACCGGCTGGCGCGGCTGGAGGAGCTGCGGCGGCGCTGGGACGAGGAGCACGAGCAGCTGCGCACGCTCGTGGTGACGTTCAAGCAGAAGGCGTCGTACAACTCCGACATGGCCTCGCGGTACCAGGCGGCGCTCACCCGGCTGCGGCGGTTCGAGGAGGCCGGCCCGCCGCAGGCCGTGCCGCAGCGGCAGCACGTGAGGATGCGGCTGGCGGGCGGGCGCACGGCCAAGCGCGCGGTGGTGGCGCAAAGCCTTGAGCTGACCGGGTTGATGCGACCGTTCGACCTGGAGGTCTGGTACGGCGAACGGGTCGCGGTGCTCGGGTCGAACGGCTCGGGCAAGTCGCACTTCCTGCGGCTGCTCGCCGCGGGCGGCAGCGACCCGGAGCACGCGCCGGTGGGGGAGATGGCGGTGCAGCCCGTGGCGCACACGGGCACGCTGACACTCGGGCCCCGCGTGCGGCCGGGGTGGTTCGCCCAGAACCATCCGCACCGCGAGCTCGTCGGGCGCACTCTGCTGGAGATCCTGCACCGAGGCGACGCCCATCGGCAGGGGATGGGGCGTGAGCAGGCCAGCCGTGCCCTGGACCGGTACGAGCTCGTCGCCGCGGCCGAGCAGGAGTACCAGACGCTCTCCGGCGGGCAGCAGGCGCGGTTCGGCATCCTGCTGCTCGAGCTGTCCGGGGCGACGCTGCTGCTGCTCGACGAGCCCACGGACAACCTGGACCTGCACTCGGCGGAGGCGTTGGAGGCGGGCCTGGCCGCGTTCGACGGCACGGTGCTCGCGGTGACGCACGACCGGTGGTTCGTGCGCGGGTTCGACCGGTACCTGGTGTTCGGCTCCGACGGCGAGGTCGTCGAGACGCCGGAGCCCGTGTGGGACGCCGCGCGCGTGGACCGGGCGCGCTAGGTCGCCGCGACGGTCACGGGCTCGGGGGCTGCGGCCAGCGCGCGGCGCGTGGTGCGCCACAGCACGGCAGCCGCGGCGGCGAGCGTCGCGGCGATGACCAGCACGACCGTCAGGCCGCCGGTGGAGCCCGACACCAGCACCAGCACCGTGGAGAGCCCGAGCAGCGCCAACCGACCGCGCACCGCGCTGCCCACGGCAGCGGCGAACAGGCCCCAGGTGACGTACCAGGGGTACATCACGGGCCCGGCGAAGGCGACGGCGATCAACGCCCAGCCGACGGCGAAGTACGCATCCTTCGCCACGGCGCTCGTCCTGGTGGCGCGCCACAGCAGCACCAGGACCACCGCCGCGCCCGCCAGGGCGACGACCAGCCGGCCCGCCGTGGTGGCGGCCGCGAGCCCGCGCTCGTCGAGCCTGCCCGTCACGGCGGCGAACGCGTACGAGACCCAGGTGCTCGGGGCGACGGCGGAGCGGATGGCGCCCGGGACGTCGAGGGCACCGAGCCACCCGAAGGCGTTGGGGAACACGACCCAGGTCCCCGCGGCGGTCAGCGCGCCGGCGCCGAGCGTGCCCGCCAGCAGACGGCGTCGCTGAGGCGCGGTGGTTCGCCGCAGCACGTCGAGCGCGACGTAGGCGACCAGCACCAGGCCCGGCAGCTTCACCTGGCAGGCGATGACGGCGGCGACCATCGCCGCCACGGGACGGCCGGCACGGGTGAGCATCACGACGACGAGCGCGAGCAGCCCGACCAGCACGTCGAGATGGGCACCGGAGACGACGTGGACCAGGATCAGCGGGTTGAGCGCGACGAGCAGCAGCACTGCAGAACGCTCACGCTCGGGAGCGGCACGCATCGCCAGGACGACGGCTGCCGCCAGGGCCACGACGGCGAGCAGCCGGATCAGCAGCACCGCCACCGTCACGTTGCCGCCCGCGGCGTGGGCCACCTGGTGGAGCAGCTCGATCTGCACCGGCCCGTACGGCGTGGGCGTCCACAGCCACACCGGGCTGACCGCGGCGGCGTAGGAACCGGAGAGCCACACCGGCCCGAACGTGTACGGGTCGAGGCCGAGGGAGGCCAGGCGGCCCACCGCCGCATAGCTCTGCACGTCGAGGCTACCCATCGGCCCGGTGGGCAGCAGCGGCAGCGACCACAGGAGTGCGAGCAGCGCCACCGTGCGTGGCCGCGGCGCACGCGCGTGCAGCCAACCGCGCGCGAGCACCGCCCACAGCACGCAGAGCGCGCCGACCATCGCGGTGGTCACGGCCGCCCAACCGGGGCGGGACGCAGTGCCCGTGGGCCACCGGCCCCACCAGTCGGGGAGCGTGACGTCCTGAGGGAACCCGGCGCGGGCGGCCGCGGCGGTCAGGGCCACCACGAGCACGGTGCCACCGGCCCCCGCTAGTGCGAGGGCAGCCGTCGGGGCACGTTCGGCCCACCGTCGGGCCGGCCCCGGGATCACCCGGAAGCCGTCCATGACCCCCGACGGTATCGGCCGCGGCTGACAGGTGCGAACGCAATGGCCTGCTCAGTCCAGCGGCACGACGAGAAGCCGGACCGCGAAGGCCAGCATGACCAGGGCGACCGCGGCGTCGAGGATGCGCCACGCCCGGGGGCGGGCGAGCAGGGGACGCAGCCGCGCGGCGCCGAAGCCGAGCGCCGAGAACCACAGGCAGCTCGCGGCCATCGCGCCGATGGCGAACCACCACCGAGAGTCGTCGTGCTGGGCGGCGAGCGTGCCGAGCAGCAGCACCGTGTCCAGGTACACGTGCGGGTTGAGGAAGGTCAGCGCGAGGGCGGTCGTCAGCACCGCACGCAGCGCCACGGGCGCGCTCGTGGCCGGATCGAGGTGCTCGGACTGCACCGCCCGGCGAGCCGCGGCCACGCCGAGCCACAGCAGCAGGGCGGCCCCGCCGTAGCGGGCCACCGCCAGCGCCGTGGGGTGGCTGCCGACGATCGCCCCGAGGCCCGCCGTGCCGGCCGCGATCAGCAGCACGTCGGCCGCGGCGCAGACGGCGACCACGGCCCCGACGTGCTCGCCGCGCAGGCCCTGGCGCAGCACGAACGCGTTCTGGGCGCCGATGACGACGATCAGCGAGAGCCCTGCCAGCAACCCCTGAAGGATGACCACGGTCGGGACCGTACCGAGCGCCCGGTCGACACTTCGGCACGCGGTCGACAGGTGGAACTGTCGAGCGGTCGGCGAACTGTCGAGGCGGGCGCGGGCGCGGGCGCGGCGGGCGGGCCGCGCGGTTGGTCGCACCACTGGCTTTGACCGCGCGACGAGCGCCCGGGTACCCTGGTCTGTCGTTGTGCGTCCGCGTCGTGCACCGGTGACTTCTCACCACCGTGAGCCGACGCAGAGCCGGTGTGTTCCCACTCGCCGGACGGGCGCGCCGACAGCCCACCACGGGTGTCCGGCATGCGCTGATGCCCGTGGGACCGACACGACGAGAAGGCTCACACCCGTGCGCACGTACACCCCGAAGCCCGGCGAGGTCGAGCGGACCTGGTACGTCATCGACGCGACCGATGTCGTCCTCGGCCGCCTGGCCACCCACGTCGCCACGCTGCTCCGCGGCAAGCACAAGCCCACCTTCGCTCCCCACGTCGACACCGGTGACTTCGTCATCGTCGTCAACGCGTCGAAGGTCGCCCTGACGGGCAGCAAGCGCGACACCAAGCTCGCCTACCGCCACTCCGGCTACCCGGGTGGTCTCAAGGCCGTTCCCTACTCGGAGCTGCTGGAGAAGCACCCCGAGCGCGTCATCGAGAAGGCCGTGCGGGGCATGATCCCCAAGACCACGCTCGGCCGAGCGCAGCTGAGCAAGCTCAAGGTCTACGCCGGCCCGGAGCACCCGCACGCTGCGCAGCAGCCGAAGCCCTACGAGCTCACCCAGGTGGCGCAGCAGGCCTGATCGAGCCGCTGCGCAGACGAAGCGAGGAATCCCCGTGGCAGAGACCACAGTCGACGAGTTCGACGTCGAGGGCGGCGAGACGCCCACGAGCTACACCACCGAGACCGCGCCGGTCACCGGCCGCGGCCAGTCCATCACCGCGCCGGGCCAGGCGCTCGGCCGGCGCAAGGAGGCGGTCGCCCGCGTCCGCCTGGTGCCGGGCACCGGGCAGTGGACCATCAACGGCCGCACGCTGGAGGACTACTTCCCCAACAAGCTGCACCAGCAGCTGGTCAACTCGCCGTTCAAGCTGGTCGACGTCGAGGGTCGCTTCGACGTCATCGCCCGCATCAACGGCGGCGGCGTGACCGGCCAGGCCGGCGCGCTGCGCCTGGGCATCGCCCGCGCGCTCAACGCGATCGACGCCGAGCACAACCGCCCCGCGCTGAAGAAGGCGGGCTTCCTCACCCGCGACGCCCGCGTGGTGGAGCGCAAGAAGGCCGGCCTCAAGAAGGCCCGCAAGGCGCCTCAGTACTCGAAGCGCTGACCTCACGGTTGGTGCCCTCGGCCCCGTGGACTACTACAGTCCACGGGGCCGAGTGCTGTGCGGGAGGAGATCGACACATGGGTCGCTTGTTCGGGACCGACGGCGTGCGTGGCCTGGCGAACCGGGACGTGACGGCGGAGCTGGCGCTCGACCTGTCGGTCGCGGCAGCCCACGTGCTGGCCTCCGTCGGGGCGTTCCAGGGGCACCGCCCGCGTGCGGTCGTCGGGCGCGACTCCCGCGCCTCCGGTGAGTTCCTCTCCGCTGCGGTCGCCGCCGGGCTGGCCTCGGCCGGCGTCGACGTCGACGACGTCGGGATCCTTCCCACGCCGGCGGTCGCGTACCTGACCGCCGAGAGCGGTGTCGACCTCGGCGTGGTGCTCTCCGCGTCGCACAACCCGATGCCGGACAACGGCATCAAGTTCCTCGCCCGCGGTGGTCTCAAGCTGGATGACGAGCTCGAGAACGCCATCGAGGCGCGGATGGGTGAGGCCTGGGAGCGGCCGGTGGGCGCCCAGGTGGGCCGCATCCGCACCGACCCGGACCTCGCGGCCCGCGCCTACGTCGACCACCTCGTCGGCACCCTGGACACGGACCTGGCCGGCCTGCGGGTCCTCGTCGACTGCGCCAACGGCGCCGCGAGCGAGGTGGGTCCGGCGGCTCTGCGGGCGGCCGGCGCCGAGGTGGTGGTGATCAACGCCGCCCCCGACGGCCGCAACATCAACGATCGCGCCGGCTCCACCCACCCCGAACAGCTGCAGGCCTCCGTGGTGGCCGCCGGCGCCGACCTCGGCGTCGCCCTAGACGGCGGCGCCCCCCCCGGCCGCCGCCGGCGCGGGCGACCCCGACCGCTGCCTGGCCGTGGACGGCGCCGGTGCCCTCGTCGACGGCGACCAGATCATGGGCATCCTGGCCCTCGCCCTGCGCGACAAGGGCGCCCTGGCGCACGACACCCTGGTCATCACCGTCATGAGCAACCTCGGCCTGCGCCTGGCGATGCGGGCGGCGGGGATCACCACGATCGACACCGCGGTCGGCGACCGCTACGTGCTCGAGGCGATGCGCGCCGGCGGGTTCACCCTCGGCGGCGAGCAGTCGGGGCACATCATCCTGGCCGACCACGCCACCACCGGCGACGGCGTGCTTACGGCGCTCCAGCTCGCGGCCCGGGTCGCCGCCACGGGCAAGCCGCTCGCCGAGCTGGCGTCCGTGGTGCAGCGTTTGCCGCAGACGCTGGTCAACGTCTCCGGCGTCGACCGCACGCGGGCGGGGGCCGACGGCCCGCTGGCCGACGCGATCGCGGCCGTCGAGGCAGGTCTCGGCGAGACCGGCCGCGTGCTGCTGCGCCCGTCCGGCACCGAGCCGGTGGTCCGCGTCATGGTCGAGGCCGCCACCCAGACCGCTGCCGACGAGGCCGCCGCCACGCTGGCCGCCGCAGTCCGCGACCACCTCGCCCTGTGACGACGCACCCCGCCGAGCCCGGCAGTTTCCGCCGAACCCGGCAGTTCTGCGTGCCGGGCTCGACACCAAGTGCCGGGTTGGAGGTGGGGGTGTGAGCGCGGATCTCGTGCGCGATGCGGTGCTGCGGTTGCTCGAGGAGGCCGCCGGGCGGGCGGACGGGGTGGTGCCGATCGTGCGCGCCGGGAACCCCGTGCTGCGCGCCGCCGCACAGCCGTACGACGGCCAGCTCGCCGACGACGAGCTCGCCGCCCTGCTCGCGGTGATGCACCGCACCATGCGCGCCGCGCCCGGCGTCGGGCTGGCGGCCCCGCAGATCGGCCTGCCGGTCGCGCTCGCCGTGATCGAGGACCCGACGAGCGGCGACGAGGGCAGGGACACCGAGCGCGAGCGGCTCGTCGTCCCCTTCCGCGTGCTCGTCAACCCGCGCTACGAGGCCCTCGGCGACGAGCTCGCCGCGTTCGACGAGGGATGCCTGTCCGTGCCGGGCTACGCCGCCGTCGTCGCCCGTGCCCGTCGGGTGCGCCTGAGCGGGTACGACGAGCGCGGCACGGCGCTCGACGAGGAGCTGGTCGGCTGGCCCGCCCGCATCGTCCAGCACGAGACCGACCATCTCGCCGGCACGCTCTACCTCGACAAGGCCGATCTGCGGACGTTGACCGCCACCGGCTGATCAGCCGCGCGTCACCGCACCCGAGCCGGTGACGTTCGTCGTCACCTCGGGGTCGCCGCCGTAGGTGATCGCGCCGGAGCCCGAGATCGAGGCGTCCAGCGTCTCGGAGGCGGTCACCTCCGCCGCTCCCGAACCCCCGATCCCGACGACGGCCGTTCGCGCCGCCAACCCGGCGAGGCCCGCGGTCCCGGAACCGGGGATCGACACGTCGAGCGCGTCCGTCTCGCCCGACAGCTCGACGCGCCCGGAGCCGGAGATGTCCACGGTGGTGCTCGTCGCCACGACCGCGTCGACGACGATCTCGCCCGACCCGCTGACGGAGACGTCGAGGGCGTCCGCCTCGACGGCGTCCAGGGAGATGCGTCCGGAGCCGTCGAGCTCGATCGCGGCCGAGCCCGTGCCGGCGACCTCGCCGACCACCTCGCCGGAGCCGCTGAGCCGGATCGACGACAGCGCGGGGAGCGTCAGGTCGTAGGTGATGCGACCCGGGTCGCTCCAGTCGGTCTCGAGGTCGATCACCAGGGTGTCGCCGTCGACCCGCGTGACGAGGTCGTCGAGCACGCGCTCGCCGGCCGTGATCGTCAGCGACGGCTCGCCGACCGACAGCCGCAGCTGGCCGCTCGTGGCGAGGTCGAGGCGGTCGACGTCGCTGACGTCACGCTCCTGCGTCGTCTGCGGGCCGGAGTCCGAGCTGCCGATGCTGACTGTCATCGCGCACCCGGCCAGCGCGGCGGCGGCGACGACGGCGATCGGGACGAGCAGGGCGGGGCGGGACATGATGGTCGGCTCCGGGGTCGTAGGGGTGACGCCGACCATCGTGACGGAGACGCTCCGCACGTCACCATGGGTTTTACCCCTGGTCCGACCCTGGTTCTCGCCCCCGGGAGGTCAGGGTAGGCCGGCCCGCCGCGCCGGGCCGGCGCGGGGCGCCCTACGCTGGGCGGCGATGCGCCCCTTCCTGTTCCTCGCCACACGTCCGGAGGACGAGGCGGCCGACGAGGAGTACGCCGCGATGCTCCGCCACGGCGGGCTCGACGAGCGCGAGCTGCGCCGCGTGCGGCTCGAGCGCACGCCGCTCGGGGACGTCGACCTCGACGCGTGGTCCGGGATCGTCCTCGGCGGAGGGCCGTACCAGTCGAGCGACCCCGACGCTCTCAAGAGCCCCGTGCAGCACAGGGTGGAGGCGGAGCTGGCGCGCCTGCTCGACGTCGTCGTCCCGGCCGACTTCCCGTTCTTCGGCGCCTGCTACGGCGTCGGGACGCTCGGCACCCACGAGGGCGCCGTCGTCGACCGCCGCTTCGGCGAGCCGGCGCGTGGCATCCAGGTGACCCTGACCGACGAGGGGCGCGCCGATCCGGTGTTCTCCGCGGCGCCGCCGGTGTTCGGCGCCTTCGTCGGCCACAAGGAGGCGATCGCGAAGCTGCCGCCGCACGCGGTGCTCCTGGCGACGTCGCCCGCCTCGCCCGTGCAGGCGTTCCGCGTGGGTACCCGCGTCTACGCCACACAGTTCCACCCCGAGCTCGACCTGCGTGGGCTGGTCTCGCGCGTGCGCGTCTACCGGGACCAGGGCTACTTCCCGCCCGACGAGCTGGAGCGGGTGATCGCCGACGCGCAGGCAAGCGGGATCGACGAGCCGCCGCCGCTGCTCGCCCGCTTCGTCGAGCTGTTCGCCCGCGACTGACGCTCCGGACCAGGGCCGGGGCGGGCAACCACAGCCCGGGGCGAGGTCGACAGGTAACGTGGGCGGGTCCCCGGCCGGGGACAGTGACGGGACGGAGCCTGTGTGGAGGAGTGGCTGCTCGGCCTGGCCGAATCACCCTTGGTGTACCTGGGGCTCTACCTGTTCGCGGCGATCGACGGCTTCTTCCCACCGGTCCCGAGCGAGTCCGCGGTGATCGCGCTCGCCTCGCTCTCGATGTCGCACGGGCAGCCCGCTCTGCCCCTGGTGATCCTCGTCGCGGCCGCGGGCGCCTTCACCGGTGACCAGATCGCGTACACGATCGGCGGGCGGGTGGCGATCCGTGAGCTGCGGATCTTTCGCCGCCCGAAGGCGCAGGCCGCGCTGGACTGGGCCGACGAGGCACTGAAGACCCGTGGCGCGTCGTTCATCATCGCGGCGCGGTACATCCCGGTGGGTCGTGTCGCGGTCAACATGACGGCCGGCGCGCTGCACTACCCGCGCCGGCGTTTCGTCGGCCTGGCTGCCATCGCGGCCATCACGTGGGCGTGCTACTCGTCGGCCATCGGCATCGGCGCCGCGCACCTGCTGGAGGGACACCCGGTGTACGCGATGCTGCTCGGCATCGTCGGCGGCATCGTGATCGGGCTCCTCGTCGACTGGGTGCTCACCCACTGGGTCCGCGGCTGGGGCGGGCACAAGCCGGCGCCCGAGGAACCCGGGCCGGCCGATGCGGCGGAGGCGAACTAGCGGCTGGGCCGCAGGTCACGGGCCGCTCACGATTCGGTGGCAGGCGCTAACGAAACGGTCTCGCCCGTCACCCGCCCGGGTGATGGCGAATACTCTCGACGTGGCCGCCGGCGCTGGCGGCCATCCCCGCACGCCGCGTGGACCCTCCGGGGTCTCTGCTGGCGTGCCCGCAGGAGGGACACCGATGGGCAGGGCCGACCGCGCAGTGCGCGCCTCCACGGGCGCCCTGGCGGGCGTGCTCCTGCTCGGCGCGCTGCTGAGCGCCTGCGGGGCCTCGCCCCAGACGTCGAACGCGGCCGCCGCCGTGGTGGTCAGCAAGGCCGACTGCCTGGCCCCCGAGGTGCTCGACGAGCTCGGCCTCGAGCTCGACGCCGGCCTCGCCGCGCGCGCCTCCCACGCGCCGGCCCCGGAGCGTGGCCGCGTCCCGGACGACTTCGTGCCCGCCGCGGTGGTCGAGTGCGAGGTCGGTGGCCGGATGCGCGACAGTGCGGGGACCTGGACCGCCGTCACGGTGACGTGGCGCGACGGGTCGGCGACGGGGTTGAGCAGGCTGGTGGACGCCTTCGACGAGCCCGCCGTGACGCCGGTGCCGTGCCAGGGGGCTCCTCGGCGGATGGTGATCTGGCTCGTGGACGCCGCCGGTCGCGCGGTGCTTCCTGACGTGGCGCTGGACGGCTGCGGTGCGCCCTCAGAGGCTGTGCTCGATGCCCTCGACCGGCTCGAGGTCACGGACCGGGAGGACCATCCGGTCGAGATGCGCACGCCGGCGCCGTAGCGGCTACAGCTTGCGCAGCCGCACCCGCTGCACGGCGTGGTCCTGACCCTTCGTCAGCACCACCGTGGCGCGCCCGCGCGTCGGCCGGATGTTCTGCTCCAGGTTGGGGGCGTTGATCGAGTCCCAGATGCGGCCGGCGGTGGCGCGCGCCTCGTCGTCCGTCAACCCCGCGTAGCGGTGGAAGTACGACTCGGGCTGTGCGAACGCTGTCGACCGAAGCCCGAGGAAGCGGTCGATGTACCAGGTACGCACGTCGCGCTCGCGGGCGTCGACGTAGATCGAGAAGTCGAAGAAGTCGCTGACGGCCAGGCTGCTGCGACCTTCGGCGGTCGCCCGCGCCGGCTGGAGCACGTTGAGGCCCTCGACGATCAGCACGTCCGGGCGGCGCACCACGGCATGCCGGCCGGGCACGATGTCGTACGTCAGGTGGCTGTACACCGGCGCGGTGACCTCGGGCCGGCCCGCCTTGACCTCCTGCACGAACCGCAGCAGGGCGCGCCGGTCGTACGACTCCGGGAAGCCCTTGCGCTGCATCAGTCCCCGACGCTCGAGCTCGGCGTTCGGGAAGAGGAACCCGTCCGTGGTGACGAGCTCGACGCGCGGCGTGGTCGGCCACCGCGCCATCAGCTCGCGCAGGAGCCGGGCCACGGTCGACTTGCCGACGGCCACGGAGCCGGCGATGCCGATGACGAAGGGCGTCAGGTCCGGTGTCTCGTGCAGGAACGTCGAGGCCGCCTGGTGCAGCCCGCGCGTCGCCTGGATGTGCAGGTCGAGGAGCCGTGACAGGGGCCGGTAGACGGCGTCCGCCTCGGGCAGGTCGATCGGGTCGCCCAGGCCGCGCAGGCGCTCGACGTCCTGTTCGGTGAACGGAAGAGGGGTGGACTCGGCGAGTCGCACCCAGGCCGCCCGGTCGAGGTCGACGTAGGGCGACGGTGCCGGCGGGTGCTGCACGGCTCGATCCTTCCATGACTGCGCTGCTGCTCCGCGCCGGGTCCGGCCGGGGGCCGTGGGTACTCTGGGCGCCATGTGCGGCATCGTGGGATACGTCGGCAGCGCCACCCCGTCGGCCAAGCCGCTGGAGGTGGCGATCGAGGGGCTCCGGCGCCTGGAGTACCGCGGGTACGACTCGGCGGGGGTTGCGCTCGTCGTGCCGGGCGCGCCGCTCGCGGTGGCGAAGAAGGCCGGCAAGCTGGCCAACCTCGTCGAGGAGCTGGACGCCCACCCGCTGCCCGGGGCGACCGTCGCGCTCGGCCACACCCGGTGGGCCACCCACGGCGGGCCGACCGACACCAACGCTCACCCGCACGTCGCGGGGCGCCTGGCTCTGATCCACAACGGGATCATCGAGAACTTCGTGGAGCTGCGTGACGAGCTGGTGGCGGACGGGGTCGAGCTCACCTCGGACACGGACACCGAGATCGCCGCGCACCTGGCGGCCAAGGCGTACGACGAGCTCGGCGACCTGACGGCCGCCCTGCAGGCGGTGGCACGGCGCCTCAAGGGGACGTTCACGCTGCTGGCCGTGCACGCCGACCAGCCCGGCGTCGTCGTCGGCGCGCGTCACGACTCCCCGCTGGTCGTCGGTCTGGGCAAGGGGGAGAACTTCCTCGGCTCGGACGTCGCGGCGTTCATCGCGCACACGCGCGACGCGCTCGAGCTGGGCCAGGACCAGGTGGTGACCATCACCGCCGACTCCGTGGCCGTGACGGACTTCGCCGGCAACCCCGCGCAGGCCCGCCGGTACGTCGTCGACTGGGACGCCCGCGCAGCCGAGAAGGGCGGCTTCCGCTCCTTCATGGACAAGGAGATCCACGACGAGCCGCACGCGGTCGCGGACACCCTCATGGGCCGCACCGATCGGCAGGGCCGGCTGACGCTGGACGAGATCCGGATCGACGAGTCGGTGCTGCGGGCCGTCGACAAGATCGTCGTCATCGCGTGCGGGACGGCGGCGTACGCCGGGCACGTCGCGAAGTACGCGATCGAGCACTGGTGCCGCATCCCCGTCGAGGTGGAGCTCTCGCACGAGTTCCGTTACCGCGACCCCGTGGTCGACGAGCGCACGCTGGTGGTCGCCGTCTCGCAGTCGGGCGAGACGATGGACACGCTCATGGCCGTGCGGCACGCCCGGGAGCAGGGCAGCAAGGTGCTGGCGATCGTCAACACCCACGGCTCGACGATCCCGCGCGAGTCGGACGCCGTGCTCTACACGCACGCCGGCCCGGAGATCGCGGTCGCCTCGACCAAGGCGTTCGTCGCGCAGATCGCCGCGGCCTACCTGCTGGGGCTGTACCTCGCGCAGCTGCGGGGGAACATGTTCGCCGACGAGGTCGCCGCGATCCTCGCGGAGCTGCGTGCCGTGCCGGAGAAGATCCAGCAGGTGATCGACCGGTCGGGACGCGTGCGCGAGGTGGCGCGGTTCATGGCCGACACCCCCACGGTGCTGTTCCTCGGCCGGCATGTCGGCTACCCGGTGGCGATGGAGGGCGCGCTCAAGCTCAAGGAGCTGGCGTACATCCACGCCGAGGGCTTCCCGGCGGGCGAGCTCAAGCACGGGCCGATCGCGCTCATCGAGCCGGGGCAGCCGGTGTTCGTCATCGTGCCGTCGCCGCGCGGGCGTGACTCGTTGCACTCGAAGGTGGTCTCCAACATCCAGGAGATCCGGGCGCGCGGGGCGCGGACGCTGGTCATCGCGGAGGAGGGCGACGAGGCCGTGCTGCCGTTCGCCGACGAGGTGTTCACGGTGCCGGCGACGCCGACCCTGCTGGCGCCGCTGGTGTCGGTGATCCCGCTGCAGATCTTCGCGTGCGAGCTGGCCACGGCGAAGGGCCTGGACGTGGACCAGCCGCGCAACCTGGCCAAGTCCGTCACCGTGGAGTAACCGCAGTCGACGAGGCCCGGCGCCTCGTCACGGGACCGGATTGAGCCTGCCCTCCCGCACCTCCTCCACGCGGTCGAGCCACTCGCGCACCAGGGCGTCGAACAGCTCCGGCTGCTCGCCCTGCAGGTTGTGGCCGGCGCGGTCCAGGGCGGCGAACGTCGCACGCGGGTAGTGCTCCAGCACCCGGAAGGCGTCCCGGTAGCCCGTGGAGGAGTCCTGCCGGCCGAGCAGGAACAGCGCCGGGCGATCGAACCGGGCTGCTTCGACCGGGAACACGCCGGCGGGTGCACCGCCGATCCGCTCGACGGCGGCGGGGTCGGCCGCGTCGAGCCCGGGGACGACGTCCTCGATGAACCGGCGCCACGTCTCGCGCGTCTGGATCACACCGACCCGGTCGGCGTCGAACGCCGCCTCGCCCAGCTCGGCCGCCAGGGCCGCATCGCGGTGGAGCACGTGGTGGGCAGGCAGGTCGCGCTCGTCGCGCTCCGGGACGATCACGGGGCAGAGCAGCGCCAGGCCTTCCACGCGGTCCGGCTCGGCGGCGACCAGGCCGCGCGCGAGCCAGCCGCCGTAGGACTCGCCGATCGCGACGTAGCGGCCGACGCCGAGCGCGTCGATGGCGGCGCGCACGACCGCGAAGACGTCGTCCGTGCCGGCCACCCAGTCCGGGGCCACGGTGGCGCCCAGGCCCGGCAGGTCGAGGTACAGCCGTCGCCAGCCGTCGCGGCCGGCGAAGGCGGACTCGAAGGCGGCGAGCATGATCCGGTGGTCCACGGGGAAGCCGTGCAGCAGCACGGCGGTGGGCGCACCGGCGTCGCCGGCGCCGCGCTCCACGTAGTGCACCCGCACGCCGGCGGCCTCGACGAAGGTCTGGTCGGTGGTTGTCATGCCGGGGACCGTAGAGCCCACCACCGACATCGCCGCGGCGGGTGGTAGACAAGGCCCGTGATCATCGGGGTGGGCATCGACGTCGTGGACGTCGCGCGGTTCGTCGCCGCCCTGGACCGGGCGCCTCACCTGGCGCACCGGCTGTTCACGGACGAGGAGCGCGAGCTGCCGCACGCCTCGCTCGCCGCCCGGTTCGCCGCCAAGGAGGCGCTGGTCAAGGCACTGGCCTCGCCCGGCGGGCTCCACTGGCACGACGCGTGGGTCCCCGCGAGCGGCGGCAGGGCCCCGGTGCTCCTCGTCACGGGGACCGTCAAGGCTCGGCTCGACCACCTCGGCGTCGCCCAGCTCCACCTGTCGCTCTCCCACGACGCCGGGATCGCCGCGGCCGTGGTGGTGGCCGAAGGCTGAGCGGGCCGTCAGGCGACGGCCACCGGGCCGTCCGGGCCCAGGTAGCCGTGCAGCATCCCCTCGGAGCAGTAGGCGACCACGAGAGCGCCGTCGGCCGCGGCGGCGATGACGCCGCCGTCGCCGCCGGGGACGACGAGGTCGTCGTGGATCACGTCGCGCACGGCGTCCGCCGGCGCCGCTCCCGTCCAGCGCACGCGGGCGGCGATGTCGTGGGCGAGCGCCGAGCGCAGGAAGTACTCCCCGATCCCGGTGCCGGAGACGGCGATGCGCTCGTCGGCCCACGTCCCGGCGCCGACGACGGGCGTGTCGCCGAGGCGGCCGACCCACTGACCGGTCACCCCGCCGGTGGACGTCGCGGCGGCGAGCCGCCCGGCGGTGTCGCGCGCCACCGCGCCCACGGTGCCGTGACCGACCGCGGGCGCCGTGGTCTCGGCCATCCGCGAGTGGAGTGCCGCGAGGCGAGCCTCGGTGACGAAGTACCCCGGGTCCACGGTGTCCAGCCCCACCTCGGTCAGCCACTCGCGGGCAGGGTCCGCGAGCAGCACGTGGGGGGTGTGCTCCATCACGGCGCGGGCGGCCAGCACGGGGTTGCGGGCGAACCGGTTGGCCGCCACCGCTCCGGCCTTGCCGGTGGTGCCGTCGGCGACGCAGGCGTCGAGCTCGGCGGTGCCCGCGACCGTCAGCGCTGCGCCGCGGCCGGCGTTGAACGACTCGTCGTCCTCGAGCACCACGACGGCGGCGCCGACCGCGTCGAGCGCCGGCCCACCGGCGGCCAGCACGGCCTCACCCGCGGCGAGCGCGCGTCGCAGGCCCTCACGCTGGGCGTCCTCCAGCTCCCGGCCCGCCTTGAGCGGTCCGGCGCCGCCGTGGACGGCGAGCGAGAAGGGGGCGTGCGAGGGGACGGTGACGAGCGTGATCGACATGCCCGCATTCTCCTCGGTCAGCCGAGCGTGGCCGTGACGTGGACCGTGGTGCCCTCCGGGGCGACCGGCACCGCTGCGCCCGGCTCCAGCGCCACGCCGTCGACCTCGAGCCGGGCCACCCCGTGCGACACGTGCGCCGGGTTGCGCACCTCGATGAGGTACGTGGCGCCGCGCCAGCGGCGCTGCACCGTGAACCCGTCCCAGTCGCGGGGGATCGACGGGTCGACGACCAGGCCGTCCAGGCCCGGCCGGATCCCGAGGATGTACTTGGTCACCGCGGTGTACATCCAGCCGGCCGTGCCGGTCAGCCAGGGGTTCTGCGCCAGCCCGAACCGCTCGTGGTCGCGCCCGTACACGAACTGCACGTAGGCGTACGGCTCGGCCTGCCGCACCTCGACGAGGTCGTTCTGGTGGTAGGGGCAGATCGCGTCGTAGAACGCCATCGCCTCGTCGCCGCGGCCCAGCAGCGCCTCGGCGATGATCGGCCAGGCGTTCGGGTGGCTGAAGATCGCCCCGTTCTCCTTGATGCCGGGGTACACCCGTGTCAGGAAGCCGACCGTGTCGTCGACGTGCCGGAACGACGGCCAGTTCAGGTGGTTGCCGTACGGCGAGGCGAGCAGCTCGTGGATCGCGTCCATCGAGGCGATGCCCCGCTCGCGCGTCGTGATGCCGCCGATCACCGGCCAGGCCTGGTGCTCGAGGAAGATCTTGCCCTCGTCGTTCGCCGCCGAGCCGATCGTCACGCCGGCCCGCGTGATGCCGCGCCGCCACCAGCGGCCGTCCCAGAGCTGCTCGTCGGCCACCCGGGCGAGCTTCTCCAGCTCCGCCTCCCAGCGGGCCCGGTCCTCCTCGTGGGCGATCTCGAGGAACGCGCGGATCGCCCAGGCGTGCAGGAACGTGACGAGGGCGGTCTCGCCGCCGCCGAGGTTGATGCCGTCGTTCCAGTCCGCGCGCAGGCCCAGGGCCACGCCGTTGGCGCCCACCTGCTGCGAGGTGAACTCCAGCGCCCGCCGCAGGTGCTCGTAGACCGTGCCCGACGAGCCCTCGGCGAACGTGATCTCGCGGTCGAGGAACCCGACGTCGCCGGTCTCCTTGACGTACTCGATCACGGTCGGCACCAGCCACAGGTGGTCGTCGGAGCAGGTGTCCTCCAGGCCGTGGATCAGGTTCGCGCGGTCGGCGCGCGGCACGATCGTTGGCGAGGGGATGTCCGGCAACTTGGGCGCATCGGGGTCGAAGTCGTCGGGGTTGAACAGGTGGAGCCCGTACCCGGCCTCCGTCTGCGCGCGCAGCAGCTCGACGATCCGCTGCAGCGACTTGGCCGGGTTGGAGTGGATCACCGACATGCAGTCCTGCGCGGTGTCGCGGTAGCCCAGGCCGCTGCGGCCGCCCACCTCGACGAAGGAGGCGAACCGCGACCAGACGACGCACGTCTCGGCCTGGAGCAGCGTCCAGGCGTTGATCAGGGTGTTCATGCCCTCGTGCGGGGTGTCGATCCGCAGCCGGTCCTGCTTGTCGCGCCAGTGCGCGGCCAGCCGGGCGCGCTCGTCGTCCACCGTGGCCGGCGAGGAGTACTTCGCCTTCATCGCCCGCCCGGCCGTATCCCGCGAGCCGTAGCCGAGGACGAACGCGAGCCGCGCGGTCTCGCCCGGCGCCAGCGTGATCCGGTGCAGCAGGGCGCCGCAGTGGTTCTGCGTGGTGCCCTGCGAGTTGCTGCCGGCTCCCCGGGCGACCGCGAGCGGGTCGGCCTCGTCCCGGTAGGGCCCGACGAAGTCGTCGCGCATCGCGTCGAACGAGTCCGGGGTGCGCGAGGAGGCGAAGTAGTGGAAGGTCCACGGCTCGTAGTACGCGTCGACCTCGACGATGCCGTCCGCGTAGCTGGCGCCCTGCGAGTACAGGGACATCTGGAGGTTCTGGTTGTCCACCGTGATGGTGTGGAACGAGAACTCCACGTAGCCCGTCACCGTCAGCGTGCGCTCGCGGTCGGTGGTGTTGGTCAGGCGCACGTCCCAGACCTCGCAGTCGTCGTCCAGCGGGACGAAGACGGTCTGCGAGGCCGCGATGCCGCGGTACAGCGACTCGAACGTGGTGTAACCCAGGCCGTGCCGGGTGGTCCAGCGCCCGGCGCTGCCGTCGAGCGGCACGTCGGCCCCCTCGTCGGCCACGAACGGCTTGCCCACCGGCTGCCAGGAGACGGACCAGAAGTCGCCGTCGTCGCGCAGGTAGACGTACTTGCCCGGCCGGTCCAGCGGCACGCCGTTCTGGCGGAACCGCGTGATGCGGCCGGTCTGGGCGCTCTTGTAGTACGAGTACCCGCCGCCGTTGTGCGAGATGACCGTGCAGAAGTCCTTGCCGCCCAGGTAGTTGGTCCAGGAGACCGGGACGTCGGGGCGGTCGACGACGTACTCGTCGCCGGAGAAGTGGCCGTAGCGCATGGGTCCTCGTCGGTCGTCGTCGGGACGGGGGGTCAGCCGTTGGCGGTGGCGAAGCCACGCAGCCAGTCGAGCATCTCGCGGGCCTTGGCGTCGGTGTCCGCCTCGACGGTCATCCGCAGCACGGGCTCGGTGCCGGAGAAGCGCAGCAGCGCCCAGTTGTCGTTCTCCAGCAGGATCTTGGTGCCGTCGAGGTGCGACACCCCGACCACGGGGTAGGGGCCGATGTGGGTCAGCGGCGTCGCGTCCAGCCGGCGCGGCACCGCGACGCGCATCTCCGGCGTGGCGGGCACGCCGTCCTCGAGCATCACCAGCGTGCCGGTGATCTCGTCGATGGTGCGGCGCAGCGCCGAGATCGTCGTGCCGGTGCGCGCGAGCATCTCGACGACGAGGGCGCAGGCGAAGATGCCGTCCTTGCCGAGCAGCCAGCCGCGGATCGTCAGACCGCCGGAGGACTCGCCGCCGAGCACGGCGCCGATCTGCTCCATGCCGGCCGTGACGTGCTTGAAGCCGACCTTCACCTCGAGCGACCGCTCGCCGAAGTGCGCCGCGAGCCGGTCGAGCCGGTGCGTGGTGGCCAGGTTGCGGACCACGCCGCCACGCTCGCCGCGCACCTCGTGCAGGTACCAGTACAGGAGCAGCAGCAGGTCGTTGCTGGTGATGTACTCGCCGGTCTCGTCGACGATGCCGATGCGGTCGGAGTCGCCGTCGGTGGCCAGGCCCAGGTCGTACCGGCCGCCCTTCATCATCTGGATCAGCGTGGACAGGCGCTCGAGGTCGGGCGCCGGGGCGATGCCGCCGAACAGCGGATTGTGCGCCGCGTGGATGAACTCGGCCTGGACCCGCATGTCGCTCAGCACCGTGCCGAGGGTCAGCTGGCTGGTGCCGTACATCGGGTCGACGACGACCTTGAGCGCCTTGCCACGCGCCGCCTCCACGTCGACGATCTGCTCGATCGCGTCCACGTACTGCGCGGTCAGCGAGCGCTCGACCACGACGCCGGCCTTCGTCGCCAGGTCGATGTCCAGGGTGATGACGTCGTGGACGCTCATCGCGTTCGCCTCGTCCTGGTACCGGTCCGTCTCGTCGTCCAGCGGGAGGGACCCGTCAGCGCGGAAGACCTTGATCCCGTTCCACTCGGGCGGGTTGTGGCTGCTGGTGACGATGACGCCGTAGGCGGCCCCCAGGTACGGGGCGGCGAAGGTGACGAGCGGGGTCGGCACGTCGTCGGGCAGCAGGGTGACCGGGATGTTGTTGCCGGCGAACACCTCCGCCGCCGCGATCGCGGAGGCGCGGGAGAGGAAGCGCCGGTCGCCGCCGACCACCACGCCGTGGTCCTCGAGCCCCTGGCGCACCACCTCGTTGGCGATCGCCTGCGTCAGGCGCCGGACGTTCGGCAGCGTGTACCCCTCGCCGATCACCGCGCGCCAGCCGCCGGTGCCGAACACGATCCGGGTGTCGGTGTTCTTCTTCGGCACGAACAGCCGCTTGAGGACGATGTCGGCGGCGACCGCGAGCTCGTCGGGCGTGTTGATGCCCTGGACCTCGTCGGTGTCGTCGATCCGGTAGCCGGTGATCTGCTTGCCGTGGGCGATGACGCGGCGGGCCAGGTCGGTGAGGCGGTGCTCGCCGTCGGCGGCCATCTGGGTCAGCTCGCCGACCAGCAGCTCCGGCGTGGCGACGTACGCACCGACGTTGATCTCGGCAGGGCCGTCGCCGGCCTCGTCGTGCTGCTCGATGGCGACGATGCGGCCGGCCTCGCGGGTGATGCGGCCGTAGGCGGCGCTGGCGTGGGCCACCTGGGCGGTGAGGATCGAGAGGTCCGCGCCCTTGAGCTCGTGCCGCGTGAGCAGGCCCAGGAGGGACTCCGGCCGCAGCAGCGGGGTGTCGGCATGCACCACGAGGACGCGGTCGGCGCCCTCGACGGCGGGCAGCGCGGCGGCGGTGGCGTTGCCGGTGCCCAGGCGCTCGGGCTGCTCCACGTACGTGAGGTCGTCGCCGAGGAGGGCTCGCAGCTCGTCGTCGCCGGAGGCGGTGACGACCACGATGTGCTCGGGCGCCACCACCGCGCGGACGGTCGCCAGCGCGAGCTGGGCGACGGTCGCGTCACCCAGCGGTCGCGTCAGCAGCCGGCGGGAAGGCTCGTCGTGCCCCGCGGCGAGGACCACCGCCGCACGTACGCCGGGGGACTGAGGCAGCACTGGCCGGGACATCGTGACCTCACGAGTTTGTTCGGAATCCTTCCAAACTCAATGATGCCGTACGACGCCCCCCTCCGGCTACCTCGGCCTCCGGCGGTCAGGCCAGGGCCGGGACCACCTCGCGCTCGAACAGCTCCTGGCCCGAACGGTCGTAGGCGACCATCGGGAAGTAGCAGATCGTGTACTTCAGGCCCAGGCCGGCCAGCTCGCCGAGCCGCTCGACGATCTGCTCCGGCGTGCCGACCAGCAGGCCGGTGCGCAGCTCCTCGCGGACGCTCGCCGCGCGCGGGGCGGGCAGGGTCTTGGCGTAGTGCGCCTCGTACCGGTCGAGGAGGGCCGGGATCTCCGCCTCGGTCGGCGCGATCACCACGTTGAAGTTCGACGAGCGGGTGATCTCCTCGAAGTCGCGGCCCACGGCGCGGCAGTGCTCGGCGAGGATCGCCGACTTGGCCGCGAACGCCTCGGGAGTACCGCCGAAGTTGGTGTACGCGGCGTGCTGCGCGGCGATCCGCAACGTCACCTTCTCGCCGCCGCCGGCGATCCACAGCGGCGGTCCGCCGGCCTGGAGCGGCAGCGGGGACAGCATGGCGCCCTCCACGTCGTAGTGGGTGCCGTGCAGGGTCGCGGTGCCGGTGGACCACATCTGCCGGAAGATCTGCACGCCCTCGTCGAGCATGCGCAGGCGTTCGCCCGCCCGGGGGAAGCCGTAGCCGTAGGCGCGCCACTCGTGCTCGTACCAGCCGCCGCCGATGCCCATCTCCACGCGGCCGCCGGAGATGACGTCGGCCGTGGTGGCCACCTTGGCGAGGTAGGCCGGGTTGCGGTAGGCCATGCAGGTGCACATCTGGCCCAGCCGCACGCGGGAGGTCACCGCGGCGAAGGCGTTCATCAGGCTCCAGGCCTCGTGGACGGCCTCGCCGTTCGGGTCGGGCACCGAGTGGAAGTGGTCGTACACCCACACGGACTCCCACGCCTGGCCGTTGTCCGCGTGCTCGACGAGCCCCCGCATCACCGCCCAGTGCTCACGGGGGTCGATGCCGGTCAGGTCCTGTCGCCAGCCTTGGGGGATGAACGTTCCGAATCGCATGCCGCGCACGCTACCGCCGCTCCCGGAAGGATGATGACGTGCTCCTCGCCTGGGAAAGCGCCGCGGTGAAGGCCGCCGAACAGCCGCTGCTGGCGGCCGGTGCGCCCTTGATGGACCGCGCGGCGTTCGCGCTGGCCGTGGTGGTGGCCCGCGAGCTGGCGGCGCGCCGCGGGCGCGTCGGCGGGGCGCGTGTGGCGTTGCTCGTCGGGCCCGGCAACAACGGTGGGGACGCCCTGTTCGCCGGGGCGCACCTGGCGCGGCGAGGAGCCGCGGTGACCGCGCTCCTCGTCTCGCAGCGGGCGCACGACGAGGGCATCGCCGCGCTGCGGGCGGCCGGCGGAACCGTGACCCGGGTCGAGGACGGGGCGGCCGGTGCCGAGCTCGCCGCCCGGGCCGACGTGGTGCTGGACGGGCTGCTCGGCATCGGGGGGCGGGGTGCGTTGCGCGGGGTGGCCGGCGATCTGGTGCAGGCGCTGCGCGCCGCGCCGCGCCGTCCCTTCGTCGTCGCCGTGGACGTGCCCTCCGGCATCGGGGTCGACGACGGGACGCTGCCGGACGCGCCGGTGCTCCCGGCGGACCTCGTCGTCACGTTCGGCGGCGCGAAGCCCGGGCTCCTGCTCCCGCCCGCCGCGCTGCTGGCGGGCCAGGTGGACGTGGTCGACGTGGGGTTGACGCTCGATCCCGGTGCCGCCGCCGTCGCTCGGCTGGGCGCCGCGGACATCGCCGCCGCGTGGCCGGTCCCGGCTGCGGCGGATCACAAGTACAGCCGCGGCGTGCTCGGGGTCGTCGCGGGGACGCCGGCGTTCCCGGGTGCGGCCGTGCTGACCGTCGGCTCCGCGGTGCGGGCGGGCGTGGGGATGGTGCGCTACCTCGGCGACGTGGGCTCGGTGGTCGCGGCCGTGCCGGAGGCGGTGCCCGGTGACGGCCAGGTCCAGGCCTGGGTGCTCGGGCCCGGCGTGGACCCGCACGACGAGCCTCAGGCCGCCCGCATCGCCACGGCGCTCGCCTCGGGCCTGCCGGCCGTCGTCGACGCCGGGGCGCTGCCGCTGCTGCCCGCGCGCGTGGGTCCCCAGGTGGTGCTGACGCCGCACGCGGGGGAGCTGGCGCGGCTGCTGAGCGACCGGGGTGTCGAGGTCTCGCGCGAGCGGGTGGTGTCCGCACCCCTGGAGCTCGCTCGGCGCGCGCACCAGGTCACCGGCGCCACCGTGCTGCTCAAGGGCGCGGTGACGGTGGTCGTCGGACCCGGTGCGGCCTACGCGCAGGGCGAGGCGCCGGCCTGGCTCGCGACGGCTGGGGCCGGTGACGTCCTGGCCGGCCTGCTCGGCGCGCTCCTGGCCGGTCGCTCGTCGGACGTGCTCGCAGACCCGGCACTGGCCGCCCGCCTCGCCGCCGCCGCGGCGAGCGTGCAC
>JAEXPS010000078.1 GCA_023438885.1 Actinomycetes bacterium
GCACACCCCCACTGGGCACGCCTCCTCCCAGCACCGAGCGCAGAACCCCTCGTCGAGCGCAGAACTCGTCGCCCAACTCGTGTGCTCCGGCGGCCGAAACCCACCACGTCGAGCACAAGTTCTGCGCTCGGCAAAGGTCGGTGCGCGCGACGACGGAACTCGCGCGCGTCCACCCCGGGCCGGCCGGCGGACGGCCGCGATCGCGGGACTCAGATCCTGGCCGGTCACTCCGCGCCGAGCGCAGAACTCGTCGCCCAAACCGTGTGTTCCGACCGCCGCAACCCCCCACTTCGAGCACAAGTTCTGCGCTCGGCGACGAAGGATGCGCTCGGCGACGAAGGATGCGCCCGTGAGGGAGGGTGCTCCGTGGCGAGAGGCGCTCGGTGAGGGCGGAGGCGCTCGGTGAGGGCGGAGGCGCTCCGTGAGGGCGGAGGCGCTTCGGTGAGGGCGGGGGCGCCCGGGGGCGGGGTCAGGCCGCCGAGTGCACCGATGGGCGAACCGCCGCACGGCCCGTCAGCGCGGCGATCCGCGCGATCACGAGGTCGCGGTACGCCTCGTACAGCCGCTGCACCTCGCCAGCCCCGGAGCCGTCCCAGCACGCCATCTGCCACCGCTCCTTCGCGGCAGCGATCGCCGCGGTCGCCGCGGCCTGGGCGTCCGTCGAGGCCATTGGCGCGAGCAGTGCGGGCGTCATGGCAGGAGTGTGCCGCCCGGCATCACCCCTTGTGCCCGTTTGTCCTATTTTTCACCCCTCTGTCACCCGGGTGAGGTTCGCCGGCCCCGGAGGTCCCGTCCCTGGCGGCCGCGGGCGCCCTACGCTGCGCGCGTGGATTCGCCGCACTGGCTCGCCGCCGTCCTGGACACGCCCGAGAGCACCTGGCAGGCCGCCTGCGAGTTCTGGTCGGCGGTCACCGGCTGGCGGCCGGCCCACGCCGGCGACCTCGTGGTCCTGGTGCCCGCCGACGGCGACCCCTACCTGGCCCTGCGCCGCGCCGAGGCCACCGCGATCACGCTCGACGTCCACGTCGGCGACGTCGCGGAGGCGGCCGCCGAGGCGGCCCGCCTCGGCGCCGGTCCCGGCTTCGTCTCGCCCGGCGGGCTCCCCTTCCGGCTGGTCGAGGCCTTCCCCCGGCACCGCCCGGCCCCGGTCACCTGGGCCGGCGGTGCGAGCCTCGTCGACCAGATCGCCATCGACGTGCCGCACGACGCGTCCGCCACCGAGGCCACGTTCTGGTCGCGGCTGACCGGGTGGCCGACGACGAGCTCGTCGGCGCCCACCATCACCCCGCTGCGCCGCCCCGAGGGCGCGCCGCTGCGGGTCATCGTCCAGCGGCTCGGCCTGGACGACGAACGGACGGCCGCCGGCGCGCACCTCGACGCCGCCTGCACCGACCGCGCCGCGGAGACAGCGCGGCACGAGGCGCTCGGCGCGCAGGTCGAGGCCGAGCACGGCCACTGGACCACGCTGCGCGCCCCCGACGGCCGCCGCTACTGCCTCACCGACCGCGACCCCTACACCGGCGTGCTGCCCACCGCCGGCTGACCAAGCTCCTCGCCGCGGGACCAGGTGCCCTACCGTCCTGCCGTGGACGCCCTCACCGTCAACCTCCTGATCGCCGCGGCGGTCACCGCCGCCTGCCTGCTCGCCTCCTGGCTCACGCGCGAGTACTCGTGGGTGGACCGGATGTGGTCCGTGGTCCCGGTGGTCTACGCCTGGGTCTTCGCGGCAGCGGCCGACGAGCCGCGCGTCACCCTCATGGCGGCGCTGATCACCGCCTGGGGCATCCGCCTGACGTTCAACTTCGCCCGACGAGGCGGGTACGCACCCGGCGGCGAGGACTACCGCTGGGCCATCCTGCGCGAGCGGCTGCCAGGCTGGCGCTTCCAGGTGTTCAACGTGCTGTTCATCGCGATCTACCAGAACGCGATCCTCCTGGCGATCACGCTGCCGGCCTGGACCGCGAGCCAGCACCCGCGGCCGCTGGACTGGGCCGATGCCGTCGCCGCCGCGCTGTTCGTCGTGCTCCTGGCCGGCGAGACCCTGGCCGACCAGCAGCGCTGGGACTTCCACAAGGCCGGCCGCCGCGGCGTGCTCGACACGGGGCTGTACCGGTTCAGCCGCCACCCGAACTACGTGTGCGAGGTGGGCCAGTGGTGGGCGGTGTTCGCGTTCGGCGCGATCGCCGCCGGCACGCCCTGGCTGCCGACCGTCGCGGGAGCAGTGCTGCTGACGCTGCTGTTCGTCGGCTCCACGGTGTTCACCGAGTCCATCACCGCCTCACGCCACCCGGAGTTCGCGGCGTACAAGCGCAGCACGGCGATGTTCGTCGGCCTGCCTCGCCGGCCCGGCCCGGAGACCGCCGAAGCCTGAGGTCAGGGCTCGAACCGGTAGCCGATCCCGGGTTCCGTCACCAGGTACCGCGGCCGCGCGGGCGTCGGCTCGAGCTTGCGCCGCAGCTGGGCCAGGTAGACCCGCAGGTAGTTGGCCTGGTCGTCGTACGCCGGGCCCCACACCTCGCGCAGCAGCTGCTGCTGGGTCACCAGCTTGCCGGCGTTGCGCACCAGCACCTCGAGCACGTGCCACTCGGTCGGGGTCAGCCGCACCGCGGCGCCGTCTCGCAGCACCCGCCCCGCAGCGAGGTCCACCGTGAACGCCTCCGTCACCACCACCGGCTCCACCGGCGCCGGTGCGGCCCGCCGCAGCGCCGCGCGGATGCGCGCCAGCAGCTCGTCCATGCCGAACGGCTTGGTCACGTAGTCGTCGGCCCCCGCGTCGAGCGCGTCGACCTTCGCCCACTGCGAGTCCCGCGCGGACAGCACCACGATCGGCACCGACGTCCAGCCGCGCAGCCCGCTCACCACCTCGACGCCGTCGATGTCCGGCAGTCCTAGATCGAGCACGACGAGGTCGGGCGGGCTGGCCGCCGCGCGCCGCAGGGCCGTCGCGCCGTCCGCCGCCGTGTCCACCTCGTAGTGCCGCGCACGCAGGTTGATCGCCAGCGCCTTGAGCAGCACGGCGTCGTCGTCGACCACGAGCACGCGGGTCACGGGGTCGCCGCCACGGGCAGTCGCAGGGTCATCGTCAGCCCGCCGCCGTCGGTCTGCGACGGCGTCACCGGCACGTCCATCGCCGCGGCGAAGCCGCGCACGATCGCCAGGCCCAGCCCGGCGCCCGCCCCGGCATCGCGGTCGTCGAGCCGCTGGAACGGCGCGAACATCGCCTCCCACAGGTCGGGCGGCACGCCGGCGCCGTGGTCCGCGACGAGCAGGGACACCGCCTCGCCGGACTCGCGCGCGGCCACCGTCACCGCGCTGCCGGCCGGGCTGTGCTTCACCGCGTTGTCGACGAGGTTGGCCACCACCCGCTCCAGCAGCGCCGGGTCCACCAGCACCAGCGGCAGGTCGTCGGGGATGTCCACCGCCGCCGCGCCCGCCGGCTGGTCCAGGAGCGCCCGCCCGACGACCTCGTCGACCCCCACCGGCAGCAGCCGCACCGTCACCGCCCCGGCCTGGATCCGGGACGCGTCGAGGATGTCGCGGATCAGGTGGGCCAGCCGGTCGGTGGATTCCTCGACGGACACCAGCAGCTCCTCGCGCTCGGCCGGCGACCACTCGACGTCGTCGGCCCGCAGGCTCGAGACCGCCGCCTTGAGGCCGGCCAGCGGCGTGCGCAGGTCGTGGCCCACGGAGGCCAGCAGTGCCGAGCGGACGCGGTTCGCCTCGCTGAGGCTCTCGGCGAGGCGGGTCAGGTGCTGGGTCTCCCAGGCCCGGGCGGCGGCCGCCGCCAGCCTCCCCAGCATCGAGCGGTCCTCCGCGAACAGCGTGGGCCCGTGCAGCACCAGCTCCAGCTCCGCGCTCGCGGGCACGCGGGTGGGTTCGTCGTCGTCGGCCGCCGTCCCCACCGACGCGAGCACCGACCCGTTGGTGCGCACCAGCGCCGCGGCGTTCATGCCGAACGTCGCCCGCACGGCCTCCAGCACCTCGGCAAGCGAGAGCTCGTCGGCCGGCCGGCTGGCGACCTGCGAGATCAGCTCGGCCTCGCGCGCGGCCCGCTCGGCCCGGCCGCGGTCGCGCGCCGCCAGCTCGACCGCCACCGCCACCACCACGGCGACCACGCCGAACACCAGGAGCTCCACCAGCGAGTCGCGGGTGGCGACCCCGAGCGTGTGGAACGGCGGCACCAGGAACCAGTTCACCGCGAGCAGGCTGCCGACCGCGGCCAGCACCCCCGGCCACAGTCCCCCCACCGCGGCAACCACGACCACCGCCAGCAGGTACAGCAGCAGCACACTGCCGAGCGACAGCTCCCCGCGCCGCGTCACCAGCACCGCGGTCAGGGCAGGCAGGGCGACGAGCCCGACGACGAACCCTGCCCACCGGCGGCGCGTCGAGAGCCCCGCGACTCCCCGGGGCAGCGCGCGCTCCATGGCGTCAGCGTGGCACGCCGCGAGCGCGGCCGTGACACGCCGGCGGTCAGCCCTCGTCCGGGCGGTGAGTCATCCGCCACTCGGTCCACCAGGCGGCGGTCACCGCGATCGCCACGTTCACCACGGCGCCGAACGTCAGGCGCGGGTCCCAGAAGGTGACGAGCATCAGCAGCGAGAGGGTCGCCACCGGGGCCGCCAGGCCGGGCCACAGCACGCCAAGCGGGTGGACCCCGGCCACCGCCAGTCCCACCAGCAGGAAGCCGATCACGGTCAGGGTCACCAGCACGGTGGCCACCGGACGGGCCACGGACGCCTCGTGCAACAGCCACGAGCCGTCCACGCGGTACGGCCAGCTCTCGCTGTCCGAGGGGACGAACCACAGCAGGTGGGTCAGTCCGTGCACGACGAGCAGACCAGCCGCCGTGAGCCGTGCGACGACGGCCGGGGACGGCCGCTCACGCTGCCGCCACGACTCCGGAACTACCGCCACGACGGAAGGTTCCCACAGGTCGCAGGCCGCCGCTGGGGGTCCGGGTGGGCAGTCCGACCCGAAAGACCCTCGGCCTACCGCTCGGCGAGCGCGAGCCGCCCGGCGAGCAGTACGTAGGTCCCGGCGAAGGTGCGCCGCATGGCGCGCACCACCCGCGGCCGGGCGAGCACGTGCCGCCGCACGGCGGCGGCGAACACGCCGTAGGCGCCGAACACCAGCAGCGTCACCAGCATGAACACCGCGGAGAGCCCGACCATCCGCGCCAGCGCGTACGGCTCGTCGTGCGCGACGAACTGCGGCAGGAAGGCGACGAAGAAGATCGTCAGCTTCGGGTTGAGCAGGTTGATCAGCACGGCCGTGCGCACCACCTGCCACGGCGAGACCGGCGCGGCGGTCTCGTCTGCGGTCAGCTCGCTGCGGTCGCGCCACGTCTGCCACGCGAGGAAGAGCAGGTACGCCACGCCCGCCCACTTGAGGCTCTGGAAGGCGACGGCGCTGGCGTTGAGCAGGGCCGCCAGGCCGGTCACGGCGGCGAGGACGTGGGGCACGATCCCGAGCGTGCAGCCCGCGGCCGCCACCAGGCTGGCCCGCGCCCCGCGCGAGAGGCCGGCCGAGACCGTGTAGACAGCGCCGGTGCCCGGTGTGGCCACGACGGCCAGTGTGGTGAGGAGGAAGGCCAGCGTCACGAGGGGAAGGGTGCCACAGGGAATGCCCGCGCGGGTTCTCCGATTGAGCCAGGGGCAGGCACGACGAACGGCGCGGGCGGGGTGCGGGTGGTCGAGACGGCGACGAGCGGCACGGCGGCCCTCGTCGTGCGCGCGCGCAGCCGGATCCGAACCCTGGGGCCCGACCGCAGCTCGGCCGCCCTGCTCCTGGTCGGGGCGCTCGCGGCGCTCGTGTGGGTCAACTCCCCGATGCGTGGCGGCTACGAGGCGTTCTGGTCCACGCCCGTGTCGCTCGACGTCGGCGCCTACGGCTTGGAGCTGACGGTCCACGACCTGGTCAACGACGCGCTGATGGCGGTGTTCTTCTTCGTCGTCGGGCTGGAGGTCAAGCGCGAGGTCACCATCGGCGAGCTGTCGCAGCGCGCCCGCGCGATGGTGCCGGCGCTGGCCGCGGTCGGCGGCCTGGTGGTGCCCGCCCTGGTGTTCCTGGCGGTCGCCGGCCGGTCGGGGCAGGCGCAGGCCTGGGGCGTCGTCATCTCCACCGACACCGCCTTCCTGCTCGGCGCGCTCGCGCTGGTGGGGCCCAAGCATCCGGCGCGGCTGCGGCTGTTCCTGCTGACGATGGCGGTGGTCGACGACATCGGCGCGCTGGCCGTGATCGCGCTCTTCTACACGGACTCCCTGCGCGTGGCGCCGCTGCTGCTGACGGCGGTGGCCCTCGGGCTCGTCGCCCTGGTGCGGTACCTGCCCACCGGGCGGGGGCCGGCGTACGGCGTGCTCGCCGTGGCGGTGTGGCTGAGCCTCTACGAGGCCGGGATCCACCCGACGCTGGCCGGGGTCGCGATGGCGCTGCTCATCCCCGTCCACGCGCCGCGCCGCCCGCAGGTCGAGGAGGCCTACGCGCTGACGCGCGCCTTCGCCCAGTCGCCGAACCCCCGGTACGCCGCCGCGGCCCGCCGCGGGCTGCGCGAGTCGATCTCCGTCAACGAGCGGCTGCAGGAGTCGTTCGGGCCGTTCGTCGCCTACGTGGTGCTGCCGGTGTTCGCCCTGGCCAACGCCGGGGTGCGCCTGGACGCCGAGGCCCTGGCCGTTTCGTGGCGCTCACCGCTGCTGTGGGCGGTGGTGGCCGGCCTGGTGCTGGGCAAGCTGGTCGGCATCACCGGGACCGCGTGGGCGGTGCAGCGCACCGGCCTCGGCCGGCTCGCGCCGGGACTGACGCTCGGCCGAGTGGCGGGTGGAGCGGCGCTGTCCGGGATCGGCTTCACCATCTCGCTGCTCATCGTGGACATCGCGTTGCCCGACGAGGCCGCGGCCACGGCAGCGCGGCTCGGCGTGCTGCTCGCCACCGTCCTGTCCGTGGCGCTGGGGTGGGCGGTGCTACGGCTCGCGGACCGGCTGGCTCCGCCGGCACCGGTGGGCAAGACGTTGCTGCGCCCGTTCGACCCCGAGCGCGACCACTTCCGCGGCCATCCCGGCGCGCCGCTGCAGATCGTGGAGTACGGGGACTTCGAGTGCCCGTTCTGCTCGCGGGCCACGGGAACGGTGGACGAGGTGCTGGAGCGGCTCGGCGACGAGGTGGTGTGGGTGTGGCGCCACCTGCCGCTGACCCGCGTGCACCCGCACGCGGTCGAGGCCGCCCGCGCCGCCCCGGCGGCCGCGCTCCACGGGCGGTTGCACCACGACGGCCGCGGGGTGT
>JAEXPS010000081.1 GCA_023438885.1 Actinomycetes bacterium
GCCCGGCAGTCCGGCGTGCCGGGCTCGGCACGAACTGCCGGGCTCGGGGGGTGGTGGGCGGGCGGTCAGCGGGCGGCGAACAGCTCCGCGCGCTCCCGGACGGCGAGGCCGAGCCGGATCGCCCACCGCACCGGCGCCTGGTACCACCGGCCGTAGCGACGGGCGAGATACCGGTACGCGCTGGCGTGGTGCGCCTTGATCATCGCCGCCGGCCGCGTGCGCCACGACGTCCCGCCGATGTGGGTGACCTGCACCTGCGGCACGTAGAGGTTGGTCCAGCCCGCACGGCTCAGCCGCTCGCCGAGGTCCAGGTCCTCGAAGAACATGAAGTAGCCCTCGTCGAACCCGCCGACGGCCTCGAACGCCTCCCGCCGCAGCACCAGGCACGCGCCGGACAGCCAGCCCGCGGAGCGCTGGCCGCCGGTCGTCTGCTGCCGCGCCTGGTAGCCGCGCGTCCACGGGTTGCCCGGCCAGATGCGGGTGAACACCGCGTGGCCCACGCCCTGGGTCAGCGACGGCAGCTCGCGGGCCGACGGGTACACCGTGCCGTCCTCGTTGAGCAGGGCGGGCCCGAGCGAGCCCACCTTCGGGGCTGCCTCGCCGGCGGCGACGAGCGCGTCGAGGGCGCCGCGGCTCCAGATGATGTCGGGGTTGCAGACCACCAGCCAGGGCGCGTCCGCACCCTTCGCGCCGAGGTTCGCCCCCGCGCCGTAGCCGAGGTTGCGCCCGGCCTCGATCAGGGTCGCGCCGTGCTCGTCGGCCACGGTGCGCGCGCTCGCGTGCTCGGTGCCGTTGTCCACGAGCACCAGCTCGATGCCGGACCCGGCGGTGGCGAGGGCTCGAGCGAAGTCGTCGAGCTCGGGACCGTGGTTGTAGACGACGCAGACGACGCGGACTGTGGGGGTGCTCATCGAGCCGACAGGCTATCCGCCGTACGTCGGGTCGACGTCCTCCGGCGCGCGGCCGAGCAGGTGCGCCACCTGCTCCACCACCACGTCGTGCACCAGGTCCGCCAGGTCGGCCGGGTCCGCCGCGCGTGACTCCAGCGGGCGGCGGTAGACGACGATCCGAGCCGGCAGGCCGGCGTCGGCGGGGAAGCAACGGCCCAGCGGGACGCCGCCGTGCTCCCACGGCGCGGGCCCGGACGGCGGCACGTCCTCGACGGCGAACTCTGTGCCCTCGAGCTGGCGCGACCACCGGCGTTCGAGCTCCTCGACGGCGTCGAGCACCAGGTCGTCGAAGCGCTCGGCACGGGTGCGGTAGGCCGGCACGCTCGTCGGGAGCAGGGGACCTCGCGGGCCACGGCCGCGGCGGTCGCGGCGGCGCATCCGCCCGGCGGGCGCCTGCGCCAGCCGCCGCTCCGGCAGGCCGGACGACGAGCCGCGACGCGAGGACCTCACGCTCGGCAGCGTATCTCGGTGGCGACACCGACGACGCCTGCCCGGCGCCGTCGGTCGGCGGCGGTACCGTCACCTCCGTGCGATCTGTCCGGTTGTGCTCCCGCTCCGCCTGCGGCCGCCCGGCGGTGGCGACCCTGACCTACGTGTACGGGGACTCCACGGCCGTCCTGGGCCCGCTCGCGACGCACGCCGAACCGCACTCCTACGACCTGTGCTCCGCGCACGCCGAGCGCCTCACCGCCCCCCGCGGGTGGGAGGTGGTGCGGCTGCTGCCGGAGTTCGAGCCGGCGGCGCCCTCGCACGACGACCTGCTCGCGCTTGCCGACGCCGTCCGTGAGGCCGGCCGCAAGGCCGAGCCCGAACCTCCGGCGCCGCTGGTGGAGCAGGCGGTGGCGGGGGAGCGGCGGCGCGGCCACCTGCGGGTGGTGCATGCCGAGGTGGACGAGTGACGCGCCGGCGGGACGGGCGCCGTTCGAACGCCACCCAGACGCCGGAGCCGCTCGGCTCGGTGAGCCACCCCCTCGGCTCGCTGGCGCCCGGCACCGAGGCGTGTCAGGAGTGCGGCGGCACGGACCTGGTGCGGATCCGCATGGGCGCGCCGGGTGGGCGGGCCGTGGTCTTCGTCTCCTGCCGCCGTTGCGAGCACACCGGGTGGTTCGCGCAGGACGGGGCGGGGATCCCTCTGACGAGCGACGAGGTGGCGGCGCTGCACATGCCGGGCGGCGCCGATCCCGGCCGGTAGACTCGCTGGCCGGACTTCGGGACGGGAGGCGACGGTGTCGGTGCAGCTGGAGCAGTGGGCGCGTGACCTGCTGCGATGCCCTGTGACGGGCGCGACGCTCGTCGACGGCACGGGACCGGACGGCGATCCCGAGCTGGTCTCCACCGATCCGGAGCGGCCGCTCGCGTACCCCGTGCGCGACGGCATCCCCGTGCTGTTGGCCGACGAGGCCCGACCCGTCACCCAGCCGTGAGCCACGACGGCGCCGGCCACGGCGGCCACGGCGGCGTCCGCGCGATCGTCGCGGCCTTGCTGGCCAACCTCGGCATCGCGGTGACGAAGTTCATCGCCTACCTGCTCACGCACTCCGCCTCGATGCTGGCCGAGGCCGTCCACTCGGTGGCCGACTCCGGCAACCAGCTGCTGCTGCTCCTCGGCGGGCGGCGTGCCCGGCGGGCGGCCGACGAGTCGCATCCCTTCGGCTACGGCCGCGAGCGGTACATCTACGCGTTCATCGTCTCCATCGTGCTGTTCACCCTGGGTGGGCTGTTCGCCCTGTACGAGGCGTGGCACAAGTTCGCCGACCCGCACCCGATCGAGGGGCGCTGGTGGTGGGTGCCGCTGGCCGTGCTGGCAGCCGCGATCGTCATGGAGTCGTTCTCGCTGCGCACGGCGATCCACGAGGCGAGGCCGCTGCGTGGGCGCCAGTCGTGGTGGCGGTTCATCCGCGGGTCGAAGGCCCCCGAGCTGCCGGTGGTGCTGCTGGAGGACACCGGGGCGCTCGTCGGCCTGGTGTTCGCGCTGTTCGGCGTCGGCATGACGCTGCTGACGCACGACGGTCGCTGGGACGCCGTCGGGTCCGCCGCGATCGGCGTCCTCCTGGTGACGATCGCCGTGGTGCTGGCCCTGGAGACCACGTCGCTGCTGCTGGGCGAGTCGGCGACGCCGGCCGACGTCGAGGCGGTCCGTACGGCGCTGGTCGGCGCGGGTGTGGCGTCCGTGATCCACCTGCGCACGCTCCACCTGGGGCCCGAGGAGCTGCTGGTGGCGGCCAAGATCGAGGTGACCGCCCGGGACACGGCCGACCAGGTCGCCACGGCGATCGACGCCGCGGAGCAACGGGTGCGCGCCGCCGTCCCCATCGCCACGGTGATCTACCTGGAACCCGATCTCCGCCGCCCCTGACGGGTCGTGCCGCGGGTCGCTCTCGGCGGGCCGGTCAGCGGGGCGGGTCGGGGATGCCGTGGGGCAGCCGGCCCAGCAGCACGGAGTCGGCCGTGGCCCGGGCCAGGCGCGACTGGTCGGTCGCCAGATCACGGCTCCGCCGCTCGGCGAGCACCGCGGCGAGGAAGGCCTCAGGATGCGTGCCCGCCGGGGGCAGCGGCCGCACGTAGGCCTGGACCTGCGCGGTCAGCCGGGACCCCAGCTCGACCCGTGAGGCCGGGTGCAGACCCTGCGCACGGGCGAGGAACTGCCGCACGGCCAGCGCCAGCCCGTCCGGCAGCCGGGCGATGTCCGCCTGCTGTGCCCAGCCGGCCAGGTGGTACGGCATCTCCACAGGCGTGCGGGCGGCGGCCTTGCCCCGCACCCGGGCGGCATACGTGCCGGCGACGATGTCGCCGAGCCGCTTGCCCTGCGGATGGACCATCGACGTGAGGATGGCGACGACGCCGAGCGTCAGCCACAGCTCGACGACCCCCACCAGGGCGCGCACCAGCGCGTGCCGGAACGTCACGGGGCCGCCGTCGTCGCGCACGATGCGGATGCCCATCGAGAGCTTCCCGGTGGAGCGCCCGCGGGAGAGCGTCTCGACGGTCGTCGGCACACCGACCATCACCACCGCCATGAGCGCGACGGTGAAGATGCGCGCACCGTAGGCGTCGAAGCCGGTGTCCACCCCGAGGGAGCCGACGAACAGCACCAGGGCGATCGTGCCGCCGATCACCACCGCGACGTCGATGGCGCCGCCGAGCATGCGCGTGGCGAACCCGGCCGGGCGCGTGTCGAGCAGCACGCCCTCGCCGGTGACGATCCCCTGGTCGCTCATCGCCGTTCCCTGCACCTCACGGCAGGCAGCGTATCGACCGCCGGGTCCTGGCAGGCTGTACGCATGGATCTGGACGCGCTCGTCGTCACCCGCACCCCCGCGTGGGAGCGGCTCGACAGGCTGGCCCGCACGCGCCGGCTGACGGGTGCGGAGGCCGACGAGCTGGTACGGCTGTACCGCGCCACGGCGACCGACCTGTCGCTGGTGCGCTCCACGGCGCCCGACCCTGAGGTGGTCACCCGGCTGTCCCAGCTGCTGGGGCGCGCCCGGGCACGAGTCGCAGGGTCGCACGACGCCCGGTGGTCCGAGATCGCACGGTTCTTCGTCGTACGGCTGCCGGCGGCGCTGTACCGGATCCGGTGGTGGACCGTCGGGGTGATGGCGGCGTTCCTGGCGCTGTCCGTGGTCACGGGCTGGTACGTCGCGACGAACCCCGACGCCCTGGCGGCGATGGGCACGCCCGAGGAGCGCCAGGCGTACATCGACCAGGCGGTCAACGCGTACTACGACCCGACGGCCGGGTTCGCGGCGATGGTGTGGACCAACAACGCGTGGCTGACCGCACTCGTCGTCGCGTCCGGGATCACGGGCGTGATCCCGGTCTACATCCTCGCGAACAACGCCATCCAGATCGGCGCCTCGGGTGGCGTGCTGGCGCACTACGGCCAGCTGTCGGTGTTCCTCCAGCTGATCTCGCCGCACGGGCTCCTGGAGCTGACGTGCATCTTCGTCGCCGGTGCCGCGGGGCTGCGGATCTTCTGGGCGTGGATCGACCCGGGGCCGGGGGCCCGGGGGCGGCGCCGGGCGGGGGGGGGCGCGCGGGGGGGGC
>JAEXPS010000118.1 GCA_023438885.1 Actinomycetes bacterium
CCGTTGGGGAGGGGGGCCGTTCCCTGTCTCGACGGGCCGATGGCCCGGAGCGACTACTTGACGACGACCGCCAGGACGTCGCGCGCCGAGAGGATGAGGTACTCCTCGCCGGCGTACTTCACCTCGGTGCCGCCGTACTTGGAGTAGATCACCGTGTCGCCCACGGCGACGTCGACCGGGACGCGGTTGCCCTTGTCGTCGATCCGGCCGGGACCGACGGCGAGCACCTCGCCCTCCTGCGGCTTCTCCTTGGCGCTGTCCGGGATCACGATGCCGGACGCGGTGGTCGTCTCGGCATCGAGGGCCTTGACGACGATCCGGTCCTCGAGCGGCTTGATGGAGACCGACACAGCGGACCTCCCCTTCGCGTGTGAGTAGTTCGACAGTCTGGGCCGCACCATCGGGCCGCCGTCGTCGCGGGTGCCGGGGCCTGAGGCACGGTTGGCACACTCCGTAGTGGAGTGCCAGAACCTCACTCTAGGAAGCGGTTAGCACTCGGTCAAGGCGAGTGCCAACCGTTCGCCGGGAAGGCGCTTCGGGGCCGCGGCCGGAGCATCGAGGGCTCACGCCACCGCGCGATCACGAGCGTGCGAGGATCACCCGCATGGACGCGGCCTCGATCTCCCGGCTGCTCGAGCCGGACGGGTGGGCCCTGCTCTCGGCCCTCCCCCCGTACGACGAGGCCCGGGCCATGGCCCTCTCGAAGCGGCTGCACGCCGAGGGCCTCGACCCTGCGCTGGTCGCCGCGGCGCTGACGCAGTCGCGGCTGCGCGCCAAGGCGCACGCGAAGTTCGGCGACTTCGCCGACGGGATGCTGTTCACGGTGGCCGGCCTCGAGCAGGCCACCCGCCTGGAGGTCGCTGCGTTCCACGCCCGGCGGTACCTCGCCGCCGGCGCCACGACGGTGGCGGACCTCACCTGCGGCATCGGCGCCGACGCGATGGCGATGGCGGGCGTGGGGCTCACGGTGATCGCGGCCGAGCTCGACGAGGTCACGGCGGCGATCGCCACGGTCAACCTGCGGCACTTCCCCGAGGCGACGGTGCGGCACGCCGACGGCCTGGCGCTCGACCTCACCGGCGTCGACGCCGTGTTCGCCGACCCGGCGAGGCGCACCTCGTCGGGCGCCCGCGTCGGCGACCCGGCCGCGTACACCCCGCCGCTGGACCGCGTGCTCGAGGTACGTGCGCGCGTGCCGGCCCTCGGGCTGAAGGTGGGCCCCGCCCTGCCGCACCGCGCGGTCCCCCCGGACGCGCATGCGCAGTGGGTGTCCGTCGACGGAGAGGTCGTCGAGGCGGGGCTGTGGTTCGGCGCGCTGGCGCCCGAGGGCCCCGGCCGGTCGGCGCTGGTGCTGAGGGCGGGCCGCCCGTTCGTCGTGCTCGACGATCCCGACGCGCCGCAGGCGGACACGGGGCCGGTGGGGGCGTACCTGTACGAGCCCGACGGCGCGGTGATCCGGGCCGGGCTGGTCCAGCAGGTGGCCCACGAGGTGCGCGGGCGGCTGATCGACCCCACCATCGCCTACGTGACCGCCGACCGCCTCGCGCCCACCCCGGTCGCCGCGACGTACCGGGTGCTCGACGAGATGCCGTTCGCCGTCAAGCGGCTGCGCACGTACCTGCGGGAGCGCGGCGTCGGCCGCCTGACGGTCAAGAAGCGTGGCACCGCGGTCACTCCGGAGGCGCTCCGGGGGCAGCTGGACCTGCGCGGCGACGCGGAGGCCACCGTGGTGCTCACGCGCGTCGCCGGCGCCCAGCGCGTGCTCGTCGTCGAGCCCGTCGCCGGCGGCGACTGATGGCCGCGCCGGTCCCGCTGCCGTTCGGCGCCTCCGAACGCTCGACGGTGGGGCTGGAGTGGGAGGTTGCGCTCGTCGACGCCGACTCCGGCGACCTGCGCCAGGCAGCCACCGCCATCCTCGACGCGGTGCACGAAGAGGGAGCCCCGGAAGACCCGCTCGGGCCGCACGTCACCGGAGAGCTGCTCCTTAACACGGTCGAGATGTCCAGCGGCAAGCGGACGACGATCGCCGAGGCCTGCACGGACCTCGCCGGCCTGCTCGACCGCGTGCGCGAGGTCGCGGAGCCGCTGCGGATCGAGCTGATGGGCGGGGGCACCCACCCGTTCGCCAACTGGGCCACGCAGCGCGTCACGGACAAGCAGCGCTACGCCACGCTGATCGACCGCACGCAGTGGTGGGGCCGGCAGATGCTGATCTACGGCGTCCACGTGCACGTCGGGATCGAGTCGCGCGCGAAGGTGCTGCCGCTGCTGCGGGCGATGCTGACGGTGTTCGGGGTGATCCAGTCGCTGTCGGCCTCGTCGCCCTTCTGGGGCGGGCGCGACACGGGCTACGCCTCCAACCGCGCGCTGCTGTTCCAGCAGCTGCCCACCGCCGGGCTGCCGCCCCAGCTGGAGCGCTGGGAGCAGTACGAGCAGTACGTCGGCGACATGCTGCACGTCGGCGTGATCGACGAGGTGACCGAGCTGCGGTGGGACGTGCGCCCGTCGCCACGGTTCGGCACCCTCGAGATGCGGATCGCCGACGGCGCCACCAACATCGCCGAGGTCGCCTCGATCTCGGCACTGACCCACTGCTTCGTCGAGCACTTCTCGAGCCTGATCGACGCCGGCGAGCCGCTGCCGACGCTCCAGCCCTGGTACGTCCAGGAGAACAAGTGGCGTTCGGCGCGGTACGGCATGGACGCGATCCTCATCACGGGCGCGGCAGGCGACGAGGAGCTGGTCACCGAGTCCATCGAGCGGTGGCTGGAGGTGCTCGCGCCGGCGGCGGCACGTCTGGGCTGCACCGCCGAGCTGGAGCAGGTGCGCACCATCGTGCGCAAGGGCGCCTCGTACCAGCGGCAGCGGGCCGTGGCCCGCCGCGCCTCGGGCGACCTGGACGCCGTGGTGCGCTCGCTGCTCGCCGAGTTCCGCGAAGGCCGCCCGCTGTAGCGGCAGCCACGGCAAGATCGGCAGCGTCCTCTCCCGTCGTGCGCCCTGGAGGTCTTCCGTGGCTCGTCCCGTGCGTGCGGCTACCTGCACACGTTCGTCGACGGTTCCCGGGTGGAGTGGTACGACAGCTGAGCCCCGTCATCCCAGCAGCGCGTCCACCTGCGACAGCGCGAGCGCCATCCCCTCCTGCATGCCCATCGCGAGGACCTGCTCCATCGCCTCGAGGCTGGGGAAGGTGGTGGTGATGGTCATCCGCGAGCCCGTCTCGGCCGCCTCGATCCGGGCCGCGACGCGCGCGGACGGCGGCATGCCCTCCGGGCCCTCGCCCGGCACGTCGCCGAAGCCGTCGTCGAACTCGACGAGCGTCGGCTCCTGCAACCGCACGAAGCGGAACCAGCCGTTGTTCTTCTCCCCCGCCGGGCTCGTCATGTAGTACAGCGCGGCCCCGCCGGGGACGAACTCGTGCTCCGTGAACGTCGCCGGGTACCCGGGCGGGCCCCACCACCGCTCCAGCTGGCGCGGGTCGGACCACAGCTGCCACGCCCGCTCCGGCGGGGCGAACAGCAGGGACGTGATGGACAGCGTGAGCGCCCGGGTGTCCCGGGCGACGTCGACGACGGCCATGGTGGCCTCCTTCAGTCCTCGGCGAGGAGGGCGTCGATCCGCTCCAGGCGGCCGCGCCAGATCTCCTCGAACTGCTCCAGCAGCCGGGCCGCTGCCCGGACGGTGTCGACGGAACCGCGCACCAGCTGCTCGCGGCCGCGCCGTTCCTTGGTGACGAGCGATGCCTTCTCCAGCACCGCGACGTGTTTCTGGACCGCCGCGAAGCTCATCGAGTACCGCGCGGCGAGCGCCGAGACGGAGGCCTGCGCACCCAGCACCCGGGTGAGGATGTCGCGCCGCGTCGCGTCCGCGAGCGCCGCGAAGATGCGGTCGACCTCGTCCTGGCCCAGCTCATCTACAACCATGTGGTTGTACGTTAGGCGAGCACCGCCGGTTCCGCAAGGGGTGGGTCAGACCAGGACGGTCGTCAGCGGCATCGACGAGTCGACGGGGATGTCGAGGCTGGACGGCGGCAGGCCGCGCCGCACCACGGCGGCCCCCAGGGCGGCGATCATCGCGCCGTTGTCCGTGCAGTAACGGATCGGCGGTATCCGCAGCGTGATCCCGGCCGCGGCACAGCGCTGCGCCGCCATCTCGCGCAGCTGCGAGTTCGCGGAGAAGCCGCCGCCCACCACCAGGGTGTCGACGCCGTGGGCGTGGCACGCGGCGATCGTCTTGGCGGTCAGCACGTCGGCGACCGCCGCCGCGAAGGATGCGGAGACGTCCTCCAGCGGGAGGTCGAGCCCGGCGTCCTGGCGGGCCTCGACCCACCGGGCAACGGCCGTCTTGAGCCCCGAGAACGAGAAGTCCGTCGCGTGCGCCGCCTGGTCCTTCGGCGCCGTCAGGCCGCGGGGGAACCGGATCGCCTCCGGGTTGCCCGCGCGCGCCAGGCGGTCGATGTGCGGACCGCCCGGGTACGGCAGGCCCAGCAGCCGCCCCACCTTGTCGAACGCCTCCCCCGCCGCGTCGTCGAGCGTGGAGCCGAGCTCGGTGACGTTCACCGTGTCGTCGATCAGCAGCAGCGACGAGTGGCCGCCGGACACCACCAGCGCCATCACGCGCTCCGGGAAGGGGCCGTCCACCAGCTCGTCGACCACCGCGTGCCCGATCACGTGGTTGATCCCGTAGAGCGGCCGGTCCAGGGCGACCGCCAGCGCCTTCGCCGCGGCCGCCCCCACGGTCAGCGGCCCGACGAGCCCCGGCCCCGCGGTCACCGCGATCGCGTCGACGTCGCGCAGGCTCACGCCCGCGGTGTCGAGCGCGCGCTCCAGCGTGGGCACCATCGCCTCCAGATGGGCCCGCGAGGCGATCTCGGGGATGATCCCGCCGAACCGCGCGTGCTCGTCGACCGACGAGGCCACGGAGTCGACGAGCAGCTCGTAGCCACGCACCAGGCCCACGCCCGTCTCGTCGCACGAGGTCTCGATGCCCAGCACCAACGGCTCACCCACGGGCCCCAACGATAGGCGCCCGTCCCGCGCCCTGCGCCGAACGTGGCAGCGAGGCGTCGGCTACGGGGTCTCGCCGGTGGCCACCGGGCGGGCGGGGTCGGACGACCACGCCGACCAGGAGCCCGGGTACAGGGCCGCCTCGACACCGACCGCCGCGAGCGCGGCGATCTCGTGGGTGGCGGTCACTCCGGAGCCGCAGTACACCGCGACCGGGCCGGTCAGCCCGGCGAACCGCGACCGCAGGGCGTCGTCGGCCAGGAAGTGCCCGTCCGCGTCGAGGTTGCCCGCCGTCGGCACCGAGACCGCACCGGGGATGTGCCCGGCCCGCGGGTCCACCGGCTCGACGAGCCCCGCGTACCGCTCGGCGGCCCGCGCGTCCAGCAGCGCCCCGGGCCAGGTGGAGACCTCGTCGGCCGTGATCGTCGCCAGGGCGCCGGGTCGCACGACGAGGTCACCGGGCTCGGCCGTCACCTCGCCGGCCTCCAGGGACAGGCCCGACGAGGTCCACGCCGCCAGCCCGCCGTCGAGCAACCGCACCGAGGCGACTCCGGCCCAGCGCAGCAGCCACCACGCCCGCGCGGCCGACATGCCGCCGAGGTCGTCGTAGACCACCACGGCCGACACCTCGCGCACACCCCAGCGCCGAGCGGACGCCTCGAGATCTTCGGCCGTCGGGAGCGGATGGCGGCCCAGCTCGGGCGAGGGCGCCGCCGCGAGCTCGGTGTCGAGGTCGACGTAGACGGCCCCCGGCAGGTGGCCGGCGAGATACCGCTCGTGGCCGTCGGTGCGGCCGAGGGCCCAGCGCACGTCGAGCAGCACGGGCGGGTCGTCGTCCGCGAGCGCGGCCGCCAGGTCGCCTGCGGTCACCAGCACGTCAGCCCTCATGCGGCCCCCAACGGCAGCGTCATGGTGAACGCGTCGACGTTCCCCGGCTGGTAGTAGCCGCGGCGGCGGCCGAGCATCTGGAAGCCCACCGACTCGTAGAGGTGGATCGCCGGCTCGTTGTCCACGCGCACCTCCAGCAGCACCCGCGGCGCGCCCAGCTCGCGGGCGTGCTGCACCAGGTCGAGCAGCAGCCTGCGACCCAGACCGTGGTTCTGGTGCGCACCGTCGACCGCCAGCGTCATCACCTGGGCGTCGAAGCCGTCGAACCACAGCCCGGCGTAGGCGATGAGCAAGCCGTCCGCCGCGCGCTCCGCTCCGATGTACCAGCGCGCCGGGGTCGCCAGCTCCTCGGCGATCGACTCACGCGACCACGCAGCGACCCCGAAGAGCTCCCGCTCCAGGGCGTCGAGCTGGTCCAGGTCGCCCGCGACGAGCGGCCGGACCACCACCTCCACGCCGGGACCCGTCATGGTCGCCGCCACCCCTCGCCGAACCCGGCAGCTCGTGTCGAGCCCGGCACGCCGGACTGCCGGGCTCGGCCCGAAGTGCCGGGCTCACGGATCATGCGCGGGCTCGCTTCGGCGCGGTGGGTGGGGTGGCGTCGGCGTGGCGCAGGTACAGCGGGGTGGTGGGCAGTGCGCCGCCCGCGGCCGCCCGGGCGATCGCCAGCCAGGCCAGCTCCGCCGGGTCCGGATCCAGCGGCGTGGGCTCGTCCCGCAGCCCCAGCGCGTCGGCGTAGAGGAGCGCGCCGCGGCCGACGACGAGCGCACCGTCGACCCGTCCGGACTCCACCAGGACCGCGGGTGCTGCGATGTCCGGACCCGCGGTGACGGTGATCGACTCGTTCGAGGTCACGTACTCGCACCAGTAGACCTCGCGGCGGCGCGCGTCGGTGACGACGAGCACCCGGGTCCCCGGGTCCGCGGTGCGCGCGGCTGCCGCGGCCAGCGCGTCGACCGACGGCACGCCCCAGGCCGGCACGTCGAGCGCGAGGGCCAGCGTGCGGGCCGTCACCAGGCCTACGCGCAGGCCGGTGAAGGGCGCCGGGCCGGTGCCGGCGACCACGGCGGCCAGGTCGGTGCGGGCCACCCCGGCCTCGTCGAGCGCGTCGGCGACCATCGGGGCCAGCAGCTCGGCATGGTGACGGGGCTCGTCGGCCGAGCGGGCGGCGAGGGTCTCGCCGGTCGGGGAGACGACGGCGACGGCGACCGCCGAGGAGGTGTCCAGCGCGAGGATCGGCACGGCACTCACTGTGCCACGGGCGGGCGCGTGCCCACCTGCGGCAGCTCGACGCCGGACCAGCGCTCGCCGACGGCGTGCACCTCCAGGACGCGCTCGCCCGCGTCGGCCGGCTCGTCGCCGGTGGGGTCCACCGCGCCGTGCGGGCGGTGCAGCACCAGCTCGAGGCGGTCCTCGGCCAGGGGCTCCACCCAGCCGCCGCCCCACTCGACCACCGTCACCGCGTCGCGCATCTCCGACTCCAGGTCGAGGGCCTCGACCTCGTCGAACGAGCGCAGCCGGTAGGCGTCGACGTGCACCAGCCACGGGCCCAGCGTGCCGTCCGGGCGCGGCAGCGGCGGGTGCTCGCGGGCGATGATGAACGTCGGCGAGGCCACCTGGCCGCGCACGTGCAGCCCGGTGCCGATGCCCTGGACCAGGGTCGTCTTGCCGGCGCCGAGGTCGCCGGTGAGCACCACGAGGTCTCCGGCGCGCAGCAGAGGCGCGAGGGCCTCGCCCCACGCGCGGGTCGCCTCGGCGGTCGGCAGCGTGACGGTGCCGGCGGTCGTCATCCGACGTACTCCCGCGGCACGCGCACCCCGATCCGGGTGGTGATCTCGTAGGAGATGGTGCCGGCGGCCTCGGCCCAGTCCTGGGCCGTGGGGTGCGGGCCGGCACCGAACAGCGTGGCGACGTCGCCGGCGCGCTCGTCGGCCCCGGGGCCGAGGTCGAGCACGAACTGGTCCATGCAGACCCGGCCGGCGATGCCGAGCCGGCGCCCGCCCACCTCGACGGGCGCGCCGAGCCGTTCGAGCGTGCCGGACGCGTGTCGCGGGATCCCGTCGGCGTAGCCCAGGGGCACCACGCCGAGGGTGGTGGCGCGCTCGGTGACGTACTGGTGCGCGTACGAGACGCCCTGACCGGCACCGACGCGCTTCACGGTCGCCAGCTGCGCCTCCAGCGTCATCGCCGGCGTCAGCCCGTACGCCTGCGGGCCGGCGAGCTGCGGCACCGGCGAGAGGCCGTAGACGGCCAGGCCGGGGCGCACCAGGTCGTAGTGGACGGCAGGCCGGGTCAGCGTCGCCGCCGAGTTGGCCAGGTGCCGCACCTCCAGGTCCGCACCGGCGGCCTCGACCTGCTTGACCGCGGCAGCGAACACGTCCTCCTGCGCGCGGACGGTCGGGTGGTCCGGCTCGTCGGCGAACGCGAGGTGGGACCAGACGCCGACGAGCGCGACGGACCCCTCCGCCTGCGCCGAAAGCAGTGCCGGGAGCACCTCGTCGAGCGCGTCCGGCAGCACGCCGTTGCGGCCCAGCCCGGTGTCGACCTTGAGGTGCACGCGAGCCGTGCGCCCGGCCTCCCGCGAGGCCGCGACCACCTCGTCGACGGCCCACGGAGCCGCGACGGAGAGGTCGAGATCGGCGTCGATCGCCTCGCGCAGCGGGGCGCCCGGAGCGTAGAGCCAGGTGAGGATCCGAGGCCCGACGACCCCGGCGGCGCGCAGCGCCAGCGCCTCACCCACCTGCGCGGTGCCCAGCCACGTGGCGCCGCCCTCGACGGCCGACCGCGCCACGGGCACCAGCCCGTGCCCGTACGCGTCGGCCTTGACGACCGCCATGACCTGGGCCGTCGGCGCATGGGCGGCCAGTGCGGCGACGTTGCCCCGGATCGCTGCGAGATCGACGACGGCGCGGGCGGGGAACTGACTCACGGCCGTCATCCTCCCACCGTGGCCGCCACGCTCCCTCCGCCGACGCTCGAAAGCGGTGACGAACCGCCGCCTCGGTCGCTAGCGCAGGAGCGCCGCGACCA
>JAEXPS010000151.1 GCA_023438885.1 Actinomycetes bacterium
GCCCCGGGGGCACTGTCCGCCGCGCTGCGGCTGGCCGAGCGCACGGGTGCGAGGCTCGCCTGGGTGCCGCGCCGCGCCGGTGAGCGCGGCGCCGTCGAGGCGGGCACCCTGCCCGCCCTCCTGCCCGGCGGCCGGCCGGTGGCCGACTCCGCGGCACGAGTCGACATCGCCGCGGCCTGGGGCGTCGACTCGCTGCCGGCCGAGGAGGGCCGGAGCCTGACGCAGATCCTCACCGCCGCGGCGGCCGGCGAGCTCGCCGCCCTCGTCGTCGGCGGCCTGGAGGTCACGGACCTGCCCGACCCCGAGCTGGCACGGCGTGCGTTCGAGCGTGCCTTCGTCGTCTCGCTCGAGGTGCTGCCCTCCGAGGTGACGGCACTGGCGGACGTGGTGCTGCCCGTCGCCCCGCCGGTGGAGAAGGCGGGCACCTTCGTCACGTGGGAGGGCCGCCCGCGGCCGTTCCCGCAGGCGCTGACCAGCACGGCGATGAGCGACTTCCGCGTGCTCGACGTGCTGGCGGACGCGCTGGACGCGCCCCTGGGCTTGCCGACGCTCGCCGCGGTGCACGCCGAGCTCGACGAGCTCGGCGGGTGGGACGGCGCACGCGGGCCGGCGCCCACCCAGGAGCCCGCCGAGCCGCCGGCCGTGCCGGACGGCGCTGCGGTGCTCGCGACCTGGCACCAGCTGCTCGACGCGGGCCGGTTGCAGGGTGGCGAACCGTTCCTCGCCGGAACGGCGAAGCGCTCGGTGGCGCGCCTCTCGGCGGCCACGGCGGCCGCCGTGGGCGTGAGCGACGGTGAGTGGGTGACCGTCTCCACCGAGGCCGGAGCCGTCACGCTGCCGGTGCTCGTCACCGACATGCCGGACCGTGTGGTGTGGCTGCCGACCAACGCCACCGACTGCGCGGTGCGTGGCACGCTGCACGCGGACGCCGGGTCGGTGGTCACGCTGCTGCGGGCCGGCCTGCCCGCGCCCGAGACCCGGCTCCGGACGGCGTCCCAGGCCGAGCCCGACACCGAGCCCGACACCGAGCCCGAGACCGGGCCGAACACCGAGCCGAAGACCGAGGGAGAGACGGCGTGAACGCCCTGCTGCTGAGGGTCGCCGCCCAGGGCGATCCCGTGGTGGCCGACTTCAGCCACGACACTTGGTGGGTGTGGCTGGTCAAGGCCGTCGGGATCCTGGTGTTCCTGCTGGTCAGCGTGCTCATCGCGATCTGGTTCGAGCGTCGGGTCGTCGGCCGGATGCAGCTGCGCCCCGGGCCGAACGTGCACGGCCCGTTCGGCCTGCTGCAGTCCCTCGCCGACGCGATGAAGCTGCTGGTCAAGGAGGACGTCAACGTCCGCGCGGCGGACCGGCTGGTGTACCTGGTGGCGCCGATGATCTCGGTGTTCTGCGCGCTGCTGACGTTCGCGGTGATCCCGATGGGACCGGAGGTGTCGTTCTTCGGCACGCCGACCCCGCTCCAGCTGACCGACTTCCCCGTCGCGGTGCTCTACATCCTCGCGTGCACCTCGGTGGGCGTGTACGGGTTCGTGCTCGGCGGCTGGGCCTCCGGGTCGACGTACCCGCTGCTCGGCTCCATCCGGTCCACCGCCCAGGTGATCAGCTACGAGCTGGCGATGGGCCTGTCCCTGGTCAGCGTCTTCGTGATGGCCGGCTCGATGTCGACCAGCCAGATCGTCGACTCGCAGGTGCAGACCTGGTGGTTCCTGCCGCTGATCCCCGCGTTCGTCATCTACGTGATCTCGATGGTGGGCGAGACCAACCGCCTGCCCTTCGACCTCCCGGAGGCCGAGGGCGAGCTGGTGGGCGGGTACGCCACCGAGTACTCGTCGATGAAGTTCGCGTGGTTCTTCCTCGCCGAGTACATCAACATGATCAACGTCTCGGCCGTGGCGACCACGCTGTTCCTCGGTGGTTGGCGCGCCCCGTGGCCGATCAGCGCGATCAACGACGGCATGTTCAACACCGGCTGGTGGCCGCTGCTGTGGTTCCTGGCCAAGGTGTGGGTGCTGATGTTCTTCTTCGTCTGGGTGCGCGGCACGCTGCTGCGGTTCCGGTACGACCAGTTCATGAAGCTCGGCTGGAAGGTGCTGATCCCCGCCGCGCTGGTGTGGCTCGTGGCGGTCGCGCTGGTCCAGGGCGTGCGCCAGTTCGGCAACCTCGAGCTGCGGCCGCTGCTGATCGTGCTCGCGGCCGTCATCGTGGTGGCCCTGGGCATCTCCTTCCTGATCCCCGAGAAGAAGCCGGTGAAGGCTGCCAAGCCGGCCGGTCCGGTGGAGATCGACCCGTTCGCGGACGGCTACCCGGTGCCACCGCTGCCCGGCCAGACCCTGCCGCCGTCGCCCCGCGCGGCGCGCAAGGTCGCCGCCGAGCCCATCGCCGAGAAGGTGCTGACCGCGACCGAGCCCACCGAGGAGGCGCCGCGTGGCTGACCAGCCGAAGAAGAGGAAGCCGGGCAGCGGCGTGGCGAAGGCCAGGCCGGCCGCACCGGCCAAGCAGAGCTCCGCGGTCGCGAAGAAGACGAGCGCCGAGGTCGCGCCGACGGGCGCCGAGGTCGAGAAGCCCGCGTTCACCTCGCGGATGCCTCGCCCCACCGGCCTCGGCGAGCTGCTCGCGCCGGCCGCCGGCTTCGGGGTGACGCTCTCGAACTTCTTCTCCAAGACCGTCACCGAGGAGTACCCCACCGAGAAGGTGCCGACGCAGCCGCGGTTCCACGGCCGGCACCAGCTCAACCGGTACGCCGACGGCCTGGAGAAGTGCATCGGCTGCGAGCTGTGCGCCTGGGCGTGCCCCGCGGACGCGATCTACGTCGAGGGTGCGGACAACACCCCGGAGGAGCAGTACAGCCCCGGGGAGCGGTACGGGCGCGTCTACCAGATCAACTACCTGCGCTGCATCCTGTGCGGCTTGTGCATCGAGGCCTGCCCCACCCGCGCGCTGACGATGACCAACGAGTACGAGCTCGCCGGGCCCACCCGCGCCGGGCTGATCTGGGAGAAGCAGGACCTGCTCACGCCGCTGCGCGAGGGCATGCTCACCTCCCCGCACCCGATGGTCGAGGGCACGACGGCGGGCGACTACTACCGCGGCGCCGTCACCGGACCGGCCACGCCCGCGCAGCAGGCGTGGGTGAGCGAGCACCGGCCCGACGACCCGTCGCTGCCGGCCAACATCAAGGCCGGCGCCGCCCCGGCGCCGCGCGGGGCGACCGCTCAGGCGCAGGCGGACATCACCGCGGCCGCGACGAAGCAGGGCAGGCGATGAGCGTGCTTTCCACCCTGGCCACCGACCTCACACCCGAGGGCACCGCCACGATGGGCGAGACCATCTTCTTCTGGGTCATCGCGACCACGATCGTGCTCGCGGCGCTCGGGCTGCTGTTCGCCCGCAAGACCGTGCACGTCGCACTGTCGATGATCGTCGTCATGGTGGGGCTGGCGTTCCTCTACGTCGCCCAGGACGCGCCGTTCCTCGGGATGGTGCAGGTGGTGGTCTACACCGGCGCCGTGATGATGCTGTTCCTGTTCGTGATGATGCTCGTGGGCGTCGACGCCTCCGACACGCTGGCGGAGACGCTGCGTGGGCAGCGCTTCCTCGGCTACCTCGGCGGCATCGGCCTGCTCGTGGTGCTGGCCGGGGGCGTCGGCCGCCGCCGCCGCGGGCCCGCGGCCGGG
>JAEXPS010000241.1 GCA_023438885.1 Actinomycetes bacterium
CCCCCCTCGCGCACAGATGGACGGGCCCAGGATCGTTGGAATTCCAACGATCCTGGGCCCTTCGTCGTGGTCCCCGCGTCGTGCTCGGCGCTGTCGCCAGGCAGCCAGGCGACGAACGCGTCGAGCTGCGCGCTGCAGGTCCGGTTGGGCCGACGTTTCATGGACGAGCCGCCGCAACTGGTGGTCACGCGTCCAGACGGCAGAACCGCGTCGCCGCGGCCGCCCAGGCGACCGTCGTCCAGACGAGGAGGCTCGGCAGCGAGCCTTGGCCGGGAAGCAGATCTGCCCGCACCGACAGGGCCGCCAGGACGTGCGGCGCGACCAGCAGGAGCACGAGCATCACCGCCAGGGGGCCGACGAGCGACCTCGACAGCAGCGCGATCGCCGAGCCGAGCAACCCGATCAGAACCAGGTCGCGTAGCGTCCCGAGCACGCCCGTCGTACCACCCGCCGGTGCCGCCGTCCACGACGACGCCTCGTTCCAGTGCGACGTGCCGGCCAGCATCCCGGCCAGCGCCAGGCTGCTCGTGGCCAGGAGCGTGAGCCCGCCGGCGATGACCTTGGCGGTCAGGAGCCTGACTCGTCGCGGCGTTGCGGTCAGGGTGGCGTCGATCTGGCGCCCGTCGTACTCGCCGGCGCCCGCGAGGACGCCCACGACCGACGCGCCCACCTGGACGACGGGAAGCACGTACCCGGCTACCACGCCTGGCGCCGGGTCGGCGAACACACCTCCGGCTGCACCCGCGGCGTGTGCCCAGGCGACTGCCGCCGCTGCCGCCGTAGCCACGACGAACGTCCCGGCTGCGGCCCACGGGATGTGAGGCACGCTCCACAGCTTGAGCAGCTCGGCCCGCAGAAGCCTGCCGAATGCCGCCATCACGCGTCCCGCCGCGCGAACGCCACCGCGGCGGTCACCACGAGCGCCGCCACCCACGCGGCCATGACCAGACCGCCGGCCAGCGGGCCGAGCGGGCTCGCCAGCGGATCGATCCCGCCGTCGGCGACGGCGGAATCGCCGACAAACATCCGCAGGCCGGCGGAGTCGGGCAGGTAGTGGGCAAGGGTGGTGACGCGCGCCAGCAGGACCGTCGGCGAGACGACCGAGCTGAAGCCGATGAACATGACCAGCGGGATCACCGCGGAACGACACAGGACGGTCACGCTCGACGCGGCCACCGCCGTGAACGTCACGAACAGCACCACGCCCGCGCTGCGTGCCAGCACGTCCGTTCCTGAGCCGGCGGGTAACTGTTCGCCGGCCGCCAGATGCCCGGCGACGAGCGATACCAGCGTTGTCACGGCGGCGACCAGGCCGGTCGCAGCCGCCACCGCTGCCAGCTTCGCCCCGAGCAGCCGCCATCGTCCGGGCGTCGCCGCGAGAGAGGCGCTGATCTGCCGAGGGGAGCCCGCGGCGCGGCGAGCGTGCGCGTACTCGCTGGAGACCACGACGACGGCGACGACCGCCGCGCCGATCGCCCCGAGAGGAGCCGAGTCGAACGACGCCTGCACCGCGGGGTCGTCGATGCCCCATGACGAGCCCGCGTAGAGGCGCGCGTTGATCGTCGTGACCGCCACCGGACCCGCCAGCGCCGCGGCGAGACCGAAGCGGGCAGCGGGCAGCGTCGCCAGCTTGCGGAGCTCGGCGGCGACGGTGGGCAGCCGGGTCACCGGTCGGCCCTCGTCAGGGCGAAGAAGGCGTCCTCGACACTGCCGTAGCCGCGCGTCACCTCGGCCAGCGACCCGGTCGCGGTGACCCTGCCCTGTGCGATGACCACGAGGTCGTCGGCCACCGCGGCGACCTCGCTCATGAGGTGACTGGACAGCAGCACCGTCCCGCCGTGGTCGGCGTGGGATCTCACCAGGGTCCTCAGCCACACGATGCCGTCGGGGTCGAGGCCGTTCGTGGGCTCGTCGAGCACCAGGACCTCGGGCGAGCCCAGCAGCGCCGCCGCGATCCCGAGCCGCTGGCTCATCCCGACCGAGTAAGTGGACACACGCTTGCCGGCCGCGTGCGCCAGCCCGACCTGGTCCAGCACCTCGTCCACGCGCCCACTCGGGAGCTGGTTCGTGACGGCCATCCAGCGCAGATGCTGGCGGCCGGTCCTCGAAGGGTGCGCCGCCGCGCCGTCGAGCAGCGAGCCGACGTGCCGCAGCGGCCGGCGCAGATCGCGGTAGACCCGTCCGCCGACGAGCGCCGTCCCGGAGGACGCCCGGTCGAGGCCGAGCAGAACACGCAGCGTCGATGACTTGCCCGCACCGTTGGGTCCCAGGAACCCGGTCACGCTCCCCGGCCGGACCGAGAAGGTGACGTTATCGAGGATCGGACGCCCGCGGCGTCGCTTGGTGAGCGAGTCGATGGTGATCATGGTCTCGATCTCAGCGGAGGCCGACGGTGCAGGTCATCGGGCTCAGGGCGGAGGTTGCTGCGTCGCTCTCGGACCTCGGGCCTGCGACCTGGGTCCGATCCGGGCCTGGCCTGGCCTCGGTAGTCTCGCCGGCATGCTCGACCGCCTGCGACCTCGCGTGCGCGTGGGTCACCAAGGCCGGCCCGCCCGCTCTCGTCCTCGCACGCGCACCCATGCGGGCTGGGTGGTGGCAGCCGCGCTCGTGGTGCCGCTGCTCGGCACGCAGTGGGTGGGCCTCGACGGCATGGGGTGGGCGCTCGCGGCGGTCGGGATCTGGCTGGCCGTGATCGTCACCGCAGTCGTCGTCATGCGCGTCCAGCGCAAGCACTACGACGCCGAGGTGGCTGCCTGGGCGGGTGAGCAAGCCCGGCAGGAGGAGCGGCTGCGCGTCGCCGCCGACCTTCACGACATCGTGTCGCACGGGCTTGGCCTGATCACGGTGCGTGCCGCCGCCGCACTCCGCATGCCCGGTCCTGGCGGTGACGCCGAGCGGGACGCGGCGCTGGCCGACATCGAGCGGGTCAGCCGCGACACCACGGTCGAGCTGCGCCGCATGCTCGGCGTGCTGCGAACGACGGACGCCGCACCGCTGCGGCCCGCGGAGACGTTGGGCGACCTGCCGGGCATCGCACGGTCCGCGCGGGCGGCGGGACTCGCCGTCGAGCTGACGATCGACGACGTCGGGAAGGTCTCGCTCGGTGTCCAGCAGGCTGTCTGCGCGGTGGTGCGCGAGGCGCTCCACAACGTGCTGCGGCACGCGGGTCCGACCATGGCACGTGTGGCCGTGAGCAGGCAGGCCGCGGCGCGCGACTCGCTCCTGGTCGTCGAGGTGTCCGACGACGGTCCGGCGCCCGGATGGGCGTCACAGCCGGGGGCCGGTCACGGTCTCGACGGGATGCGGATGCGGGTTGCGGCGCTCGGTGGCACCTGCGATGCGGGGCGAGCGGCCGGGCCGGCGGGCACCGGCTTCCGGGTGATCGCGCGGTTTCCGGACGGTGAGGGCCGATGACGGCACCGATCCGGGTCCTGGTCGCCGACGACCAGCCCCTGATCAGGCACAGCCTCTCGTCGCTGCTGGGTGGCGCCGACGGCGTCGTCGTGGTGGGCGAGGCCGCCGACGGCGTGGAGGCGGTCTGCCTGGCGGCCGCCCTGGTGCCCGACGTGATCCTCATGGACATCCGCATGCCTGGCGCGGACGGCATCGCGGCGACGCACGCCATCGTCGCCCGCCCGGAGCTCCGCGCCTGCCGGGTGCTGGTGCTCAGCATGTTCGACCTGGACGAGTACGTGTTCGGCGCGCTGCGGGCGGGTGCGAGCGGGTTCCTGCTCAAGGACGCGGAACCGGAGCTTCTCGTCGATGCCGTGCGCCGCACGTTCGCGGGCGAGTCGCTGTTCGCCCCGGCGATCCTGCGGAGGCTGGTCGAGCACTACGTTGCCCGCCCGGCCGCGCGCCCGAGCCCAGCCCTCGATCACCTCACTGCGCGCGAGCTGGACGTGCTGAGCCACGTGGCGCACGGACTCTCGAATGACGAGATCGCCGCGTCGCTGTTCATCTCGGTCAAGACGGTCAAGACCCATGTCGGCAACCTGCTGGCCAAGCTGCACGCCCGTGACCGCGCCCAGCTGGTCATCGCCGCCTACGAGCACGGGCTGGCGGCCCCGCGCGCTGGTGGCAGTCACGCCCCGTAACCTGCGGCGGCGACCCGACTCCACGTTCCCGTCCACACCCGCTGGTCCACAGCGTTGATCGCCGCCCGAAACACCGCGGTGACCTGCCGAAACACCCGATCTCCTGAGATTCCGCGGGTGCGACCCCCTGGCCTGCATCCTTGAGAGGGTTCACGTCCCCCCTCGCGCACAGATGGAAGGCCCGGGTCCGAAGGTCCGGGCCTTCGTCATGTCCGGGCCGGCCGGGGCGCCGGCGAGCCCGAACGTTCCGATTCGCCGTCCTGCGGCTGCGCGCTGGCTAGGCTCGCCGGGTGGCGACGGGGCGCGTGACGAGCCGGCAGCGGGAGGCGCTCGTCATTGCCCTGGTCGCCGTGGCGGTGATCCTCGCAGCGCTCGCCGGCCCGCTCGTCGTGCGCTGGCACGACCCGCCTGCATGGATGGACGCGAGCATCACCCTGCCGCCGATGGACACGGCGACACCCCCGCCTGCGGAGGAGGATGTCGAGTTCGGCACCAGGGCACTGCCGGGGTGGGTGGGCGACGTCGTGCGCTGGGTCGCCATCGCGGCGGTGGTCGTGGGGCTCGCCCTGCTGGCACGGCGACTGCGCGGTCTGCTGCGCGGCTGGTGGCAGGGCATCGACCGAGGCAATGCCGCACCGACCGCACCCGGCGGCCTGGCTCTCGACGAGGAGCTGGACGAGACGGCGCAGGAGGTGCTCCACGAGGGCGTGACGCAGGCCTGGCGGGCCCTGCGCGCGGACCTGCCGCCGGGCGACGCGGTGGTCGCCGCGTGGCTGGCGCTCGAGGAGGCCGCCGGCGAGTGCGGCATCGAGCGCGAGCCCGCGCAGACGGCGAGCGAGTTCACGCTGGCGCTCCTGGACCGCACGCCCGCCGACCCGCGGGCCGCCCGCGCGCTGCTGAGGCTCTACCACGGTGCCCGGTTCAGCGAGCACCCGGTGACGCCGGCGGACGTCACGGCGGCCGGGCAGGCGCTCGACACGCTGGCCGCGGGTCTGGCCGGCGTGCGGCCGGGAGCGGCGTCGTGAGGCGCGCGTGGCCCGGCGTCGTCGTCGGGTTGCTCGTCGGCGTCGTCGGGTGGGTGCTGGTCCTCGACCCTGCCACGGCCATCGCGGTCGGCATCGGCATCACCACGCTGTTCCTCGTCGAGCAGCGCCTGGATCCCGGCACGGAACCGCTGCGCTGGCTGCCGCCCAAGGCGCCGCGGCAGGGCGAGCGGCGCGACGCCCTGGAGCTGACCTGGGCGCTGGCCGGCCGGGAGGGGCGCATCAGCCGCCACGCGCTGCAGCGCACGCAGGAGATCGCCGCGCACCGCCTCGCCCGGCACGGGCTGGACCTGGCGTCCGACGACGACGAGCCTGCCGTCCGCGCGCTGATCGGGCCCCGGGCTCACGCCACGCTGACGTGCGTGCGCGAGCCCTGGCCCCGCTTGTCCGACATCGAGCACACCGCCAAGGTCCTGGAACGCCTCGGCCCCGGTGGGGCCACCCGCACCGTGAGGAGCAACCCCCGATGAACCCGACGCCGCTCGCCGTCCCCGAGGTCGCCGCCCGTGGGCAGGCGGTGCTCGACGAGGTCGGCACCGTGGTGGTCGGCATGCGCGAGCCGCTGCGGCTGGCCCTGGCCGCGCTCCTGGCCAGTGGTCACGTGCTGTTCGAGGACGTGCCCGGCCTCGGCAAGACCCTCGCCGCGCGCTCGCTGGCGCAGGCGCTGGGGCTGGACTTCCGCCGGGTGCAGTGCACGCCGGACCTGCTGCCCTCGGACATCACGGGGTCGTCGGTGTTCGATCCCGCGACGGCGACCTTCGAGTTCCGGCCCGGCCCGGTGTTCGCGGGCCTGCTGCTGGCCGACGAGATCAACCGCACCGCCCCGAAGACGCAGTCGGCCCTGCTGGAGGCGATGGCCGAGCGGCAGGTGACCGTCGATGGGCACACCCACCAGCTGGCGGAGCCGTTCTTCGTGGTCGCCACGTCCAACCCGGTGGAGTACGAGGGCACGTACCCGCTGCCCGAGGCGCAGCTCGACCGGTTCATGGTGCGCCTGGCCGTCGGCTACCCCACGGCCGACGCCGAGGTGGACGTGCTCGCCCGCCGGCTGGCGCGGCGCGTCGAGTGGGCACCGGTGCGGCAGGTGGTCGACGCCGACACTCTGCGCGCGATGCAGGCCGGCGTGGAGTCGGTGCCGGTGGACGCCGACGTGCTGCGCTACTGCGTGGACCTCGCCGCGGCGACCCGCTCGCACGCGGCCGTCGAGGTGGGTGCGTCGCCGCGCGGGTCGCAGGCGCTGGTCCTGGTCGCCCGCGCGCTCGCGGTGCTCGACGGGCGCGACTACGTGCTGCCGGAGGACGTCAAGGCGGTGGGGGTGGCCGCGCTGGCGCACCGGCTGTCGCTGTCGCCGCAGGCGTGGGCGGTGGGCACCGCGCCTCAGCAGGTGGTCCGGGAGGTCCTGGAGCACGTCGCGGGCCCGACGACCGCGCGGGGATCTCGTTGACCCAGTGGCACCGGGCGGGGGCGGCCGTCGCCACCGCGATGGCCGGCGGCGTGCTGCTCGTCGTCGGTGCCTTCGCCGGGCGGGCCGACGTCGCGCTCGTCGGCGCGGTGCCCCTGGTGGTCGGCGCGCGCGACCTGCTGCGGCGCCCCGAGGGTGCGGTGCGGGTCGCCCTCGAGCGCGCCGACGAAGCGGGTGGCGAGGGCACGGTCCGGGCCACGCTGCACGTGGAGGCCCCGGCCGGCGCGACGGCGGTCCTCGTGGGCCTGCACCGCGAAGGGCTGCCCGGTGACGAGGTGCTGCTCGAGGTCGACGAGGCGCGGGACGTCCCCGTCGCGGTGCACACCGTGCGCACCGGGCCCATCGAGGTCGCAACCGTGGAGGCGCAGGGCATCGGGCCGGGCGGGGCGTCGTTGAGCGTCGCGGCGGAGCCGGTGACGCGCACCACGGTGGTGCTGCCGCACGCCGTGCCGCTGCGCGAGACGCCGCTGCCACCCCGGTTGCGCGGGCTGACCGGCACCCACGGCTCACGGCGCCCCGGCGAGGGCGGCGACCTGCGGGACGTGCACGCGTTCATCCCCGGCGACCGGCTGCGGCGCATCGACTGGCGGGTGACCGCCCGCCGCTCCCCGGGCCTGGCCGAGCTGTACGTGCGCGGCGAGCACGCGCTGGCGGAGGCGGTCGTGATGCTCGTGGTCGACTCGCGCGACGAGGTGGGCCCCGACCCGCGCACCTGGGCGGGCTCGGCGGCGGCGATCCGGCCCGACGACCCCACCTCCCTCGACGTCGCGCGCCGGGCAGCCGCCTCGGTGGCGCGGGCGTTCCTCGCCACCGGCGACCGGGTGGGGCTCGACGACCTCGGCGTGCTGCGCCGCCCGCTCCCACCCGGCGGCGGCCGCCGGCAGCTGGACCGCATCACGCACGGCCTGGCGACGACCCGCCCCGAGGGAGCGTCCCGCAGGCGGGTGCGCTCGCCACGGCTGCCGTCCGGCGCGCTCGTCGTGGTGTTCTCGACCTTCCTGGACGACGACTCGGCCCAGGCGGCCGCCGCATGGCGGCAGATCGGCCACCGCGTGGTGGCCGTCGACGTGCTGCCGCAGCTACGGACCGCGCACCTGGCCGACCGCGCCGCCGCCGCGACCCGACTGGTGCTGGTCTCCCGCGAGGACCGGCTGGCCGACCTGCGCGACCTCGACGTCGAGGTGGTCACCTGGCGCGACGAGCCCGCCGTGACACTGGCGGCCCTCGCCCACCGTGACCAGCGCCGCCCGGGAGCGGGGGTGCCCGCATGACGTCCGACGGGATGCGTGCGCTGCGGACGCTGCGTGAGGAGGGCCGTGCGGTCGCGGTGTCCCTCGAGGGCGTGCGGACCGTGCCGAGCGGCCTGGTGCGGGCCGCGGCCGGTGCGGCGGCGGCGCTCGCGGCGGTAGCGGCAGACGTCCAGGGCGTCGGCGGCTCGGGCGCGGTGGTGGTGCACGTGCTGGCGGTGCTGTTCGTCGTCGCGGTCACGGTGTGGCCGCAGGGTGGCTACCAGGGAGGGCTGGTGCTGCTCGTCGGGCTGCTGGTGCTGGGCGAGGACCCGCTGAGCTGGCCGCGGCTGGCGGCGCTGGTGCTCGCGACGCACCTGCTGGTGGTCGTGGCGACGCTTGCCGCGCGCGTGCCGTGGGGGGCGAAGGTGGAGCTCGCCGTGCCCCTGCTGATGCTGCGCCGCGCCGTGCCGGTGCAGGCCGGGCTCCAGGCGCTGTCGCTGGTCGCGTTGGTGGTGACCGGGCAGGGCGCGCTGTGGCGCATCGCCGCCTTGGCCACCGCGCTGGCTGTCGTCGTCGCCCTGCTGCCGCCCCGGCGCCGCGCCCGCTCGTAAACCTCTTGGCTGGTGCCGGCGGGCGACGTACCGTCGTCGGACACGGGAAAGGAGGTGGTCCGGACAATGAAGTACTCCAGGACGCGTGAGGTGGCTGTCCGCTAGCCGCCCGATGACCGGACGGACTGCCTCGTCCGCCGCCGTCAGCGGCGAGCGACATCCGGCAGCCACCGCAGCCCGTGGGAGCCGCGACGTCGTCCATCGCGGCAGGGCCCCGTCAGGGGCCCGGCCCACGGGCTGTTCCCTGCCCCGGGGCTGCCGCGCTGTTCTCCGCCGTGCCCGAGGCCTGCGGTGCGTCTGCACGCCCGCGGTGCGTCTGCAACCGCACCGCACGCGCGGGAACGCACCGCACGTGCATGACACAGTGGGGGCGTGGCCCTCAAGACCCCCGCCGAGATCGAGCAGATGCGTCCCGCCGGCGCCTTCGTCGCGTCCGTGCTGTCCTCGCTGAGCGAGTTCGCTCGGGTGGGGCAGACGACGAAGGACCTCGACGCGCACGCCGCCGAGCTGATCGCGCGCGCAGGCGCGCGCTCCGTCTACCTGGGCTATCACCCGTCGTTCGGCGCGATGCCGTACCCCGGCGTGCTCTGCGTCTCCGTCAACGACGCCGCGCTGCACGGCCTGCCGTCCGAGCAGGCGCTGCGCGACGGCGACGTGGTGTCGATCGACTTCGCGGCCGAGCTGGGCGGCTGGGTCGCCGACTCCGCGCTGACCTTCCAGCTCGGCACGCCGTCCGACGAGGCCACCCGCCTGATCGCCACCACGGCACAGGCCCTGGAGGCGGGGATCGCGGCCGCACGGCCCGGCAAGCGGATGGGCGACGTCTCCGCGGCGATCGGCGCCGTGGGCCGGGCCGCGGGCTACGGCATCAACGGCGACTTCGGCGGGCACGGCGTGGGCCGCACCATGCACGAGGAGCCGCACGTGGCCAACCTGGGCCGCCGGCGCACGGGGCTCAAGCTGCGCCCGGGCCTGGTGGTGGCCATCGAGCCGTGGTTCATGGCCGGGGGCGACGACTACACGATCGACGACGACGGCTGGACCATCCGCTCGGCCGACGGCTCGCTCGCGGCGCACTTCGAGCACACGATCGCGCTGACGGCGGCCGGGCCGGTGGTGCTGACCGCCCGCGACTGAGGCGAGGCCCGCGCTAGTCTCCAGGCGGCGGTCGCAGCGGAGCACCGGGGCCGTCCGGCACTCAGGGGGACGATCATGAGCGACATCGACGACCTGGACTTCCCGACGAGGATCCCGTGGGTGGCGCGCAAGCCCCGGGCGTACCGGCTGAACGTGCTGCTGTGGTCCGGGGCAGCGTTGGTCGTCGCGACCATCGCGGTCGAGCACCTCCTGGTGAAGGCTGCGTTGAACCCTCCGACCGAGGTCCTCGGCAGGTACGTCCTCGACTCCCTGTCGGTGGTCTCGTCGCTGCTCGTCGCTCTTCGGGTCGTCGGCGCGGTGCTGATCGGCGGCTCCCTGCTGCTCCGCTGGGGCAGCGCCGACTGACGCACCTGGTCTTCGGCATGATGGGCCGATGCCGTACCGCGTGATGACCGTCTGCACCGGCAACATCTGCCGCTCGCCGATGGCCGAGGTGGTGCTCCGCGAGCGCCTCGCCGCGGCAGGGCTCGGCCCTGACCAGGTGGTGGTCGACTCCACCGGGATCTCCGACGAGGAGCACGGCAACCCGGTCGACCGCCGCGCCCGCCGGGTGCTGGTCGCCCACGGCTACCCCGCCGGTGACGGGCACTCCGCCCGCCAGGTGCGTGCGGCCGACCTCGCCTCACGTGACCTGATCCTGCCGATGACCAGCGCGCACGCCCGTGCGCTGCGCCGGCTGGCGCCGGACGCGGCCGTGGTGATGTACCGCCGGTTCGACCCGGCGGCGCCCTCCGTCACCGACGAGCGGGACGAGCACCGGCTCGACATCGACGACCCGTGGTACGGCGGCCCGCTCGAGTTCGAGGCGTGCCTGGAGCAGATCGAGGCGGCGGCCGACGGAGTCGTCGAGCACGTGAAGGCGGCCCTGGGCCGCTAGCCGCCTACGGGCGCTGCAGCCGCAGCACCAGCCAGCGGCCGGCGACCCCGAGGAGCGCCAGCGTGCCCAGCACCAGGGCGACATCGGCGACGAACGGCAGCCACGCGATGCGCGTCGGGTACTCGGTCGGGGACAGGACGCTCGCCTCGGCCGGGAACGGCGGCTCGAGCGAGGACTGGTCCTGCTCCACCCACGCCAGCGGGAGGCCGAACGCCAGGTCGGCCTGGTCGGCGTTCGAGGTCACGGTGGTGCTGTCGAGGAACACCGCCCCGATCACCACGGCGAGAGCCAGCAGCGCCAGCCCGACCCCGCGCCAGGCTCGCCCGGGCCTGGCCAGGATCCGTTCGTCTCCCGCGACGATCTCCACCCGCTCATGGTGGTCCCGAACGCCCGGCCCCGCCGGACGAGTGACCCGGCGGAAGCCGAGGGCACGCACCGCGCACAACGGCGGCCAGGTTGGTCGAGGATGGCGCCGTGAAGGTCGCCCGCCGCTCCCACGTGCCCCCGTTCGCCGTCATGGAGATCCTCGCCGCCGCGAAGGCCCGGCGGGCCGCCGGGGAGGACGTCATCGTGCTGTGCGCCGGCGAGCCTTCGTCGGGCGCTCCCGCCGCGGTGCGGCAGGCGGCTGCCGCGCTCGTCGCCGGCGGCGACCTCGGCTACACGGAGCCCACCGGCACTCCGGCGCTGCGTGCGGCGCTGGCCGCCCACTACGCCGACACGTACGGCGTGACGGTGGACCCGGGCCGGGTCGCGGTGGCGACGGGGTCGTCGGGCGCGTTCCTGCTGGCGTTCCTCGCGGCGTTCGACGAGGGCGACCGGGTGGCCCTGGCCCGGCCGGGCTACCCGGCGTACGCCAACATCCTGGCGGCGCTCGGCTGCGAGGTCGTCGACCTGCCCTGCGGGCCGGCGCAGCGCTACCAGCCGACGCCTGCCCAGCTCGCGGCGGCCGGCCCGCTCGACGGGCTGGTGCTGGCCAGCCCCGCCAACCCGACGGGCACCATGGTCACGCCCGGCGAGCTCGCGGCCCTCGCGTCCTGGTGCGCGCAGGCCGGCGTGCGGCTGGTGTCCGACGAGATCTACCACGGCATCACCTACGCCGGTGCCCCGCTCGCGGCCACCGCCGCCGGCGCGCCCGGCGCCGTCGTCGTCAGCTCGTTCTCCAAGTTCTGGGGGATGACCGGCTGGCGGCTCGGCTGGCTGGTGCTGCCCGACGACCTCGTCGAACCCGTCGCGGCGCTGGCGGGGAACCTCGCACTGTGCCCGCCGAGCCTGGCGCAGCACGCCGCGCTCGCGGCGTTCACGCCGGAGGGACTGGCAGCGGCGCGCCAGGCGACGGAGCGCTACGCGGTGTGCCGCGACCTGCTGCTGGCGGCCGTGCCGGCTCTGGGCTGGGACGTCGCGCCCGCGGACGGGGCGTTCTACCTGTACGGGAACGTGGCGCTGTTCGGCCTGGACTCCCCGGCCTACTGCGAGCGGCTGCTCGCCGAGGCCGGCGTCGCGCTGACGCCGGGCACCGACTTCGACCCGGCCGGCGGGCGCGACTGGGTGCGGCTCTCGTTCGCGGTGGAGCCCGACGACCTCGCGGAGGCGGTGCGGCGCATCGTCGCCTGGCAGGGCGGCCTGGCGTAGCGCCGCGCGGCCCGGCTCGACGTCGCGGCCGTGGCAGGGTAGGGCGACCGGTGACGACGAAGGACAGGCGGCATGGCGATCCCGCAGTACACGCTCAACGACGGCACGACGATCCCGGCGATCGGGTTCGGCACCTACCCGCTGCGCGGCCAGCGGGGGGCCGCGGCGATCGCCGACGCGATCGCCGCCGGGTACCGCCTCATCGACTCGGCGTTCAACTACGACAACGAGGGTGCGGTGGGTGCCGCGGTGCGTGCTTCGGGCGTGCCGCGCGAGGAGCTGGTGATCACCTCGAAGCTGCCCGGCCGGTACCACGCCCGCGAGGCGGCGATCGCCGCGGTCGAGGAGTCCGTGCTGCGCACCGGCCTGGACTACCTCGACCTCTACCTCATCCACTGGCCGCTGCCGCAGCGGGACCTGTACCTCGAGGCGTGGGAGGCGCTGATCGAGTGCCGCGACCGCGGGCTGCTGCGCTCGATCGGCGTCTCCAACTTCCTGCCCGAGCACCTGGACGCGGTGATCGGCGCCACCGGGGTGACGCCCGCGGTCAACCAGGTCGAGCTGCACCCGTGGTACCCCCAGACCGCGCTCGTCGAGTACCACGAGGCGCTCGGCGTCCGCACGCAGGCGTGGAGCCCGCTCGGCGGCGCGAGCGGCGCACTGCTGGGCGACCCGACCATCGCGGCGATCGCCGCCGCCCACGGCCGCACGCCGTCGCAGGTGGTGCTGCGCTGGGACATCCAGCGCGGCGTCCTCCCGTTGCCCAGGTCGCGGCGGACGGAGAACCAGCGGGCCAACCTCGACGTCGTCGGCTTCGAGCTGACCGACGACGAGGTCGCCGCGCTCACCGCCCTCGGCCACGGCCGGCTCCCGGCCGCCGACCCCGCCACCCACGAGGAGTTCTAGGTGGACGTCGCCGTCCTCGGTGCGACGGGCGACGTCGGGCGCCAGGTCTGCACCCAGCTCGTGGAGCGGGCACTGCTCCCGACGAGCTCGCGCCTGCAGCTCGTCGGGCGCGAGGACGGCCCCTCCGCCCGGGCGACCCACGGCCTGCGGGCGGACCTCATCGACGCGTACGACGAGCACGCGCCGATCATCGACGTCGCCCTGACTCCGCAGGACGTGGTGGCCGACGTCGTGGTGGTGGCCGCCGGGCGCACGCACCCGAGCAACGGCGGCTCCGCGGATCGCGCCGAGCTGGCCGCCGACAACCACGCGGTGCTCGCCGCGTACGCGGACGCGCTCGCGGAGCACGGCTCGGGGTCCGAGGTGGTCATCGTCGTCACCAACCCCGTCGAGCTGGGCGTCTCGGTGTTCGCGCAGCGGCTGGGCGCGCAGCGGGTGATCGGCATGGGTGCCTGGCTCGACACCCTGCGGTTCCGGCGTGAGGTCGCGACGTCGCTCGGCGTGCGCCGGCACGTGGTCGGCGGGTTCGTCGGCGGGGAGCACGGCTTCGGCGCGGTGCCGCTGTGGTCGTCGGTTCGCGTCACCGGCCTGCAGCGCGGCGAGCGGGAGCGCGCGGTGGCGCGGGTGCGCAGGCAGCGTTCGCTCGACGACTTCGCGGCCGAGATCGCCGCCGCGCACGCGCACCTCGGCCAGACGGACGTCGAGGAGGGCTACCGCTTCATCGACACGCTGCCGCCGGACCTGCGGGTCGTGGTGCGGCCCTACCTCACCCACCGCAGCGGCGCGAAGACCGCGGCCGGGACCGCGAGCGCCACCATCGACCTGGTCGACACGATCCTCGACGGCCGCGACATCGTGGTGGCGGGGCAGGTGGCGCTGGACGGTGAGGTGTCGCTGGCGGGCGAGCCGGTGCACGGCGTGCTCGGGGTGCCGGTGGTGCTCGGCCCGGAGGGCTGGACCCGCGTGCTCCTGGACACCCCGGCGCCCGACGAGGAACGGCGCCTGGCGGCGGTCGCGGCGGGCATCGCTGCCGGGCTGGCACCGTGGTGCCCGGCGCGGGACCCTGAGGCATGACCGCCGAGGAGATCGAGGACGCCGTCGACCTCGAGGACACCGACGACGCGCGGTGGGTCGCCTTCGTGCGGGCGGACGACCACACCGGAACGATCGCCGCGCTGGCGGGGGTGTTCGCGACGAGAGGCGTCAGCTTCGACTCCCTGGCGACGGCCGACGTGCGGGACGCCACCGGCCTGGTGATCGTCACCTTCCGCACCGGTGAACGCCGCCAGCACGTGCTGATGCGCGCGGTGGAGCGCCTGCCGATGGTGCGCGGGCTGGTGGTGCGCCGCGCCGACGACCTGGGCGTGCGCGCCGCGGCCGTGGTGCACCTGCCTCCGGGCACGCAGTTCTCCCCGCCGGAGCACACGCTGGTGGGCTGGTCCGGTGAGGCCGCCGACGGTGAGCCGGTGCTGGTGGAGGGCTCGCTGGTGGACGTCGAGGACGTGATCGAGGCCGCCCGTGCCGCCGGAGCGACGAGCGACGCCCTGGTGATCCAGCCCCCGACCTGAGGGTGCGGGCGGGTAGGTGGGTGGGGTCGTCGTCCCGTAGCCTGGGCGCAGACAACTGAACACGCTGCTCGAGCCACGGCGGGAGAGTCCCCGCCACGTGCGGGGCGCCGTTGGGGCAACCCTCCCCGGGAATCTCTCAGGCACCCGTACCGCCGCGGCGAGGCGACTCTGGAAAGCGGCCCGCAAGGGCCCGCCGACGGTGCAAGCCGGCGCGTCCCGCACAGGCGGACCGGCAAAACTCTCAGGTCGCGTGCCTCGGCGCGCGGATGACAGAGCGGGGAGGCCCCTCAACCGTCCCGGCGCGAGCGCGCCGGGCGACCCGACAGGAGGCCCCGGCGTGAGCGACCCTGCCATCGCCCGCGAGTTCGCCGATCGCCACATCGGCCCGCGTGGCGCCGAGGTCACCCGCATGCTCGCCGCGATCGGGTACGACGACCTCGACGCGCTCGTCGACGCGGCCGTGCCCGCCGCGATCCGCACGCAGCGGCCGCTCGACCTGCCGGCAGCCCGCAGTGAGACGCAGGTGCTCGCCGCCCTGCGCGGCCTCGCCGACGCCAACCGCCCGCTGACGTCGATGATCGGCCAGGGCTACTACGGCACCGTGACGCCGGCCGTGATCCGTCGCAACGTCCTCGAGTCGCCGGCCTGGTACACGAGCTACACCCCGTACCAGGCGGAGATCAGCCAGGGCCGGCTCGAGGCGATGCTGACGTTCCAGCAGGTGGTCGAGGACCTCACCGCCCTGCCGGTGGCCGGAGCCTCGCTGCTCGACGAGGCCACGGCCGTCGCCGAGGCGGTCACGCTGATGTGGCGTGCCGCCAGGAACAAGCCCGGCACCGTGGTGCTGGACGCCGACCTGTTCGGCCAGTCTCTCGCCGTGGCCCGAGGCCGCGCCGAGCATCTGGGCCTGCCCCTCCTGGTGGCCGACCTCTCCGTCGGCCTGCCCGCCGTCGAGGGTGACCTGATCGGCGTCGTGGTGCAGCAGGTGGGCGCGTCGGGCCGCATCCACGACGTCGCCGCGGTGGTCGAGGCAGCCCATGCGCGCGGCGCCCTGGTCACGGTCGCCGCCGACCTGTTGGCCCTCACCCTGATCGCCGCGCCGGGTGACCTGGGCGCGGACGTCGCGGTCGGCTCCGCGCAGCGGTTCGGCGTCCCGCTGTTCGGGGGCGGGCCGCACGCGGCCTTCCTCGCCGTCCGCGCAGGCCTCGAGCGCCAGCTTCCCGGCCGGCTGGTCGGTGTCTCGGTCGATGCCGACGGCGCCCCGGCCTACCGCCTGGCGCTGCAGACCCGTGAGCAGCACATCCGCCGCGAGAAGGCGACGAGCAACATCTGCACGGCCCAGGCGCTCCTGGCGATCGTCGCCGCGATGTACGCCGTGCACCACGGCCCCGACGGCCTGCGCGCCATCGCCGAGCGCGTCCACTCCCGCACCACGGCCGTGGCCGCCGGCCTGCGCGCCGCCGGCATCGAGGTGGAGCACGACGCCTTCTTCGACACGGTCCGCACTCGCGTCCCCGGCCGCGCCGCTGCCGTGGTCGAGGCGGCCCGCGCCCGAGCCGTGAACCTCTGGTCCCCCGACGAGGACCACGTCCAGATCTCCTGCGACGAGACCACGACCGAGACCCACGTCGCCGCGGTGATCAGCGCCTTCACCGAAGCCTCGCCCAGCGCCGCCGGGCCGTCACCCGCGGACGCAACCACGGCCATTCCGGAGGCATACGCCCGCACCAGCGAGTACCTGACGCACCCGGTGTTCCACCGTCACCGCAGCGAGACGGCCCTGCTGCGCTACCTGCGCCGCCTGAGCGACCAGGACCTCGCGCTCGACCGCACGATGATCCCGCTCGGCAGCTGCACCATGAAGCTCAACGCCGCGGTCGAGATGGAGCCGATCAGCTGGCCCGGGTTCGCCGACATCCACCCGTACGCTCCCGCCGACCAGACGCGCGGCTACGCGCAGCTCGTCGGCGACCTCGCGACCTGGCTCGCGGAGATCACCGGGTACGACGAGGTCAGCCTGCAACCCAACGCCGGGAGCCAGGGCGAGTACGCCGGCCTGCTCGCGATCGGCGCGTACCACCGCAGCCGCGGCGAGACGCATCGCGACCTCTGCCTGATCCCGGCCTCGGCGCACGGCACCAACGCCGCGTCGGCCGCGCTGGCGGGCCTGCGCGTCGTCGTGGTCGCCACGGCCGAGAACGGTGAGATCGACCTCGACGACCTGCGCACCAAGCTCGCCGAGCACGGCGAGCGGGTGGCGGCGATCATGCTGACCTACCCCTCGACGCACGGCGTCTTCGAGGAGCACGTCAAGGTCGTCACCGAGCTGGTCCACGCCGCCGGCGGCCAGGTCTACATCGACGGCGCCAACCTCAACGCGCTGGTCGGGCTGGCCCGGCCGGGCGAGCTGGGCGGCGACGTCAGTCATCTCAACTTGCACAAGACCTTCTGCATCCCGCACGGCGGCGGTGGCCCGGGCGTCGGCCCGGTGGCAGTGAAGTCCCACCTGGCACCCTTCCTCCCGGGCGACCCGACCCCCGGCGTGCCGGCGGAGGGCGCGGTGGCACCGGTCGCCGCGGCGCGGTGGGGGTCGGCAGGGATCCTGCCGATCTCCTGGGCGTACGTCGCGCTCATGGGGCCGGACGGTCTGCGCCGGGCGACCGAGTCCGCGGTCCTGGCGGCCAACTACGTCGCCGCGCGGCTCCGCGACCACTTCCCCGTGCTGTACACCGGCCCCGGCGGGCTCGTCGCCCACGAGTGCATCCTCGACGTGCGTCCGCTGACCAAGGCGACGGGCGTCACGGCCGAGGACGTCGCCAAGCGGCTGGCCGACTACGGCTTCCACGCCCCCACGCTGGCCTTCCCGGTGCCGGGCACGCTCATGGTGGAACCCACGGAGAGCGAGGACCTCGCCGAGCTCGACCGGTTCGTGGACGCGATGGTCGCGATCCGCGGCGAGATCGACGAGGTCGCCGCCGGCACCTGGCCGCTCGACGACTCCCCGCTGCGCAACGCCCCGCACACCGCGAGCGCCGTCACGGCGACCGAGTGGACGCACCCGTACAGCCGCGAGACCGCCGCGTACCCCGTGCCGTCGCTGCGCGCAGCCAAGTACTGGCCGCCCGTGCGCCGCATCGACGGTGCCTACGGCGATCGCCACCTCGTCTGCGCCTGCCCGCCCGTCGAGGCCTACGCCGAGCCCACCGCCGAACCCACCCCCTGACCTCCCGCTGCGTCCGAGCAAGTGGCTGCTCCAGCGACCACATCCTCGGACGCAAGGACTGAGTGAAGAGAAGAGAGGGACAGTGACCGACAAGCTCTCGCCGCTGCACGACGAGCACACGGCGCTCGGTGCGACGATGACGCCCTTCGCCGGGTGGCAGATGCCGCTGCGGTACACCTCCGACCTCGCCGAGCACCTCGCGGTGCGGCAGGCGGCCGGGCTGTTCGACCTCTCGCACATGGGCGAGATCACCGTCGCCGGCCCCGACGCCCCAGCGTTCCTGGACTACGCCCTCGTCGGCGCGATCTCGAAGGTGCGGCTGATGGGCGCGCGCTACACGATGATCTGCGCGCCGGACGGCGGGGTGATCGACGACCTCGTGGTCTACCGCACCGGCGACGCCGAGTACATGGTGGTCGCCAACGCCTCGAACGCCCCGGTCGTGGCGGCGGAGCTCGTCGACCGCGCCGAGGGCTTCGACGTGACGCTGCGCGACGACTCCGACACCACGGCGCTGATCGCGGTGCAGGGGCCGCGTGCGGCGCAGATCCTGCAGGCGACCGCCGGCCTGGACGAGGACGCCGCGATCGCCGGCGGCACGGCGTTCGACGAGCTCAGGTACTACGCCGCGATGCGGATGCGGTTCGAGGGCGAGCCCGTGCTCGTCGGCCGCACCGGGTACACCGGCGAGGACGGCTACGAGATCTGGATCGACGCCCCGCGAGCGGCCGCCCTGTGGCGGGCGCTGCTCGCCGCGGGTGAGCCGTTCGGGCTCGTCCCGGCAGGGCTCGCCTCGCGGGACAGCCTGCGGCTGGAAGCCGGCATGCCGCTGTACGGCAACGAGCTCGACCGCACCACGACGCCGTTCGACGCCGGGCTCGGCCGGGTCGTCGTGCTGGACAAGGTCGGTCCGGACGGTGAGCCCGCCGACTTCGTCGGGCGAGCCGCGCTGGCCGCGCGGGCGCACGCGGCACCTCCCCGCGTGCTCGTCGGCCTGGCCGGAAAGACCCGCCGAGCCGCGCGGCACGGGTACGCGGTGGTGCGCGGTGAGACCCCGGTGGGAGTCGTGACGTCCGGTGCCCCGTCGCCGACCCTCGGCCACCCCATCGCGATGGCTTACGTGACGCCGGAGGTCTCCGCCGAGGGCACCGTGCTGGCCGTCGACGTGCGCGGCCGGGCCGAACCCGTGCGCGTGGTGGCACTTCCCTTCTACCGTCGTCCCCGTTGACCCATCTCGAGGAGAAGCCCATGAGCGGCACGCCGCCCACCCACCTGCAGTACACGGTCGAGCACGAGTGGCTCGCGGACGGTGAGCCCGCAACGGTGGGGATCACCGACGTCGCCGCCGACGCGCTGGGCGACATCGTCTACGTCGAGCTGCCCGCCGTCGGCGACGAGATCGCGCCGGGCGCGGTGATCGGCGAGATCGAGTCCACCAAGTCGGTGTCGGAGCTGTTCTCGCCCGTCGGGGGCACCGTGGTGGAGGTGAACCAGGCGGTGGTCGACGACCCCGCCGTGGTCAACGCCGACCCGTACGGCGCCGGCTGGCTGTTGCGGGTGAAGGTCACCGCCCGCGGCGCGCTGCTCTCGGCCGAGGAGTACGCGGGCCTCTCGACCCCTTAGGGGCCGCGGGTTCGCCCAGGTCGGTGGTTTCACCGGATCGAGATCACGACTGGGTTACAGGACCTTCGTCCCTTGCTCCAAACGAGTGATCTCGGGGCCCAGATGCTGGTCCAGGTGTATCTCTTCGCTCGCTCCCGAGTCATTCTGTGCGCAGCGCGTTCGGCACCACGGGGGCATCGTGATGACGAGAGGTGCGGGGAGAACCGGCGTCATAGTGCGTCATCGCCCCCCTCTCATCCGGTACGCAGCTGTTCAACGACCGCCCGGACGGGCCGTGCGGTCGTCGGCAGACCGGAGGGCACCATGAGCATGCTGGAGACGACGAGCAGCAGGTCGGCCATCTTGGGCGATCCGCTCACCCGCCGCGAGAAGGTCGTGCTGGCCGAGCTGGCCGAGGACGTCACGCTCGAGGAGATCGCCACTCGACTGTTCGTCACGCGCAACACCGTGAAGTCGCAGGTTCGTTCCGTCTACCGCAAGATCGGCGCCTCCACGCGCGCCGAGGCCGTCGCGTGGGCCAAGGAGCACGGGATCGGCTGACCCGCGTCGCCGGCCCGCGTGACGTGCGGCGTCATGCGGGCTGGCAGACTGCGGGCATGGCCGCACCCACGCTCGTCGTCGCGGGAGCCGTCGTCGACGACCTCGACGACCCGCGCCTGCTCTTGGCGGCGCGCCGTGCCACGCCCGCCAGCCTGGCCGGCCGATGGGAGTTCCCAGGCGGCAAGGTGGATCCGGGAGAGTCCCCCGAGGAGGCGCTGCACCGCGAGCTGCGCGAGGAGCTCGGGGTCCGCGTCGCCGTCGGCCCGGAGCTCGCCGGCCCGGATGCCGGCAGCTGGCGGCTGTCCGACCGCTACGTGATGCGACTGTGGCTCGTCGAGGTCACCTCCGGGATCCCCGAGCCGCTCGTCGAGCACGACGAGCTGCGGTGGCTGCCCTCCGGGCAGTGGCTCGACGTGCCGTGGCTGGACGCCGACGTCCGCATCGTCGAGGCCCTCGCCGCCGCCGTGTCGAGCGGCACCCTGACGCCCTCGTCCTGACGCCCCTCGAGTGCGGTTCGCCCCCCGCGAACGGGCTGGCAGCCGAGACCGTCGAGTGCTAGTCCTAGAGACGTAGCCGAGGCGACCGTGAGGCCGCCGGCGCTCGGGCCGCGGGCAGGCCGTGGCCTGTGTTTCGGGAGGTGAGAGCTGATGGCTACGCGTTACGACCCCTTCGCTGAGATGGACCGGATGCTGGGGCAGATGCTGAGCTCCGAGCGGGCCGCGTCCGCGATGCCGATGGACCTGTACCGGGTCGGCGACCACTACGTGCTGCACGTCGACCTTCCGGGCGTGGACCCGGGCAGCATCGACGTGAACGTCGAGGACCGCACCCTGACGATCCGCGCGCAGCGCACCGCCGCGACCGAGGAGAGCGGCGCGCAGTGGCTCACGCGGGAGCGTGCCGTCGGGGCCTACGCCCGCCAGCTGACAGTGGGCCGCGGGCTTGCGCTCGACCAGATCACCGCGACCTACACGGACGGCGTGCTGACGCTGAGCATCCCGGTGGCCGAGGAGGCGAAGCCGCGCAAGATCGCCGTGGTGCACGGCGCCGCCGAGCACCCGACCATCACCTCGGAGCCGGCCCGGGAGGCGGGCTCCGCACAGGCCTGATCAGCCCCCGAGCGCAAGGCCCCGGCGTCGCGCGACGCCGGGGCCTTCGCCTGCCGGGACCCTCGGCGCCGAGCGCAGGTCTCGTGCGCGAGGTGGTGGGTTCCGGCCGCCGGAACGCACGGGTTCGGCGACGAGTTCTGCGCCCGGCGATGAACGGTGCGCTCGCCGATGGACGCTGCGCTAGGTCGAACGGGGGAACGGCCGTCACAGGGTGGCGCGCACCGCGCGCGTGGCCGCCACCAGGTGCTCCAGCGAGGGGTTGACCTCCTCGTACCGGCGCGTCTTGAGCCCGCAGTCGGGGTTGACCCACAGCAACGACGGGTCGATCGCCAGTGCGGCGCCCGTCAGCAGCTCCGTCACCTCCTCGACCGACGGCACGCGCGGCGAGTGGATGTCGTAGACGCCCGGGCCGATGCCTCGCTCGTAGCCGGCGGCCGCGATGTCCTCGACGATCTCCATCTTCGAGCGCGCAGCCTCGATGGAGGTGACGTCGGCGTCCAGCCGGTCGATCGCCCCGAAGATCTGCCCGAACTCGGAGTAGCACAGGTGGGTGTGGATCTGCGTGTCCGCGCGCGCGCCCGAGGTGGCCAGCCGGAACGCGCCCACCGACCAGTCGAGGTACGCGGCGTGGTCCTTCGCCCGCAGCGGCAGCAGCTCGCGCAGCGCGGGCTCGTCCACCTGGACGATCGCGATGCCGGCAGCCTCGAGGTCCGCGATCTCGTCACGCAGGGCCAGGGCCACCTGGCGTGCGGTGTCGCCCAAGGGCTGGTCGTCACGCACGAACGACCAGGCGAGGATCGTCACCGGCCCGGTGAGCATCCCCTTGACCGGCTTGCGGGTCAGGGACTGCGTGTACGACGACCACTCGACCGTGATGGGCTGGGGTCGCGACACGTCGCCCCACAGGATCGACGGCCGCGTACAGCGCGAGCCGTACGACTGCACCCAGCCGTTGACCGTCACCGCGAAGCCGTCGAGGTTCTCCGCGAAGTACTGCACCATGTCGTTGCGCTCCGGCTCGCCGTGCACCAGCACGTCGAGGCCGATGGCCTCCTGGAGCTCGACCACGCGCCGGATCTCCGCGCGCATCTCGTCCTGGTACTGCGCATCGGTCAGCTCGCCGCGGGCGTGGGACGCGCGGGCCAGCCGGATCTCCGGGGTCTGCGGGAAGGAGCCGATGGTCGTCGTCGGCAGCGCCGGCAGCCGAAGGCGCTCGTCCTGCGCGGCCCTGCGTGCGGCGAACGGGCCGCGGGTGAAGGCGGACTCGTCGAGCGCGGCGGCGCGCTCGCGGACGGCGGGCACGACGACCCCCGGGGCCGCGGCGCGGGCTGCGCGTGCGTCCGCCGCCGCCAGCAGCTGCTCGTGGAT
>JAEXPS010000244.1 GCA_023438885.1 Actinomycetes bacterium
GTCCACACCTGACCCGACCACACCCGACCCAGACCCGACTCGACCCGACCCAGGCGCAGTCACCGCGCCGGTAGCCGGCCCCTGAGAGCCACTCGAATGCGACTCGATATCGGGCGGACCGCCCGCGGACTTCGGACCGTCCTGGCGCGCTCGACGACGAGGAGACGGTGCGGGGTCGTCGCCCGGGCCGGAGACAGGTCGCACACCCGGCTGGGGTGCGGGTTCTGTCGTCTCGGCGGGCGTCGGTCGCTCGTCGTCTGCCTCCCGGAGCACGTTCTGCACCGTCGGGTAGCCGTTGTTGGTCAGGTACTCGGCCGCCCACCTGCCGTACAGCGGCCTGGTCGGCACCGGGCGCAGCGGATGGTCGTCGTCCCATTGCGGGTTGTTGCTCCGCGAGGTGTTGCAGCGCCAGCACGCCACCACCACCGTCTCCACAGTGCCGGCCTGACCGGGCACTCGGTGGTCCATCGTCCAGGACGCGTGGTGGCGGGTGCCGCGCCACTGGGTCAGCACGCCGCAGTAGCGGCAGTTGTCGCCGTCCCGCAGGACCATCGGCACCTTGAGCGCCGGGTCCTTGGCGTCGCCCTCCTGCTGGGCCGCCCACTCCTTCTCTGCCCGGGACCGGATGTGCCAGAGGTTCTCGTCCTCGAGCAACTTGTAGACCCGCAGGCCGTCGATGGTGTGCTCGGTGAGCAGCCCGACCCGCATCGCCGCAGCGATCAGGACGTCGGTCCGCGACCCACCGAGCATCCGGCACTGCCCGACCTCGACGTAGTAGTCGGCGTCGTGCTGTGCCGACATCGTCGACAGCCCCCACAGCCAGCCCATCACCTCGAGACGCAGCCGCTCGTCGGCATCCGGGAGCGCGTCGATCTTCATCAGCTTCGGGTGGGTGGCTGCACCATCGCTGGACTTCTGCCAGGACAAGGCTGGGGTCCCTCTCGTTCGGGTCGGTCAGCCGCGCTTGGCGCGGCGGGCGTTGTTGGCGGCCGTGCGTCGCTTCGTGCGACGACGCGCCCGGCTGTGGGACCTGGCGGTCATGTGCCCTCACCTCCCTCCTCATCGACGTTGCAGACCGGTCCGGCGCCCGGGTGCACCACTCGCATGTGCGCGGCGAGGCTCGTGGTCCGCTCGAGTCCCTCGCCCGTCTGGCCCTGCAGGAGGCACACCGGGCACTGCCAGCACTCGACACAGCGGGGCGACGTCATCGGTCGGCCGCCGAGGGCGGCCCGGACGGGTCGGTGCTGGCGTGCTCGCCGCAGTTGTCGCAGACCCACAGCTTCGGCGGGATGCCGCGCATGGTCGGCGGCCGCGAGATCTCACGCCACTGGTGGTCGCGCCGGGTGCGGGGATCGGCGTCTGCGGCCTTGCACTCGCGCGTCTCCCGGCACGACGAGCACACGAGGTCGTCGCCGGCCACGAACGCGTAGGGAGGGTCGGCATCATCCTCGGACGGGGCGAGCGAGCTGCGAGCCTGCTCGATCGATGAGTAGTGGATCGTCCCGATGTCGGAGTCCTCGACCGGCTGCCCGCAATCGGAACACTGAGCGGTGACACACAGGTCCTCGACGACGATCCACGACGGCACCGGAAACGGCCGCACACGCCGGACGGCCAGGATCGCCTCGAAGTCCGTCACGAGTCCGTAGTTCGGTCCAGCGAGCTGGTCGACGTCCGCGAGCGCGGCCCGCACTCTCTCCACGCGCGCGTCGTCGAGCGTCGGCGCCGGCCGGGGCGGGACCACCAGGGGCAGCGGGTCGACGGTCACTGGACCGGCCTCGGGCGGGTGCTGATCGACAGGACGACGAGCTCGCCGTTCTCGACGCGCACCGTCAGCGTCGAGAAGTCGATGTCGCGCGTGCCCGCCGGGAACACCTCGCCCAGGTCGGCGATCGCCGCGGCGACGCGGGCCAGGCCCAGCGGCGTGCCGTTCTGGTCGCCCGGGATCATCACCGAGTCGTCGACCCAGAGCGTCTTGGTCAGGGTGGCCATCAGGTTGTCCTCTCCGTCATCATCTGGTGCACGACGAACCACGTGTCGTCGCTGGGGGTGTGTACGCCGGCGGCCTTCACCACCGCGGCGCGGTGGCCCTTGCCGGGCAGCAGGTCGTCGTCCGACACGCCGAGCGCGATCGCCGCGTCCGCGAGCGCGCGGGCCTTGCGGCGGCGGCCGGCCTCGGCGCGCGGGTCGTGCGCGAAGTCGTGCTCGCGGGCCGGTGCGGGCTCAGACATTGGGGTCGCCCGCGTTGTCGGTCAGGTCGATGACCGTGAACTCGTCGAAGCCGCCGCCGTCCCAGTCGATCGGGTAGCGACCGGGGCCGCGCTTGCGGGCGATCTCCCAGGCGGACTCCGGCATGTCCCACCCGGACGCCTCGATCAGGTAGCAGGCGCCGCCTGCAACGCACGGCTCGCCGTCGAACATCTGGTGCGGCTCGCCGTGCTTCTCGCCGCCGTCGTAGGCGCCTTCCAAGTAGGTGTCCCGCGCTTCGTCGTCATCGTTGAACGTCGCGAGTGCCTCGCAGCAGGTGTCGCACTCCTGCCAGCACTCGCAGCGTCCGGCTTCGACACCAGGGCACTCGATCGCGATGTTGAACGGGTCGGTGTTGCACTCGTCGCAGCCGTCGCGGCGGTGTCGCTCGTCCCACTCGTGGCCCGGCTCCATGTCGTCCTTCGCGATGGCCACGACCAGGTGGTGCACCGCTCGCTCGCCGCTCATCCCTCGCTCCTCTCGACGGTGGTGCTCGGCTCGAGCGGTTCCCACTCGAACCGCAGCCACGCCAGTCCGGTGCGGGTGGCGCCGGCCGCGTCGGAGACCCGCAGGTCCGGGCCGACCAGGTGTTTGTCGTCGTCGTCGGGCAGCACGCCGGCGTCGATCGCGCCGTCGACGAGGGCCTTGATCGTCGGGGCGAGGTTCGCCACGTCCCGGCGCCGGCCGTCTGCGGGCCACGTCACCCGGACGGTCAGCCGGGCACGGGTCACGCCGTAGCGCCCGAACTCCCGCGCCACGTCGCGGTGCGTGACCTTGCCCTTGTCCCGCAGGACCCGGGTGCGCGCCTGCCGCTCCGACCAGTGCTCCCGGCCGTTGGCCGACAGCGCCTCAGCACGCAGGTCCAGTGGGACCGACACGATCGTCTTCACCGGACACCACCTCGCCGGCGTGACGACGTCGACAAGGCAGCCAGACCCGGGCGACGCCACCGCAGCACCTGACCGACGACGGGCTCCTTCGGGTGCGGCATCGTCCGCCCCGTCGCGACGTACTCCAGGTACACCGAGCCCGCCTGCCCGCCCACGTCGACCAGGTGCTGCGCCGCGGCGACAGAGGCCTTCCAGTCGTCCACGAAGTACCAGCGCGAAGCCAGCGGGCCGTCAGCGCACACCACCACGGCGCGACCCTCGGCCACCCACTTCGCCACAGGCTTCGCCGGCCGGGCCGGGCGCTCGGTCTTGGCTGCAGGCGTCACGCCGCCACCTGCTCCCAGATCGCGGCCGCGAGCGCCTCGTCAGGGCGCCAGAGGCTGAGGAAGCCACGGGCCGGCACCGCCTTGGCGAGCGGGCGGGGGTTCTCGATCACTAGGTGGAAGTGGTCCGGCTCAGCCCAGGGCGAGCACCACTTCGTGTACTGGTCGCCCGGCACGCGGACATGCACGTCCACGAGGTCGACGACGCCGATCACGTGCCCCCGCTGGTCGTCGAGCAGCTGCTGCAGAGCCGAGTACGACGGCAGCTCCTGTCGAGCGCGCACGAGGGCCTCATGCAGCGCGGGGTGCTGGGGAACGACGAACAGTGCGTCGTCCCACTCGCGTGCCGCGTGGATCGCGACCGGGCCGCGGTAGTCGCCGGCGATGTTCCGCGTTCGGTTCTCGACGTCCTTGCCGCCGTGGATGATCGCCCACGCCCATGGCTGGCGCACCGTCAACACCCGCAGCTGGTCGCTCACGACGTCAACCCCGTAGGCCTGTGCCCAACTGGCCACTGCTGCGGCCACCGCGAGCGCAGCTCGTCAGGCCAGAGGCTCGGGTCGTCGCCCTTGCCGGGCACGGAGAGCTCCTTCGCCAGGACGGAACCGAGCTGCTTGACGAACACCGATACGGAGTAGGCCTGGCAGGTCTCGACGATGTCATCGACCCAGCTCGGGTCCATGCGCCGCGCGCCTGGGCCCGACTCTCCGCCGACAATCACCCAGTGCAGGCCTCCCTCGGCCGCCAGCCGGATCGGGGCGCGCTGGATCCGCCCGATGAGCGGCTCAGCCGACAGGAACCGGACTGCAGCCGGCGTCGCGAGCAGGGCGGGCACCCGCAGCGCAAACCTGGCGTCGTCCTCCGCCGAGACGCCGAGCCACACGTTGTGCAGCACGTTCGGGAACCAGCGGGGCCCTTCCATCCAGTCGTACAGCGGGTACGCCGCCCCGGGCGGGGGCGTGCCCATGCTGTCGAGCATGTCCGCGAACAGACGGGCCCGTGGCGAGGAGTACACCGCGCGAACCGCCTCCGGCCCGCGCGGCATCGGGATGCCGTCCACGAGTTCGTCACCGGTCGTGTCGTGCCAGCGGGTCACCCACGAGCGCATCCGGGCGTGCCGCTTGGTAAGGATCTGGAACGTGTGCTGCGGCGCCTGCGCCATCACCTCCCACGCCCGCGCGATGTACCCGTCGGGCACGTCGGCGTGGAACAGGTCGCTCATCGAGTTGACGAACACCTGCCGTGGCTTGGCCCACCGCAGCGGGAGCACGAGCCGCTCCGGGTGCAGCGTCACCTTGAACCCCTGCGGGTAGGCCGGCGTCCCGGCGAACCGCTCCGCGATGCCCCGTGCGTAGCAGTGGTCACAGCCCGGGCTAACCTCGGTGCAGCCAGTCACCGGATTCCACGAGGCATCCGTCCACCCGATCCGCGAGCGCGCGCCCATCACGCACCCGCCTCAGCGACCCAGGCGACCCTGTCGAGCCAGCGGGTCAGGTCGACGAGCGTGGGCGCGAGGTGGTCGACCATGCGGTACATCAGCTCGGGCTCGACCGGGTCCTCGAGGAGGACCGCGGTCCGCTTCCCAGCTCCGACGGCCCAGCCGAGCTCGAGGTGCGCGGACTTCCCGCAAGGCAGGACCAGCACGCACGCGTCGGCCCACTGCATCGCGTCGAAGTCGGACGCGAAGCCGGCGACTGCGCGAGGGTGGTTGACCATCTCCAGGTAGTCGTCGACCCGCTGCCAGTCCGAGCCCTTGCCGGGCACGCACGGAGCGAGCGAGGCCTTCACCTCGGCCCAGGAGAACCCCGTCCCGCCGGCGGGGTTCCGGAAGTCGTACACCTGGTGCCCGTCGCGGCGCAGGCAGTCCACGACGATCGGCTGGGTCGGGTTACGCCACGACGAGGCGACGTAGATCTTCACGCTGCCCTCCTCGCCGCCGCGGGGGGCGCGTACGGGTCGTCGAGGTCCTCGTCGTCCCAGCAGAGCGGCGGCAGGTAGCCCGCTGCGGCCGCGCGGGCACGCGTGCGTGCGCTCGCGCCGGGGACCGCCGACAGGGCCGCGTAGGCGGCACATGCGGCCTCGTGGCACCTCAGGAATGTCCAGCCACGGCTGACGTCCTGGGTGACCCACTGCGACTTCCAGCCGGGCCCTCCCGCCGCAGTGATCTGTGCGTGCGTGTGCCCCAACGCCAGCAGCGCCTGAACGCGGCGGATAGTGCCCGTCGCCGGCACCCGATCCGCAGGCCGGGTGCGGGCCGCGATCAGCGAGTCGAACCGGACCTGCAGGATCCGCAACGCGATCGCCCGCTGCACGGTCGCGAACCGCGCCGACTCGATGTCACGGACAAGCGTCGCCGAGCAGCCCGAGGCCTGCGCCAGCGCCCGAGCCGACACGCCAGCCGCGCGGAGCATCAGCACCCGGTCACGCACCAACTCGACGGGCATCGGCGACGTCGCCCGCCCGCGAAAGCGCGCGATCCTGTGCGCCTTGTAGCGGTTCACGTTTCGTCGTCCTCGTCCTCGTTGCCGTCGAGGACCTCGCCGGTGCCCGGGTCCACGCGCAGGCCGTCGATCTCGAGCTCGTGCTGACCGGTGTGCGCCTGCCGTGCCGCACGCATCAGCCGGTCCGCGACGTCGACATCGCCCGGCAGGACCGGCTGCACGTCGACCACCGCGAGGACCGCCTCGACCTCGCCGGTGTGCACGTTCTCGACCCGCTTGGCCACCTGCGCGCGGACCAGCAGCGTGAACTCGTCGACGTCGTCCGCCGCGAGCAGCTGCCGCTCGATCGACCCGAGCCCGTTGTGCGCGGAGTCCTTCGGGAGCGCACCCGACAGCTTCGTCATCGCTGCACCACCGCCAGCGGGTAGGCGAGGAACTGGAACCCGACCGACGCGTCGTGCTCAGGCGTGAACGCCTGGTACAGGAGGCCGCCTCGGTCGACGAGCAGCGCCGGCACGCCGGTGCTCTGGAGCACCATCACCGCCGGGCCGGTTGACCGGCGCATGAACTCCACCGCGTCACCCGGCAGGTGCAGCATCATCACCGGGTAGCCAGCCGTCGGTCTGGCCGCCAGCGCGGCGTCGAGCTCGACGAGCTGGCGGTCGATGAAGTCGATGTCGGCTTGGAGCTCGGCGGCGCGGTGCTGGCAGCCGGCGAGCTCGGCGACGAGGTCGGGGCGTTCGCCGAACAGCTGGTCGCGGCGTGCCTCGAGGGCGATCTGCACGGCCGGGGTCTCAGCCGTGTCGGGTGTGACGGTCACTGTGTGCCTCCAGGTGTCGGGTTGGAGATGGCGGCGAGGAGCTGGGTCGCCTGGCGCTCGACGTCGGAGAGCCGGGCGATCGCGATCGTGTTGGCGGCGCGGGCGGCCGCGAGCGCTTCGGAGGCCTTGCGCAGGTGGGCGCAGGCGGCGAGGAGGTTGTCGAGCACGTCGGCGACCGTGGGCTGGTCGTCGACGGGCGGCTCGGCCGGCGGCGGGCCGGCGGGGATGACGGCCTCGATGCTCACGCCGTCGTCCCGCAGATGGGGCAGGCGCCCGACGCGGCGTTGATGCCGGCGAGGTGCTGGCGCTCGTCGGCGCGGATGACGGACTCCCAGCACTCGCCGCACGCCAGCCCGCCGACCAGGCGGCCGGCTTTGTGCGCGAGGCGGCGGCAGCGGGCCGCGGCGAGCTTGGCCAGTGAGTGGTCCGGGCTGAGGTGCCAGGCCCGGCCGGTGCCGGTCTTGCGGACCGTCCCGGCGGCGATGCGGGCCATACGCACGCCGGCGACGACGCCGAGGCGCTTGGCGCGGATGGCCTCCTGCTCCTCGACCGGCAGGGACAGGAGCGCGATCCGCCCCGACACGGTGATCTGCGAGAGGCCGACGCGGCCGCCGACCTCGGCGTCGGACAAGCCGCCCATCTTCTTCAGCCGCAGCAGCGCCCGAGCCTCCTCGATCGGGTCCAGGCCGGCGCGCTGCCCGTTCTCGACGAGCATCTTGGCCAGGACGTCGTCAGGCGGCATGTCGCGGCGCACGATGACCTCGATGCGGCGCCAGCCCAGCCGGCGAGCGGCCTCGTGCCGGCGGTGCCCGGCCACGATCACCAGCTGCTCGTCGCCGGCCTTGCGGACGATGAGCGGCTGGATCAGGCCGTGCTCGGCCATCGACTCCTGCAGCTCGGTCAGGTCACCCAGCGACTCACGCGGGTTGTCCGGGTCCGGGGACACCAGGTCGAGGAGCACCTCGACCAGCTGACCCTCCGCCGGCAGGGCCACCGGAACGGTGCCCGCGACCGTCGAGGGTCGCGGCGCCGGCTTCGGTGCCGGGCCGTGCGCCGCGGTGACCGCGGCCTCCAACGCACTCAGGTTGCTCATGACTCCTCGCTTTCCACGTCGACGGCCTTCTCGCCGGGCTCGTAGGGCACCCGGACCGGGAGGCCGAACTTGCGCTGCAGGGCGCGACGCTCGCTGCGCGTCAGGCCGCCCCAGATCCCATGCACCGGGTTCGTCAGCGCCCACGCCGTACACGGACGCAGCAGCGGACAGCCCTGGCAGATCTCCTTGGCCCGATCCGTGGCCGCCCCGCCGCCGGCGAGCGAGAACCACAGCTCCGGGTTGTGCTCCGCGCACGCCGCCCGGGTGCTGCCAGCCAGGAACTCAGGCAGCCCCAGGCCGAGCGAGGGGTGAGACTCTCCTCGCTCGACCGCAGGCGACGTCGCATCCATCAGTCGTCTTCGCCCTCGTCGCTGTCGCCCTCGTCGTCGCCGTCCTGGTTCACGTCGACGATGGCGACGAACTGCTCCGTCACCGGCGGGTTGATCGCCTCGGCTTCCTCCGACGAGACCCCGTATCCCAGGTCCTCGAGCAGCCCGTAGTAGGCCCCCGTGCTCGACTCCGCGTACCCGCTGACGCCCAGCTGGTCCTCCTCGACGAGGACTGCGAACGCGAGCAGCTGGTGACCGGTGTCCAGCGCGTCGATCGCCGCGTACACCACGGCGTCGTCCTCGTCGGCCGACGTGTCGTTGCCGAATGGCTCGATGCCGAGCCACTTCAGCAGCTCGTCGCGGTCGGGGTAGTGGCCGTCCTCCGTCCAGAGCGTGCGCAGCTCACGACGGGCGACGAACGCGGTCAGCGCGGCGGTCTGCTTCGCGGTGAGCGTGCGGACCTTGAGCCCGGCGACGAACTCCGCACGCAGCCCCGTGAAGCGCTCGTGCCGCGCTACCAGAGCCGCGTAGGCGGCCTCGCGCTCGGCTCGCTGCCGCTCCCACTCGGGATCCGCCGCTGGCCGGCTGCTGCCTGGCCGCGCCGTCTCCTCGTCGGCCAGCGGCCGGAAGAGGTACAGGTTGTCGTCCCAGGTCGAGTGGTACACCCGGAAGACCCAGCCGGATCCGGCCGCTGCTGACTGCTCCACGAAGCGCTGGACGCCGCGGTGGCTGAGCCCGTTCTTGAGCTCCCAGCGGCCCAGGGAGTCGGCCCGGAGCATGCCGTCCGGGGTCACCCCCGCGTACCCGTCGTTGGCGGGGTTGTCGATCTTCGTCACGCCGGCGGCCTCGAGCTGGGTCACCAGGTGCTCGAGCGTGACCTGGATCGTCCGCTTCTCCACGGCCTTCGCCAGTTCGTTCTCGAAGTCCTTGCTCCCGAGGACCTTCGCCAGCTGCTCGACGAGCGTCGGGTCGTCCTCGAACTCCTCAAGCCGCGCGGCCTGCTCGAGCGTCGCCTGTCCCCGGTGCAGCTTCTCCCGGGCCTTCTCCGGCAGGGCGACCAGCTTCAGCCGGCGTCGCACCGTCGACTCGCTGCGGCCCGTCTCTCGCGCGATGGCGTCGACGTCGAGCCCGAGGTCCAGCAGACCCTGGTAGCCGTCCGCCTCCTCGACCGGGGACAGGTCGGCGCGCTGGACGTTCTCCACGAGCATCAGCTCGAGCTGCTGCGCCGGCGTCAACGCGTCGTCGATGATCGCGGGCACCGTGGTGCGGCCCGCGAGCGCGGCGGCCGCGGCGCGGCGGTGCCCGATGACGGTGACGTAGCCATAGGGCATGCCGTCGGTGTCCTGGCGGGTCTCGCCGGCGAAGTCGGGGACGTTGTAGACGGGCACGACGGTCAGGGGCTGGCGGATCCCGACGGTGCGGATCGAGTCCGCGATCTCGGTCAGGTCGCCCAGGTCGCGGCGCGGGTTGCTTGGGTGGGGGTACAGCTCGTCGATGGAGATCTCGACGAGCCGCGGCAGGGCACCGGTGAGCTCGTCGAGCGCGGCGGAGACCTTGCCCACCTGGGCGACCGGGTCGGGGACCTCGGTGCGCTTCGTCCGGCCGGCCATCAGTGCTGCCCGCCGGCGCTCGTGGGGGCGGTGTAGGTGTAGTGGTCGGCCGGGTATGGGCCGCCCTCGGTGCCGATGATGTCGATCCAGATCTGGTCGCCCTCGACCCGGGTCACGGGCCGCGGGTCGAGGCCCATGGTCTTGTGCCAGGCCAGGTAGCCGACGGTGGGCGGCACCGGCTCGGCGGAAGGCTGGTGGTCGATGGTCTCGATCGCGGCGAGGAGCAGTGCGGCCGCGGTGGCGAGGTTCGTTCGCGCGTTGCCCGCGATGTCATCGGCGGCGGGGTAGGCGGCGTCGAGGATGCGATTGGCCGCGTGGTCGACGATGCGGACGAGGTCCGCTGCGTCGTCGAACTCGACGGCCTGGCGTGCGGCCAGGACGTCGACGACTGCAGCCACGGTGGCGTCGGACGCGTCAGCCAGCGCGACGAGCGCGCGGCCCTTGATCGCGGGTTGGCCGTCCTCGAGCTGCAGCGTGATCGTGTGGGGGACGGGTGGGGCGGTGGTGTCGGTCACCGTGGTGCTCCTGTCGGGTGTCGGGATGGGGTGGGACTAGTCGGGAAGGGAGTCGTCGGCCGCGGCGCGCATCGCGGCGTCGCGTGGGGGGCGGCCGCGGCGGAAGCCGAGGCGGCGCAGCCGCTCGAGGTGGGCCCGCTCGGCCTCGGCCTGCCGGCGGGCCCGCTCCTCGGCGGCGGCCTGCTCTGCCCGGCAGATCGGGCACCACGGCTCACCGGAGGGCATGCGGCCCGCCAGGCCGCCGTGCTCGCACACAGGACCGGTCAGCAGCGCCTCGATCTGGCTCACGTCACGCCACCGCCAGGAGGTCGCGAGCGGTGCTGGCGACGGCGGGTGCCCTCACGCCACGACATCCAGACCTGAGCGGCGAGCGATGCCCCGACCAGGGCCAGGCAGATCCGCACGATCCAGTCGCCGACCGGGTCGGGCTGCGGGCTGGGTGCCCACCACTCGACGAGGACGATCCCGACCAGGCCGCCGAAGCCCATGCCGGCGGCGATCATCGCAGCGCCGGCGAGGCGGCCGGGGCGCTCGTGCTGCGGGACGCGCTCGACGGCCGGCTCCGGGTCGGTCTGCGCGGTAACGAAGCCGAAGCGGCGCAGCAGGACGAGATCGTTCAGGTCGCGGGGCGTGATCACCGTCGGCGGCGCGTCGACAGTGGCCTTCGCGCGGGCCTCGTCAATGAGGGCGAGCACGTCGCGGGCGGCATCGTCGAGCTCGTCGCCAGGCCGGAACTCGGTGTGGTCGTCGGCGCTCACCGCGCGCCCCCGATCATGGCCAGGAGCGCGTTGAGGTCGGATGACTCGAGCATCTGCTGCGCGGTGGGCGTCAGGCGGCGGTGCCGGCCCCGGCGCGAGACGGACAGGGCGCCGACCAGGTCGCGCCAACGGCGACGAGGTGCGGCGTGACGGGCGGTGGCGTTCATGGGGTCGGGCCTCCTGGTCGTCGGGTGCTGGGCGAGAGGGAGGAGCCGGCCGCGCGAAGGGGGGGCCGCGCGGCCGGCCCCGGTCTAGGTGGCGGCCGCCTTCACCGCGGGCGGCTCCGCCCGCAGCAGCGGCCCGTCGGACGGCGCGGGGATCTCCGCGTCGTCGAGGAGCGCCATCAGCTCGCGCATCGCGGTCTGCGCACGGCCCCAGGCACGGTCGACGTGCTCGACGTTGAGGTCGACGTACCGCTCGAACCCGTCGCGACGGGTCGCCTCTAGCGCCTCGCGCAGATCACCGATCGCACCGCACGCCGAACCCAGCGCCCGGGCGCGCTTCTCGGCCGGCCCGCCGTGCGCCGACAGGTCGAACACCCGGGCCCGGCGCTGCACGCGGCCGCCGTACACCTGGGACGGCGTCGGGGTCTGCTCCGGCGCGCTCACCGAGCACCGCCCAGCGAGGCCGGCGGGACCCCGAGCCACACGTTCAGCACCTGGGCGCCGTGCGTCGTGCGCACCCGCACCGAGATCTCCGCCGCGGGATCCGGCTGCACATCGACCCACAGGCGGACGTCGTCGATGTCCTCTATCCCGATGCCGTACCGGTCCGTGAGCGCCGACAACAGGTGCGCCACCGCGCGGCTCAACGGCAGATCCACTGCGCCGGTCGGGGACGACGG
>JAEXPS010000124.1 GCA_023438885.1 Actinomycetes bacterium
GCCGGGCACGCGGTGGTGCCCGGCGGACGCCCCGCGCCGGCGCAGCGCCATGACGAAGGCGAGCACCCGCGCCACGGCGGTGAACAGGTACTCGGGGACCTCGGCGCCCACCTCGCACGCCGCATGCAGCGCGCGGGCCAGCGGCACGTCCTGCACGGTGGGCACCCGGTGCTCGGCGGCCCGCTCGCGGATCCGCGCGGCCACCGCGCCCGAGCCCTTGGCGACGACCCGCGGCGCACCCTTGCCCGGCTCGTAGCGCAGGGCCACCGCGACGTGCGTCGGGTTGACGAGCACCACGTCGGCCTCGGCGACCGCCGCCATCATCCGGTTGCGGGACAGCCGCGCCTGGCGGCTGCGGATCGCGGCCTTCACCTGCGGGTCGCCCTCGGTCTGCTTGTGGTCCTCCTTGAGCTCGCGCAGGGTCATCCGCGTCTGCTTCCGGTTGCGACGCAGCACCACGGCGAGGTCGACGAAGGCCAGGAGCACACCGGCGAGGATCCCCGTCCGCAGCAGCGACGCCGCGCCACCGCCGGCCAGGTCGAGCAGGTGCGACAACGGCAGCCGGCCCGACGCGAGCAGCACCGGCATCAGCCCCTGGACGGTGACGACCAGCACGAGCGCGACCGCCGCGGACTTCGCCAGCAGCTTCGCCGCCTGCCACCACGCCTGGGAGCCGAACATGCGACGCACGGCGCCGGAGGGCTTGAACTGCTCCGCCCGCGGCTTGAGCGAACGCATGTGGACGCCGCCCTGCGCCGCGGCGGCGACCGCGGTCGCCGCCGCGGTGACGAGCAGCATCGGCAGCAGTGCGGCCGCGGCTCCGCGCACGCCGTCGCCGAGCGCCCCCACCGCCACGTCGGCCCGCCCGTCGGCGGCCTCGCCGACGGCTGCCAGCTGGCCCGCTGCGGCGTCCCGCGCCCGCGACACGACCGTCGGGAGCATCACCGCCGCCGCCCCGAGGCCCACCCAGGCGGCCAGGTCCTGGGACCGCCCGACACTGCCCTTGCGACGGGCCTCCTTCAGCCGCCGGTCGGTCGCCTTCTGGTTCCGCTCCTGCCCGTCGCTCACGGCGTCACCGCCCCCATGCCGCCGAACGCGTCCTGCGTCAGCGCGGACACGACGCCGGGCAGGGTCAGCAACGCGACCCCGGCGAGCGAGACGGTCAGCAGGATCTTCGCGGGGAAGCCGAGCGCGAACGCGTTGAGCGCCGGCGCCACCCGCGTCAGCAGCCCGAGGCCGACGTCGGCGAGGAAGAGCACCACCAGCAGCGGCCCGGCGATCTGGAGCGCCGCGACGAGCATGCCCGTCACGCCCTCGGTCACCGTGCCCGCGACCGCCGCGGCATCCGGCGCCGTCCCGAGCGGGAGTGCCTCGAACGAGCGGACCAGCCCGCCGAGCACCACGTGGTGACCGTCGGAGGCGACGAGCAGCGCGAGCGCGAGGAACTGGTACAGGCGGGCGAACTGCGCGCCGCCGGTCATCGACATCGGGTCGAACGCGGTGGCGAGCTGGAACCCGCCGAACAGGTCGAGCGCGGCACCCGCCGACTCGATCGCCGCGAACAGCAGCCGCACGACGAACCCGAGCGCGAGGCCGACGACCGCCTGGAGCACCAGGTCGAGCAGGAACGGCGCCGTGCCGGTGGCCGGTGCGTCGCCGAGGCGCGGGGCGACCGCGAGCGCGAGACCGAGCGCGAGGATCACCCTGACCTGCCCGGGCACGCCACGATGGGCGAACGGCGGCGCGACCACGAGGAACGCGGCGATGCGGGTGCCGACCAGCATCGCGGTGCCGACCGCACCGAGGGGCAGGGTCACGTCCACGGCTAGCCGCCGACCAGCTCGGGGATCCGCGCGTAGAGGTCGGTGGTGAAGCTGACCAGCTCCGAGATCATCCAGTGCCCACAGACCACGAGCGCGATCGCCGCCGCGACGGCCTTGGGCACGAAGCTGAGCGTCACCTCCTGGATCTGCGTCACCGACTGGATCAGCGAGACGACGAACCCGACCACCAACGCCGTGATCAGCACGGGTGCGGCGAGCTTCGCGGCGAGCACCAAGGCGTCGACGGCGACGTCGAGGACGGCTGCGGTGTCCATCAGGCGTACGACCCGACGAGGGAGGTGACGACGAGACCCCAGCCGTCGACCAGCACGAACAGGAGGATCTTGAACGGCAGGGAGACCATCACCGGGGGCAGCATCATCATGCCCATCGCCATCAGCGCGGCCGAGACCACGAGGTCGATGACGAGGAACGGCACGAAGACGACGAACCCCATGATGAAGGCGGAGCGCAGCTCCGAGAGCACGAACGCCGGCACCAGCGTGGTGAACGGCACATCCTGCGGGCTCTGCGGGTTCTCGCGGTCCCCGGCGCGGGTCACGAGGGCGATGTCCTGCTCGCGGGTGTGCGACAGCATGAACCGGGTCAGCGGCTCCTTGCCGACCTCGACCGCCTGGCTGAACGTCGTCCGGCCGGCCAGGTAGGGGTCGACCGCGGTCTCCTTGACGTCCCCGACCACCGGACCCATGACGAACAGCGACAGGAAGAGCGCGAGGCCGGCCAGCACCTGGTTCGGCGGCACCGCCTGCAAGCCGAGCGCGTTCCGGGTCAGGGACAGGACGACGAAGATCTTCGTGAAGCTCGTCGTCATCACCAGCAGGGCCGGAGCCACCGAGAGCACCGTCACGACGAGCAGCACCACCACCGGCGAGCTGGGCGTGCCGTTGACGCCGTTGATGCTCACGGTGACGTCCCCGACCCCCGCCGGGTCCACCGGCGGCGTCGGGGCGGCGGCGAGGGCGGCCACGACATGGCCGACGAGGGCGTTCACCGACGCACCGTGCGGTCCTGCATCGCGCGCAGGGTCGCCTGCCACGTCTGCGGCGACAGCACGGAGCCGGCCAGCGACGAGTCGCCGGTCCGCTGCGTGGGGATGGCGGGCCTCGTCGCGGCGGTCGGCGCGGGTGCAGCGGCCTTCGGCTGCGTCGGCACGGGCGCGAGCTCGGTGAGGAGCTGCACCCCCTGCTCCGCGAAGCCGACGAGCAGGCGCCGGTTGCCCGCCGCGACGACGGCGACCCCCGACCGCCGGCCGAGCCCCTGGCGGTCGATCACGCGCACCTCGGCCTCCCGCGACCGGTCCGCACCGCGGCCCTCGATGCGCCGCGCCAGGTACCAGACCAGCGCGACGACCACCGCGAGCGCGACGAGCACCCGCAGCGCCAGGAGCAGCGAGTCCGCCATCAGCCGTGGAGCTCCGCGCCGGACACGATCTGCGTGATCCGCACGCCGTAGTTCTCGTCGACCACCACCACCTCGCCGCGGGCGATCAGCCGGCCGTTGACCAACAGGTCGGCGGGCGCACCGGCGCCGCGGTCCAGCTCGAGCACCGCACCCGGCGCCAGGTCGAGCACCTCGCGCAGGGGCAGCCTGGTCCGGCCGAGCTCGACGGTCAGTGCCATCTCGACGTCGTAGAGCACCCTCATGCTCGTGCGCTGGGTGGGCACCACGCTGACGGTCGGCTCGGGGACCTGCGTGCCCCGGATGCGCAGGCCGAACCACCCGAGCGTCGCACCACCGGCCTGGAGCGCGAAGACGTCCATGTCGTCGGACATCGCATGCTCCGCCGTCTCGGTGCGGACCGACTCGAGCACTCCGGTGCCCAGAGCCGCGGCGGCGGCGTCGAGCGCAGGGCGCAACGCGTCGGCCAGCTCGATCGGTGTGCCGGCGGACAGGCCCGCGGCCGTCAGGTCGGCGACGACCGACTCGGCGACGAGTGCCAGCGTGGCGCTCGGCCGCCCGACGAACGACGCCACGACGGCGAGGGCCGCACCGGCGGGCCGGTCACGGGCGGGGACGGCGGTCAGCGGGACGCTGGCCGGCACCGAGCCCGCCGCGGCCCGCGCCACGGTCAGGGCGTCGATCTCGACGGCGGAGCGAGTCATGGGCGGGCCTCCTCGACGGCGACAACCTGGCAGACCAGCTGGGAGCCCTGGCTGGCCGGTACGGCAACGGCCAGCCGGACGCCGTCGACGACGACGTCCAGCGGGCGGGACGCGACGTGGCGCAGCGGCAGCACGTCGCCGACGGCGAGCTCGACCACCTCGCGCGGGTGCACGGTCAGCGGCGCGAGCCGGACGGCGAGCTCGACCGGCACGGCCTCGACGGCGGCCTCGAGCTGGTGGCGCGCGGTCTCGAGCGCGCGGCGCTCCTCGTCGCCGAGCTGCGCGGCGCCGGCGGCGTCACGCATCGCCTGGAGCGCGATCTCGGCGGGGAGCATCAGGGTGGCGGTGTCCGTCCGCTCCCCGACGTGGAGCGTGAAGCTCACCACGACGACCGCGTCGCCGGCGCCGGCCGCCTGGACGAACTGCGGGCTGTACTGCACCGACCGGACGGCCAGCTGGGTGTCCAGCAGCGGGCTGAACGCGTACCGCAGGTCGTCGAGAGCGAGCTGGAGAAGCTCGTCGACCACGGTGAGCTCGATGTCCGTCAGCTCGCGACCCTCGCGGTCGTCGCCTCGGCCCGTGCCGCCGAAGAGGTAGTCGACCCAGACGAGCATCGTGGCCACCGGCATCTGGAGGATCGCGGTCTGCCGCATCGGCTCCATCTGGCACAGCGCGATCCCCGTGGGCGCGGGCAGCGAGGCGACGTACTCCTCGTACGTCTTGAGCGCGAGCGCGTCGAAGGTGACGGTGCACAGCGCGCGCAGGCGGGCGGTCAGCTGGGTGCCCCACATCCGCGCGAACCGCTGGCTGACGATCTCGAGCTGGCGGGCGTGGTCGCGCGCGAGCGTGAGCGGGCGCCGGAAGTCGTACAGCTCGGGCTGCGGCGCGCGCCGGCGCCACGGCGGCGCGCCGAGGTGAGACGCGGGGCTCTGCACGGTCACGAGCAGCCCATCGGTCGGCGACGCTCGCTCCTGAGGAGAACTCCCGCCCGAAGGGGCTCACTGCGTGACGTAGTCCGTCAGGTAGAGGTCCATCACCTCGCCCCCGTACGTGGCGACGAGCCTGGACAGGAGCTCGGCCTTGAGCGCGTCGCGGCCCGCCGGGTCGGACACCTCCGCGACGGACCGCCCTGAGTAGAGGGCGATCGCGAGGTCCAGGGCTCGGGACGCGTCAGGTTCGCCCTCGACCGCGTCGGTCAGCTGCAGTGCCAGTCCGAGCCGCAGGTAGTGACCTTCGGCGAGGTTGATGCTCACCGGATCCACGGTGAGCACGGCGCCCGGTGCCGGGGCGGTCAGCAGACCCGGCGGAGGCACGTCGCCACGGCCGAGGACGTACGCGGCGGCGCCGGCCCCCACGAGCACCACCGTCAGGAGGACGACGAGCAGCCGGCGGCGGCCGGCGGGCTGCACCACTGCGTCGCTCGCCGGCTCCGGCGGGGCGCTCGCCAGCGGTGCGCCGGGGCGCGCCCCGATCTTCTGCGAGATCACCCGTTGCTCGACCACGATCCCCTCCCGACTCTCACTGCCCGGCCACGGCCGGAAGAAGGCTGCGCACGTTCTCGGGCACAGCGCTGAGAACCACGACATCCACGCGCCGGTTCATGGCCAGCGACGCCTCGTCCGCACCGGCCGCGACGGGCCGCGCGTCCCCGAAGCCGACGGCCATCACGCGGCCCGCCCCCAGACCGTTGCGCTCCACGAAGTGCCGCAGCACCTGGGTGGCCCGGTCGGACGACAGCTCCCAGTTGGTGGCGTACCGGCCGGAGACCGGCAGCACGTTCGCGTGGCCCTCGACCGACAGCTGGTCCGGGATGCCCGCCAGGGTCGGCGCGATGGCGTCGAGCACGGCCTGCGCGGTGGCGGTCAGCTCGGCCGAGGCGGGGGCGAAGAACACGTCGTCGGCCACCAGGCCGATCACCAGGCCGCGCTCCGTGATCCGCAGCTCGACCGACGAGGACAGGCCCACGGCGGCCAGCCGCGCGGCGATGTCGTCGCGGACGGCCTGGAGCCGGTGGACCTCGGCGCGCGCGGCGGCGTACAGCTCGTCCCGGGAGCCGGACGACTGCCCCGGTGCGGCGCCTGCCTCGGGCACGATCGGCGTGATCGGGCTGAAGGCGGGCGAGACGCCCTGCTCCTCGCCGGCTGCCGGATCGTCGGTCTGGTCGAGCACGCCGACGTCGCCGACGAGGATGGAGTCGTTGCCGAAGCCGGCGGCGAGCGAGTGACGCAGCGCCTCGAACTTCTCCATGTCCACCTGGCCCATCGCGTACAGCACGATGAACAGGCCCATCATCACCGTGAGCATGTCGGAGTAGCTGACCATCCACCGCTCGTGGTTGGTGTGCTCCTCCTCGTGACCGCTCTCGCGGCGGCGGGCGGCCATCAGGCGGCCCTCTTCGCGGACTTGCCCTCGTCCCGCTCGGGCAGCAGGCTGCGCAGCCGCTCGCCGACGAGCCGCGGGTTGGCACCCGCCTGCACGGCGAGCAGGCCCTCGAGGGCCATCTCCATCTGCGCGCACTCCAGGTCGGACATCCGGCGGATCCGGGTGCCGAGCGGCAGCCACACGACGTTGGCGGACAGCAGGCCCCACAGGGTCGCGACGAAGGCGGCGGCGATGTTCTCGCCCAGCGTCGCCGGCTCCGACAGGTTCTCGAGCACGTGGACCAGGGACAGGACGGTGCCGATGATGCCGACCGTCGGCGCGTAGCCGCCCATGTCCTGGAAGTACTTCGACGCCATCCGGTCGTGCGTCCGCTTCGTGGCGATCCGGTCCTCGAGGATGCCGCGCAGGTCCTCGGGGTCCGTGCCGTCGATCGCGGCCTGGAGGCCGTGGCGCAGGAACGGGTCGGCGATCGAGCGGGTGACGTCCTCGAGCGCCAGCAGGCCCTCGCGGCGCGCCTTGTCCGCCAGCTTGATGAGCGTGTCGACCGTCTCGTCGGGACGCGGGACCGTGCCGCGCAGGGCCCGGGGCAGCGCGCCGAAGGCGGCCTTGGCGTCGCGGAGCGTGTGCCCCGCCAGCCCGACGGCCAGCGTCGTCACCCAGACGAGGATCAGGGGGCCCGGCAGCAGGATCGCCATCGGCTCGGTGCCTTCGATCACCATCGTGCCGAGGATCGCCCCGAAGGCGAGGACGATCCCGATGAGCGCCGCCGGATCCATCAGCGCACGCTCCGCAGCTGCCCGCCCGGGCGTGGCGGGTCGTCGTCGGACCCGTCCTGCTCCCCCGCGTCCGGCACCGGGCGGGGCACGGCGCGCGGCGGCTCGTGCCCGGCCGCGTGCACCTGCAGCTCCCGCGACCGGGCCAGGACGCGCGCCCGATGCTCGTTGACGCGCGCGATCACCTCGTCGATCGACTCCTCGAGGATGAGCTTGGTGCCGTCGACGAGGGTGAGGATCGTGTCGGGTGCGCTGTCGACGCGCTGGATCAGGTCGGGGTTCACCCCGAACATGCCTCCGTTGAGGCGCGTGACGACGATCACGGCGCACCATCCCTGGTCCGTTGAGGCGGCTCGCGCCGCCGGGCCCGTCCATGAGCCCTTGTGCCGCACCCATCGGCCGGGAGCACGGTGCCCTGAGGCTTTTCGCCGTACGCGCGGCACGCGACGCGCGAACGGTCAGGCCGGCGCGTACTCCCAGTGCCAGGACTCGCGCGGGGTGGTCTCGGCGAACCCGAAGCGGGCCGCGTTGGTCCGCATCCACGTCAGGGCCGCCGAGTCGAGGCCGAGGTCGACGGCCAGGCCCCAGCCGTGCTGCGACGTGCCCGGGGCGGCCGCGAGGCCGCCGTGCGCGTACAGCCCCTTGCGCCGCACCAGGTCCGCCTGCTCGTCGTAGCTGCGGTAGCCGTCCGTGACGCCGATGGAGACGCCCTCGGCGGCGGCGGCCTCGCGGAGGCGGCCGAGCGCCCGCGCGGCGGGAGCCCACATCCGTTCGTCCGTGCCCGGGATCGTCACGAGCGCAGACTCCGGGACCCGGCCGTTGCCGAAGGCAGCCAGGTCGGCGGGCACCCCGGTGGAGTCGAGGACTGCCGCACTCGTCGTCGCGCCCGTCGTCGCGCCCGTCGTCGCGCCCGTCGTCGAGGCGAGCTCGCCGCTCGCGAGCGCGACGG
>JAEXPS010000187.1 GCA_023438885.1 Actinomycetes bacterium
CCCCAGCCCCTTCCCCCACAGCGTCCGAGGAAGTGGTGGTTCTAGCGACCACATGCTCGGACGTTGCGTAGAGAGGAGTGCGGGGATGGGATACGACGAACCAGCGGCGCGGGTGCCGCTCATCCGGCAGGTGGTGCTGGACACGCAGGACGCCCGGGGGCTCGCCGAGTTCTACCGCCAGCTCTTCGGCCTGACGTACGCGCCGGGCCACGAGACGCCGGATCCCGAGGGTGACGACTGGCTGCTGCTGCGTGCGGGCGGCGACTTCGCGCTGGCGTTCCAGCAGGTGGAGTCGATGCCGCGCCCGACGTGGCCCGACCCGGTGATCCCGCAGCAGCTGCACCTGGACACCACCGTGCCGACGGCCGACGAGCTCGAACGCCAGCGCCAGCGGGCCCTGGCCCTCGGCGCGACGCTGCTGCGCGACCGCAGCGACGACCCCGACGAGCCCCTCTACGTGTTCGCGGACCCCTCCGGCCATCCGTTCTGCATCTTCGTCGCCTCCGATCCGGCCTGACCTCACCCGCGCGGGCACCGCCGGGGCCTCGCCGCCACGTGACGGCTACGGAGCGGACAGCCAGGCGTCGACACCGGCGAGGAGCCGGGCCTTGGTGGCCGACGAAGCACGGCTGGCGCGGATCGACCCGCGCGCGAGCTCGGCGAGCTCAAGGTCCGAGAGCCCGTGCACGTGCCTGGCCTGCTCGTACTGGTCCAGCAGCCGGGCGTGGAACAGCAGGGGGTCGTCGGCGCCGAGCGCCACGGTCGCACCTGCCGCCAGCAGCGGGCGCAGCGGCACGCGGTCGGCCGACCAGTACACCCCGAGCGACACGTTCGACGAGGGACACACCTCGAACGCCACCCCGGCCTCGACGGCACGCGCCAGCACCGCCGGGTCCTCGACCGCCCGCACGCCGTGCCCCAACCGGTCCGGCACCAGGGAGTCGAGCACCTCGGCGACGTGGGCGGCGCCCAGCAGCTCGCCGCCGTGCGGCACCGCCGCCAGGCCGGCGCGACGGGCGATCGCGAACGCCGGCGCGAACGCGGTGGTGTCGCCGCGGCGCTCGTCGTTCGAGAGCCCGAAGCCCACCACCTCCCCCGGCCCGTCCCCGGCGTAGCGGGCGGCGAGCCGTGCCAGGGTGCGCGCGTCGAGCGGGTGGCGGATCCGCGACGCCGCGACGACCACGGCCACCTCCAGCCCGTGCCGCACGGAGGCCGCTCGGGCCTCGTCGAGCACGATCTCCAGCGCCGGCGTCAGGCCGCCGACCCCCGGCGCGTAGGACGTGGGGTCCACCTGGATCTCGAGGCGGCCGGAGCCCTCCGCGGCGTCGTCGGCCGCCGCCTCGTCGACCACCCGCCGCAGGTCGGCCTCGCCGCGCACGCACGCGCGCGCGGCGTCGTACAGCCGCTGGAACCGGAACCAGCCGCGCTCGTCGCCCGGCACCTGGAGCGGGTGCGCGTCCAGCAGCGCCTCCGGCAGGTGGATCCGCCGGGCGGCAGCCAGCTCCGCGAGCGAGGAGACGCGCAACGAGCCGGTGAAGTGCAGGTGGAGGTGCGCCTTGGGCAGCCGGGCGAGGTCACGCTGCGGCTGCATGCGCGCCAGTATCGCCCGCCACGCCCGCGGACGTCAGGCCACCGCTGGCGGGCGCCTCACCCGCGTCGCGGCGCAGCCACCGGAACCGGCCCCTTCTCGCCCGATGATCGGTGGACGAAACGTCATCCGCGCCGCCCCGTCTGCCGATACCTTCGGCACGGCGGCTGCGCGGCCGCGACGAGCGGGGGGCGGACTGATGGGCGATCAGTACCCGGTGTGGGCAGCGCCGGCAGGCGGAGCCGAGCGCGGCACGGTGGTGACGCCACTGGGCGAGGCCTGGTTCGCGGGCGAACCGGGGCGGCCGCGGCGGCGCACCGGACTGTGGATCGGCGTCGGGCTGGGCGTGGTGGCGATCGTCGGCGCGGGTGTGGCCGGCTGGGTCCTCGTCGGCTCGAAGCTCTTCCCGGCGCGCAGCCCCGAGGCGGCCGTCGAGCGGCTCGTCGACGGCATCGCCGGCAAGGACCCGCTCGCGGTCTACGGTGCGCTCTCGCCCTCGGAGATCTCGCTCTTCCGTGCCGGCTTCGAAGGGCTCGACGACCTCGGCCCACGGCCGACGGCGGACCCGAAGGCGCAGCAGGCCTGGGAGGACGCACTCGAGTCGATCTCGATCACGATCGAGGGCGTCGAGCTCGAGTCGACGCCGATCGGCGACGGGCTGGCCAAGGTGGCGGTGACCGGCGGCAGCGTGACGATCGACGGCGACCCCGAGGCCATCACCGACGCGGTCGTCGAGGCGATGAAGAGCATGCTCGCCGAGGCGGACCCGAGCGCGACCGCGTGGCTGGACGACCCGGCTGAGCGTGACTCGGCGGTCGCGGAGATCGCGGACGCCCTTCCGTTCACGGCATCGCCCGCCGACGAGTGGCGGGTGCGCGGCGAGGCCCCGTACGTCGTGGCGGTCCACGAGGGCCGCGGCTGGTACGTCAGTCCCCTGATGACCCTGGGCGAGTACCTGATCGCCGAGCTGGGCCTCGCCCGCGGCGAGATGCCCGACGGCGAGGACGCCCCGCGCTACGACACCCCCGAGGAGGCGGCGGAGGGCGCCACCGACGCTCTGGCCGGCCTGATTCTCGGGGACGCCGCAGGGCTGACCGACACGCTCGCGCGCGCCGAGAGCCGGTTCGTGGCGGTGTACCTGGAGCCGATGCTCGCCGAGGCCGACCCTGAGGATCTCGGGTTCGATGCGGTCGAGGTGACGTCGGCCGAGTTCGAGGTCCTCGAGTCCGACGGCGACCGGGCCGCGCTCGGCGTGACGGACCTGGCCGTCGAGATGACGATCGAGGGCGAGACGGCCTCGATCCACTTCGACGGTGACTGCCTCTCCGTCGAGGGACCGGTCACCGCCGGGACCGAGGCGATGTGCATGAGCGACGTGCCTCTGTACGCCGAGCTCGGCATCGACACCACCATGTTCGTCGCGGTACGCGATGGCGGCGGCTGGCGCGTGTCGCTCGTCGCCTCCACGGCACAGCGGCTGGTGGCGTCGGTCCAGGCGCTCGCCTCGCTCGCGGCGGACGGAAGGCTGTACGACGAGGCGTGGCTGGAGGAGCAGACCGCCGGCCTCGACGGGACGTGGGCCGATCCGACCGGCGACGGGCCGTACCTCTACGGCGACGACCCGTACCTCGACGGCCTGTGGGACGCCTGCGAGGCCGGGGACGCTGCGGCCTGCGACCAGCTGTACTGGGAGTCGCCGGAAGGCTCGGACTACGAGTGGTACGGCGGCACGTGCGCGCTGCTCGGCGACCCCGCACTGGCCGGCGGCACCTGCGTCGAGCAGCAGACGCTCGCCGGGTAGCTCAGCCCTCGCTCAGCAGGCTGACGATGCGGCCGACGCCCTCGGCCAGGTCGTCGTCCCCCAGCGCGTACGAGAGCCGCAGGAACCCGCTGGGCCCGAACGCCTCGCCGGGGACCACCGCGACCTCGACCTGGTCGAGGATCAGCGCGGCGAGCTCGGCGGACGTGGTGGGCGTGACGCCGCGGAACGTGCGGCCCAGCACGCCGGCCACCGACGGGTACGCGTAGAAGGCGCCCTTCGGGCTGGGCACCACGACGCCGTCGATGCCCGCCAGCATCTCGACCATCACCTTGCGGCGGCGGTCGAAGGCCTCGCGCATCGCCGCCACGGCAGACAGGTCGCCGCTCACGGCGGCGATGGCCGCGCGCTGCGAGACGTTGGCGACGTTGCTCGTCAGGTGCGACTGGAGGTTCGTGGCGGCCTTGGCGACGTCGGCCGGGCCGATCATCCAGCCCACGCGCCAGCCGGTCATCGCGTAGGTCTTGGCCACACCGTTGAGCACGATCGCGGTGTCCGCCAGCTCGGGGACCGCGCGCACGATCGGGGTGAACGCGGCACCGTCGTACGTCAGGTGCTCGTAGATCTCGTCGGTGATCACCCAGATGCCGTGCTCGAGCGCCCAGCGGCCGATCGCCTCGGTCTGCTCGGGGGAGTAGACGGCACCGGTCGGGTTGGACGGCGAGCAGAACAGCAGCGCCTTGGTGCGTGGGGTACGTGCCGCCTCGAGCTGCTCCACCGTCACCAGGTACTCCTGGTCCACACCGGCGAACACCTCGACGGGCACGCCGCCGGCCAAGCGGATCGCCTCGGGGTACGTGGTCCAGTACGGCGCGGGCAGCAGCACCTCGTCGCCCTGGTCGACGATCGTGGCGAACGCCTGGTACACCGCCTGCTTGCCGCCGTTGGTCACCACCACCTGGGACGGGCTGACCTGGTAGCCGGAGTCGCGCAGCGTCTTGGCGGCGATCGCCTCGCGCAGCGCAGGCAGGCCGGCCGCCGGCGTGTACTTGTGGTTCGCCGGGTCCTTCGCCGCGGCGATCGCCGCATCGACGATGTAGTCCGGCGTCGGGAAGTCCGGCTCGCCTGCGCCGAAGCCGATCACGGGCCGGCCGGCGGCCTTGAGGGCCTTGGCCTTGGCGTCGACGGCGAGGGTCGCGGACTCGGCGATGGCGCCGATCCGGGCGGAGATGCGGGCGTGCGGGGCGGGGGAGGCTGCGCTCACGGTGCACATCCTCTCGCACGGACCCCCAGCGGTTCGACCCCGTCCCACGGGTCGCGTACAGTTGTCCCCCGGTGGTTGACGTCCACCATGCTGAGCCGCGCCCTCGGGCGGGGTTCCAGCGGGTCCAGTGGACGTCGGGCCGTAGGGCAGTGGCGCAATTGGTAGCGCAGCGGTCTCCAAAACCGCAGGTTGCAGGTTCGAGTCCTGTCTGCCCTGCGCACGCGGTCGCCTGGCCGTGAGCAGCACGCGACGAGTGAGGTACCAGACGTGAGCGATTCCGCTTCGGCGGCGCCGTCCGAGGATCGGGCCAAGCGCCCGAGCACGGCTCCGCGCACCCGTGACGCGGGTGCCGGGCGCGGTCTGTTCGCGCGCATCGCGCTGTTCTGGCGCCAGGTCGCGGCCGAGCTGAAGAAGGTCGTCTGGCCGACGAGGCAGGACCTGACCACGTACACGATCGTGGTCCTGGTGTTCGTCGTCATCGTGATGACCTTCATCACGCTGGTCGACATCGGCATCGGCCAGCTCATGTTGTGGGTGTTCGGCGGCTGACGAGCCCGCCCGCCCTTACGCCCCCGAAGCAGGAAGCAGGAGACAGGTGTCGCAGGAGTCGCAGGAGCCCGGCCTCGGGTCCGAGCCCGAGGAGATCCTCGAGCCGGCCGTCGCCGAGACCACCGAGGCCGTGGACACCGCGGTCGAGCCGGAGGCCGAGCCCGAGCTCGACGCCGAGCCCGAGATCGACCCCGACGAGGACCCCGTCGCCGCGTTCAAGGCCCGGCTGCGCAGCGAGCCCGGCGACTGGTACGTGGTGCACTCGTACGCCGGCTACGAGAACCGGGTGAAGACGAACCTGGAGAACCGGCGGCAGAGCCTCAACATGGAGGACTTCATCTACCAGGTGGAGGTCCCCATGGAGGAGGTCGTCGAGATCAAGAACGCGCAGCGCAAGGTCGTCAAGCGCGTGCGGATCCCCGGCTACGTCCTGGTGCGCATGGAGCTGACCGACGAGTCGTGGGGCGCGGTTCGGCACACGCCGGGCGTCACCGGCTTCGTCGGGCACACCCACCAGCCCGTGCCGCTGACGGACTCCGAGGTCTTCTCGATGCTTGCCCCGACGCTGGCGCCGAAGGCGCCCGCCGCCGCCGCGAAGGCCGCCCCGCGGCCGGTCGAGGTGGAGTTCACCGTCGGCGAGTCGGTCACCGTCACCGACGGCGGCCCGTTCGACACGCTGCCGGCGACCATCTCCGAGATCAACGCCGAGGGCCAGAAGCTCAAGGTCCTCGTCTCGCTCTTCGGCCGGGAGACCCCGGTCGAGCTCTCGTTCAGCCAGGTCTCCAAGATCTGACCGAACCGCTCCGACCCCGGCGCCGCCGGGGTCACTGCAACCGGGTCATCGCCCATGGCGTGGGCCCACGAACAGATTGGTAGGCGTCATGCCCCCCAAGAAGAAGGTCGCCGGCCTCATCAAGCTCCAGATCAACGCCGGTGCGGCCACCCCCGCCCCGCCGATCGGCCCCGCGCTCGGTCAGCACGGCGTGAACATCATGGAGTTCTGCAAGGCGTACAACGCCGCGACGGAGTCGCAGCGCGGGAACGTCATCCCGGTCGAGATCACGGTCTACGAGGACCGCTCGTTCACCTTCATCACCAAGACCCCGCCGGCCGCCGAGCTGATCAAGAAGGCCGCCGGCGTCGCCAAGGGCTCGCCGACGCCGCACACCACCAAGGTGGCGACGCTGACGAAGGCCCAGGTGCGCGACATCGCCGCCCAGAAGCTCGTCGACCTCAACGCGAACGACCTGGACGCGGCGGAGAAGATCATCGCGGGCACCGCCCGTTCGATGGGCATCAAGGTCACCGACTGACCTGGTGCCGTGGCAGGGCCCTGTGCGGCCCGAACGACCACACCTGCCAACGAAGGAGAGAGCAGTGACCAAGAAGCACAGCAAGGCGTACAACGCCGCGCTCGAGAAGATCGAGCCCGGTGTCCTCTACTCCCCGCTGTCGGCCGTCCGGCTGGCCAAGGAGACGTCGACGACGAGCTACCCGGCCACCGTCGAGGTCGTCTTCCGCCTCGGTGTCGACCCGCGCAAGGCGGACCAGATGGTGCGCGGCACGGTCAACCTGCCGCACGGCACCGGCAAGACCGCCCGCGTCATCGTGTTCGCGGTCGGTGAGCGTGCCGAGCAGGCCCTCGCCGCGGGCGCCGACGAGGTCGGTGGCGACGAGCTGATCGAGAAGGTGGCCGGCGGGTACACGGACTTCGACGCCGCGGTCGCCACCCCGGACCTCATGGGCAAGGTCGGCCGCCTCGGCAAGGTCCTCGGCCCGCGCGGCCTCATGCCGAACCCGAAGACCGGCACCGTGACGATGGACGTGGCCAAGGCCGTGACCGACATCAAGGGCGGCAAGAGCGAGTTCCGCGTCGACCGGCACGCCAACCTGCACTTCATCATCGGCAAGACGTCGTTCACCGACGTGGCGCTGGTGGAGAACTACGCCGCGGCGCTCGACGAGATCCTCCGGCTCAAGCCGGCCGCCTCGAAGGGTCGCTACATCACCAAGGCGACGGTGTCGACCACGAACGGCCCCGGCATCCCGCTCGACCAGAACAAGACGCGTCACCTCACGGAGGAGGACGCGGCCTGACGGTCGCACGAGTCATGCCAGAAGGCCCCCGAGGCTCTCGAGGCCGGCGCCGACATCGTCGGTGACGACGACCTCGTGCAGAAGGTCGCCGA
>JAEXPS010000202.1 GCA_023438885.1 Actinomycetes bacterium
CCGCGCCCGCGGGGGGGGCGGGGCGCCGCCCCCCCCCCCCCCCCTGGCCGGCCTCGTCGACCACGCCCGGATCCGCCGTGAGGGCCGCGAGGCCTTCGAGCGGCTCGGCCTGCGCGTGCCGCTCGGCGTGCCGGTGTCGCGGCTGAGCGTCGCGCACCAGCAGCTGACGGAGATCGGCAAGGCGCTGGGGCGCGAGTCGCGGGTGCTGGTCATGGACGAGCCGACGGCGCGGCTCGCGCACGCCGAGCGGGAGGCCCTGTTCCGGGTCATCCGCGACCTGGCCGACCGTGGCGTAGCGATCGTCTACATCAGCCACTTCCTCGACGAGGTGCTCGAGATCTGCGACTCCGTGACGATCTTGCGCGACGGCGCCGTCGTCGCCTCGCGTCCGGCCGGCGAGCTCGACGTCGAGGGATTGGCCCGGCACATCGTCGGGGAGGCTGCGGCGGACCGGCCGCCGCGGGAGCGGGCGGCCTCGACGCCAGGCCCGGTGGTGCTCGAGCTCGACGGGTTCGGCCAGGTGGGCCGGCCGACGAACACGCTCGCCCTGCGCGCCGGGTCCGTGCTCGGGCTTGCCGGGCTCGTCGGTTCCGGCCGGTCGTCACTGCTCGAGTCGGTGTGCGGGGGGCGGCCGGCACGCGGCACGCTGCGCCTGCACGGCCGGCGGGTCCGGCTTGGCTCGCCTGCGACGGCGGCACGTGCCGGCGTGGTGCTCGTGCCGGAGGACCGCAAGCACAAGGGCCTGGTCCTGGTCCGGCCGGTCTCGGAGAACCTCGTGCTCACCGCCCTCGGGACCCGCTACACCCGCGCCGGGCTCGTGCGGTGGGCGCCGCGGGCGCGCGGGGTCCGCGACGCGATCGCGCGCTTCGGGATCCGGACGCCCGGCACGGAGGTTCCCGCGGGCTCGCTGTCCGGCGGCAACCAGCAGAAGGTGCTGCTCGCCCGGGCTGCCGAGGCGCAACCCGTCGTCCTCCTCCTGGACCAGCCCACCGCCGGCGTCGACATCGGCGCCAAGGAGGAGATCTACGCCCAGGTGCGTGCGCTCGCCGCCACCGGGGTGGCATGCATCGTCGCCAGCGACGAGCTCGAGGAGCTCCTCGCGCTGTGCGACGAGCTAGCAGTGGTACGCGCAGGTCGCGTCAGCGACCCGCAACCAGCGGCAGAGCTCGACGAGCAGAGCCTGCTCGCCCGGATGAGTGCGAAGGAGGCGGTGGCGTGAGCCCCATCGTCGGCGTGAAGGCGTACGGCTACGAGTGGTCGACCGTGCACGGGCTGGACATGGCCGGTGCGGCGCAGCGGCTACGGGCGCAGGGCGTCGACTGGGCGCTTGCGCAGAACCTCGTCGACCCGCTGCCGGGAAGCGCGGTGGACCAGGCGCCGCCCTCCGGGGCGTACGACGACGCCGAGTGGGTGCTGCGACTGCGCGACGCTGGCCTGCGCGTCTACGAGTCCACGTCGTGCTTCTTCCAGCCCGACGAGTTCGCGGCGGACCCGGGGCTGCGCCCCGTGGACCAGCACGGTCGTGTCTTCGAGCCCTTCAGCTGGTACGTCGGGATCTGCCCGACCGACCCGGCCTACCTCGAGCGCAAGGCCGAGCGGCTCGCGGCGGCGCTCGACGTGACGCGGCCGGACGGGGTGTTCCTCTCGTTCATGCGCTTCCCGTCGTTCTGGGAGATGTGGCTGCCGGACGCCCCCGGGTTCACCGGCACGCGGCGCGAGGACATCGCCGAGTACTGCTTCTGCGAGCGGTGCCTCGCTCAGTTCTCCGCGGCCGCCGGCGCGGACCTCGGGCACGGCAGCACGCAGGAGCGCGCCGGGACGATCCTGCGCGAGCTGCGACAGGAGTGGACCGACTGGAAGTGCGGCGTGATCGGGGGCGTCGCCGCACGGCTGCGGGCCGCGGCGCGCGACGTGGTGCCGGACGCCGACGTGATCTGCAACGGGTTCGGCCTCGGGCGCGACGACTTCGGCAACGCCGTCGAGGAGGTGCTCGGCCAGCGGCCGTCTGACCTCGACGCCGCGGTGGACGTCTACGAGCTGATGTTCTACTTCCAGATCCAGAAGCGTGACCCGGAGACCTGGATCCCCGAGAGGGTCGCAGAGGTGCGGGAGCAGACGACGCGCACCGTGCTCGCCGATCTCCAGGGCGGGGCCGAGTACCTCGAGGACATCTACGCCCCGGGGCGGCGCAAGCGTGAGATCACGGAGCAGGACTGGCTCGCCGCCCTGCGCGGGGTCGCTCGGTCGGGCGCGGACGGCGTCCTCGTCTACTCGTGGCGCGACTTGCTGGCCGACGAGGCGCGCGGCGGTGAGCGGGTACGACGCCTCCAGGAGTACAAGGCAGGTGACCTTGGCTGAGCGCACGGCCCCCGCGCGAGCCACCGGATCTGCCGGTGCCTCGATGGAGCGCGAGATCCGCGAGCAGCCGGCGCTCTGGTCCGTGGTGGTGCGCGACCTGGGCGCCATCGACGAGGCCGCCCGGCTGATCCGGGCGCGCGACGTGCGGGACGTGGTACTCGTCGGGCGCGGGACAAGCGACAACGCGGCCCGCTACGCCCAGTACCTGCTGCCGCTGCGCGCGGGAGTCCCGGCGCACCTGGCGACCCCTGGGCTCGTCACCGTCTACGGCGCGTCGACCCATCCCCGGACGAGCGCAGTCGTCGCGATCTCGCAGTCCGGGCGGTCGCCGGACCTCGTCGCCACGGTGGCGGACGCCCGAGCGAACGGCGCGCCGACGATCGCGGTGACGAACGACCCTGACAGCCCGCTCGCCCGGCAAGCGGATGTCTGCGTTCCGATCGGGGTCGGTCCGGAGCTGGCAGTCGCGGCGACGAAGAGCTACACCGGATCGCTGCTGGCCCTCTACCTGCTGACCCACCGGCTCGCCGGCGCCGACACGGCCGCGCTGCGTGACTGCGTGGAGGCGATGGCGCCGCTCGGCGAGGCGGCGCTCGAGGCCGCATGGCCCACCGCCCGCCGCCTGGCAGCGTCGCTTCCTGAGGCGGACCGCGGTGTCGTCGTCGGGCGCGGCCTGTCGCTGTCGACCGCGACGGAGGCCGCGCTCAAGCTGACCGAGACGTGCGCGATGAGCGTCTCCGGGTGGAGCGCGGCCGACGTCATGCACGGCCCGCTCGCCCAGGTGGCAGGGGGGACGGTGGCGATCGCGCTGCGCGGGCAGCTCGGTGGCCGCCCCAGTGTGGACGCGGTCGTGGCCACGCTGCTCGAGCGAGGTGTCAATGTCTGGGGCACGACCCCGTCGGCGCAGCCCGTGGACGACGACCTGTGGCTGCCGGAGGGGCTGGACGAGGAGCTGGTGCCGCTCGTCGAGATCCTGCCGCTCCAGGTCCTCGCGCTCGAGATGGCCCGCGTCCGCGGCCTCGACCCCGACCGGCCGGCCGGGCTCTCGAAGGTGACGATGACGGCCTGAGCCGGAAGCGCCTTACTCGGGAACCAGCCCCGACAGGTACTCGGTGGTCTCCTCGACTGCCCGGGCGTCGTTGCCGGCCACGATGGCCTCGATGAGCCCGTCGTGGGCGTCGTGCCCGTGGCTGTCGGCCGGGAAGTTGAACCGGATGTTCTCGCCGATCGCGTCGATGAGGTTCTCGTACAGCGAGAGCAGCACGGGGTTGGCGGCGGTCCTGACGATCGCCCGGTGCAGAGCCAGGTCGGTGTCGACCATCCGGTCGATCTCGCCGTCCAGGTAGGCGGCGGCGCGGGCGTCCCGGTGCGCCATCAGCGAGGCGGCGTCGGTGGACGTGCGGCGGCGGGCGGCCAGCCGGGCGGCCTCGACCTCCAGAGCCCGGCGCACCTCGACCACGTCACGCTGGCGGGCCGCCGCGATCTCGCGGCCGATCGACACGGCCAGCTCGGAGTTGGAGATCACATAGGTGCCGGAGCCCTGCCGGCGCTCCAGCAGCCCGGCGTGGACGAGCGACTGCACCGCCTCGCGCACGGTGTTGCGGCCCACGCCGAGCAGCTCCACCAGCGAGGGCTCCGGGGGGATGCGGCTGCCCACGGGCCACTCGCCGGAGGCGATGCGCGAGCTCAGGGCCTCCACCGCGGAGTCGATGAGGCCGGTGCGTCGTGACATGGGGGTGCCTTCCGCTGCGGACTGTGTGCGGAAGTCAACACCGTCCGGGTGCAGGCCCGCCAGCCCGATGAGGGGATGACTTGCCTCGGTAGGCTGTGCCGGTGACTCCAGCCCAGCTCGCCGAGGCGGTCCGCGCCGCCCTCGCGCACGCCGCAGCGGACGGCGCCCTGGCCCTCGACCCGGCCCTGATCCCCGACCAGGTGCACCTGGAGCGGCCCCGCCAGCGCGAGCACGGCGACTGGTCCACCAACGTGGCGATGCAGCTGGGCAAGAAGGCGGGGATGGCGCCCCGTGCGCTGGCCGAGGAGCTGGCGCGCCGCCTCGCCGAGGTCCCGGGCGTCGCCGCCGCCGAGGTGGCCGGCCCCGGCTTCCTCAACCTGCGCCTCGACGCCGCAGCCGCCGGCGAGCTGGCCCGCACCATCGTCGAGCTCGGCCCCCAGTACGGCACCAACGACGACTTCGCCGGCCTGACGGTCAACCTCGAGTTCGTCAGCGCCAACCCGACGGGGCCGCTGCACATCGGCGGTGTGCGCTGGGCGGCCGCGGGCGACAGTCTCGCCCGCGTGCTGGAGGCCTCCGGCGCCCTCGTCGTGCGCGAGTACTACTTCAACGACCACGGCGCGCAGATCGACCGCTTCGCCCGCTCCCTGCTCGCCCGCGCCCGCGGCGAGGAGGCGCCGGAGGACGGCTACGGCGGCCAGTACATCTCCGAGATCGCCGAGCAGGTGCTCGCGGAAGTCGCCGCCGCCGGTGAGCCGGACCCGCGCACGCTGCCCGACGAGGCGGCCACCGAGGTGTTCCGCGCCCGCGGCGTCGCCCTGATGTTCGACGAGATCAAGGGCTCGCTGCGCGACTTCGGCGTCGAGTTCGACGTGTACTTCCACGAGGACTCGCTCCACGAGTCCGGGGCGGTGGACCGGGCGCTGGACAAGCTGCGCGACCTGGGCCACCTCTACGACAAGGACGGCGCCACTTGGCTGCGCACCACCAGCTTCGGTGACGACAAGGACCGCGTGGTCATCAAGAGCGACGGCGAGGCCGCCTACATCGCCGGCGACATCGCCTACTACCTCGACAAGCGCGAGCGCGGCGCCGACCGCGTCGTCATCATGCTCGGCGCCGACCACCACGGGTACATCGGCCGGATGATGGCCGTCTGCGCGGCGTTCGGCGACACCCCGCACGTCAACCTCGAGATCCTCATCGGGCAGCTCGTCAACCTGGTCAAGGACGGCGAGCCGGTGCGGATGAGCAAGCGCGCCGGCACCGTGGTCACCATCGACGACCTCGTGGACGCCGTCGGCGTGGACGCCGCGCGCTACGCCCTCGCCCGCTCGTCGATGGACTCCGCGATCGACCTCGACCTGGACCTGCTGGCCAAGGCGACCAACGAGAACCCCGTCTACTACGTGCAGTACGCCCATGCGCGTACGGTGAACGTCGCCCGCAACGCGGCCGAGGCCGGCGTGCGGCGCGAGGACGGGTTCGACGCCTCGCTGCTCGACCACGAGACCGAGGCCGCGCTGCTGGGGCAGCTCGCCGAGTTCCCCCGCGTGGTGGCCCAGGTGGCCCAGCTGCGCGAGCCGCACCGCGTCGCCCGGTACCTGGAGGAGCTCGCCGGGACCTACCACAAGTGGTACGACGTGCGCCGGGTCGCCCCCTTCGGCGACGAGGAGGTCAGCGACGTGCACCGCACGCGGCTGTGGCTCAACGACGCCACCCGCCAGGTGCTCGCCAACGGCCTGTCCATGCTCGGCGTGAGTGCGCCGGAGCGGATGTGAACGCCCCGGGGGGCGGTGCCGTCGCCGAGGAGCTCGGTGCGATGGGGTCGCCCTGGTCCAGCGGTGTGGCCCGGCTCCTCGACGGCTCGGTGGCCGTGGCCGGGGTCGATGTCGCCGAGCTCGCCGCGCGCTTCGGCACGCCGCTCTACGTGCTCGACGAGGCCCACCTTCGCTCGCGGGCGCGTGCGTTCCGGGAGGCCTTCGAGCGGGCGTTCGCCGCGGTGGGCACCGGTGCCGACGTGTACTACGCGGGCAAGGCGTTCCTCTCCGTCGCCGTGGCGCGCTGGGTGCACGAGGAGGGGCTGGCGGTCGACGCCTCGACGGGCGGCGAGCTGGCGGTCGCGCTGGCGGCCGGCGTGCCCGGCGCGCGCATCGGGCTGCACGGCAACAACAAGTCGGACGGCGAGATCGCGACGGCCCTCGACGCCGGGGTGGCGCGCGTCGTCGCGGACTCACTGGTCGAGGTCGACCAGCTGGCCGCCGTGGCGCGCGAGCGGGGCGTCGAGATCCCGGTGATGGTGCGCGTCACCACGGGCGTGCACGCCGGCGGCCACGAGCACATCGCCACGGCGCACGAGGACCAGAAGTTCGGCCTGTCGCTGACCGCGGCGCCGGGGGAGGACTCCCCGGCGATGACCGCCCTGCTGCGGGTGGTGGCCGCGCCCGGGTTGCGTCTGGTCGGCATCCACTCGCACATCGGCTCCCAGGTCCTCGAGCCGGACGGGTTCCTGGTGGCGGCGCGGCGGGTGCTCGAGCTGCGGGCGGAGCTCGCCGAGCGCACCGGGGTGCTCGCCGGCGAGGTGGACCTCGGAGGCGGCTACGGCATCGCCTACCTGCCGGGGGAGGTGCCCCTGGACCCGGAGCGGGTGGCCAAGGACCTGGCCACGGCGATGGCCGCGGTGGCCGACGAGCTGCACACGCCCATGCCGCGCGTCTCGATCGAGCCGGGCCGGGGAATCGCCGGGCCAGCCGGGCTCACCCTGTACACGGTCGGCACCGTGAAGCCGGTCGCGCTGGACGGTGGGTTCGTGCGCACGTACGTCTCGGTCGACGGCGGCATGAGCGACACCATCCGGCCCGCCTTGTACGGCGCGCGGTACCACGCGGAGATCGCCGGGCGCGCCTCGTCCGCGGCGCCGGTGACCGCCCGCGTGGTGGGCAAGCACTGCGAGGCCGGCGACGTCGTGGTCAGCGACGTGGAGCTGCCCGGCGACGTCGCGGCCGGCGACCTGCTGGCCGTCGCGGCGACCGGCGCCTACGGCCGCTCGATGGCGTCGAACTACAACCTGGTGCCCCGCCCGGCGGTGGTCGCGGTGCGCGACGGCGTGGCGCGCGTGCTCATCCGGCGGGAGACGGTCGACGACCTGCTGGCGCTGGACCAGCACTGAGCGTCGCCTCGCCATCCGTGGACGGGCCCCCGCGGCGCCAGGGCCAGCCCATATCCTGTGCAGCGTCCTCGGCGAAAGGCAGCCCCATGCGCGCACCCCACCGGGCTCGGCGATGAACGCGAGCGACGCGCTGCGCGTCGCGGTGCTGGGCGGAGGCGTCGTGGGCACCGAGGTGGTGCGGCTGCTCGTCACGCGGGCCGACGACCTGGCGGCGCGCGTCGGGACGGCGCTCGAGCTCGTCGGCGTGGCGGTGCGCAACCTCCACGCCGAGCGCGACCCGGTGGTCGACCCGGCGCTGCTCACCACGGACGCCCGGGCGCTCGTCGACCGCGCCGACGTGGTGGTCGAGGTGATGGGCGGCATCGAGCCGGCCCGCGAGCTGATCCTGCGCGCGATCCGCAACGGCGCCAGCGTCGTGACGGCGAACAAGGCCCTGCTGGCGGAGGACGGCCCCACCCTGTACGCGGCGGCGGACGCCGCCGGTGTCGACCTGTACTACGAGGCGGCCGTCGCCGGTGCCATTCCCGTGGTCCGCGCCGTCCGCGAGTCCCTGGCGGGCGACCACGTCACACGCGTGCTCGGCATCGTCAACGGCACCACGAACTACGTGCTCGACAAGATGGCGACCGAGGGGCTCGACCTCGAGCGGGGGGTCAAGGAGGCCCAGGCGCTCGGGTACGCCGAGGCCGATCCCTCCGCCGACGTCGACGGCTACGACGCTGCGGCGAAGGCCGCGATCCTCGCCTCGCTGGCGTTCCACACCCGGGTCCCTCTCGACGCGGTGAGCCGCACCGGCATCGGCGAGATCAGCGCCGCGGACGTGCTGTGGGCCGGGCGCACCGGCCACGTGCTCAAGCTGCTGGCCGTGGCCGAGCGGGCGGTCGACGACGCGAACGGCACGCAGGGCGTGCTCGTCGGTGTGCAGCCGACCCTGGTGCCGCAGGACCATCCGCTGGCCAAGGTCGACGGCTCGTTCAACGCGGTGTTCGTCGAGACGGCCGCGGCCGGGCAGCTGATGTTCCTCGGCCGTGGCGCCGGAGGCGCCCCCACCGCCTCGGCCGTGCTCGGCGACGTGGTCGCCGTCTCCCGGCACCGGGTGGCCGGTGGGCGTGGGCCGGTGGAGTCGTCGTACGCGGACCTGCCCGTGCTGCCGGCCGACGCGGCTCGCGCGCGCTTCCAGCTGCGCCTCGAGGTCGCCGACCGGCCGGGGGTGCTGGCGCAGGTCGCGGCGGCACATGCCGAGCACGGGGTGTCGATCGAGGCCGTGCGGCAGGCGCCCGGCAGCGTGGACCTGGCGCACCTGGTGATCACCACGCACGCGACGTCCGAACGGGCGCTGCGCGCCACGGTCGGGGCGATCGACCGCCTGGGCGCCGTGCGACGGGTGGTCTCGGTGCTGCGAGTCGAAGGAGTCTGATGGCCCAGCAGTGGCGTGGCGTGATCGCGGAGTACGCCGACCGCCTCCCGGCTCACGTCCAGCAGGTCCCCGTGACCTTGCTGGAGGGTGGCACCCCGCTGGTGCCGGCACCGGGGCTGTCCGCACGCGTCGGCGCGCAGGTGTGGCTCAAGGTCGAGGGGACCAACCCCACCGGCTCCTTCAAGGACCGGGGGATGACGACGGCGATCTCGGCCGCGGCCGCCGCCGGGGCCCGTGCGGTGGTCTGCGCGTCGACCGGGAACACGTCCGCGTCCGCCGCCGCCTACGCCGCGCGCGCCGGGATGGTGTGCGCCGTGCTGGTGCCGGACGGCAAGATCGCGATGGGCAAGCTCAGCCAGGCCGTGGCGCACGGCGCGCGCCTGCTCCAGGTGGACGGCAACTTCGACGACTGCCTGGTGGCCGCCCGCAAGCTGGCCGAGGCCTACCCGGTGGAGCTGGTCAACTCCGTGAACCCGGACCGGATCCAGGGGCAGAAGCCCGCCGCGTTCGAGATCGTCGACGCCCTCGGCGACGCCCCGGACGTGCACGTGCTGCCCGTCGGCAACGCCGGCAACATCACCGCCTACTGGAAGGGCTACCGCGAGTACGCGGAGTCCGGCCCCGCCACGCACACCCCCGCGATGTGGGGCTTCCAGGCGGCCGGCGCGGCGCCGATCGTGCTGGGACACCCCGTGGACCCGGAGACGATCGCGACCGCGATCCGCATCGGCAACCCCGCGTCCTGGGCCCAGGCGGAGGCAGCGCGTGACGAGTCGGGCGGCCTGATCGAGTCCGTGACCGACGAGGAGATCCTCGCCGCGCACCGCGTGCTCTCGGCAGGGGAGGGCGTGTTCGTCGAGCCCGCGTCCGCCGCCGGCGTGGCCGGCCTGCTCAAGCTGGCCGACGAGGGCCGCGTGCCCGCCGGCGCGCGCATCGCGATCACGGTGACCGGCCACGGCCTCAAGGACCCGTCCTGGGCTCTGCGCACGCCGGACGGCGGCGAGGTGGCGCCGGTACGCGTCGCCGCGGACGTGGTGGCCATCGCCGCCGCGCTCGGCCTGGAGTAGGCCGCCATGCGGCTCGCGGCCGACCACGTGCGGGTGCGCGTCCCGGCGACCAGCGCCAACCTGGGCCCCGGCTTCGACGCGATGGGCCTGGCGCTCTCGCTGCACGACGAGGTCGAGGTGTGGGCCGTCTCGGCGCCCGGCGCCGTGGTGGAGGTGAACGGCGAGGGTGCCGGAGCGGTGCCGGGCGACGAGAACCACCTCGTGGTGCGGGCACTGCGCCTGGCACTGGACCATGTGGGCGCGTCGCAGGTGGGGCTGCGGCTGGTGTGCACCAACGGGATCCCGCACGGTCGCGGCCTGGGGTCGTCGGCCGGCGCGGTGGTCGCGGGGCTGCTGGCGGCGCGCGGCCTCGTCGCCGAGCCCGCAGCCCTGTCCGACGAGGTGGTGCTGGAGCTGGCGACCGCGATGGAGGGCCATCCGGACAACGCTGCCCCGGCGCTGCTCGGGGGGGCCACCCTCGCGTGGACCGGCGACTCGGCCGACTCCGTGGCCGTCGCGCGCCTGGCCGTGCACCCCGACCTGGTCCCTGTCGCGATCGTGCCGCCGTACGAGCTGGCGACCCACAAGGCCCGCTCGGTGCTGCCGGCGCAGGTGCCCCACCGGGATGCGGCCTTCCAGGCCGCGCGGGCCGGGCTCCTCGTCGAGGCGCTGGCGCGACGCCCGGACCTGCTGCTGGCGGCGACCGAGGACAAGCTGCACCAGGAGTACCGGCGCGCGGTGATGCCCGAGACGCTGGCCCTGGTGGGGGTGCTGCGCCAGGCGGGGGTCGCCGCGGTGGTGTCCGGGGCGGGGCCGTCGGTGCTGGCGCTGGCGCGCCGCGTGGGCGGCGAAGGG
>JAEXPS010000114.1 GCA_023438885.1 Actinomycetes bacterium
GGCGACGGCCGCCACCGGCGACGAGGTGCCGACGGCACTGACGGCGCTGGTGGCGATCGCCGCCCTCGGCGCCGCCTGACGCCGCCTGACGCCGCCCCGAGACTCACCCGCCGTCACCGCGCGGGTGCGTCCGTCAGCGCGCGGTGCGTCTGCACGCGTGCGGTGCGGTTGCAGACGCACCGAACGCTGGGGAACGCACCGCGCGTCGTCAGCCGAGGAGCGGCAGGCGCAGTGTCGTCGGGGCGTGCTGCACCAGGCGTACCGGGATGCCCCAGTCCTGCTGGGCCAGGTGGCAGGCCGGGAATTCGACGGCGGGGTCCGCGTCGCAGCTCGCCGCGCGCGCCGTGACGTGCAGCACCCCCGCGGCGACGTCCGGGTTGAGCCGCAGCGTGCGGGTCAGGGGTGTCCCGTCGCCGGCACCGTCCAGCAGGAGTTCCGGTGGGGACGACGACACCGCCAGGCTCGTCGACGGGCCGTACCGGTCGTCGGACTTCTGACCCGGCGCCGGCGTGAACGCGACGGCGAGCGTCACCTCGCCCGGGGCCAGCTCCGTCACCGGCCGGTGCGTCCGGTGCGCGCCCCGGTCCAGTGCCTGGGTGCCCGACGAGGCCAGCCGCGTGATGCGATGCCCCGCCGACTCGACCACCAGCACCCCGTCGCGCGTCACGAGCAAGCCGGACGGCTCGGCGAGCCCTTCGGCGAGGGTGGTGACCTCGTCGTCCCCGAGGGTGGTGACCTCGTCCCCGAGGGTGGTGACGTCGCCCGCCGCGCGCCTGTGGGGTAACGGAACCGCACCAGGCGCGGTCGTGTTACCCCACAGCGCCTCGCGCGGAGGGACGTACCGGCGGACGGCCCCGTTGTAGGTGTCCGCGATCAGGATCGAGCCGTCCGGGGCCGCCGCGACGCCGAGCGGGTGCTGCAGGCGAGCCGCGACCGCCGGCCCGTCCCGGTGCCCGAAGTCGAACAGGCCCGTGCCGATCACCGTGTCGACGCGCGGGTCAGCCAGCCCGCCGGTCACCACGCGCAACGCCGAGGTCTCGGAGTCCGCGACCCACAGCCGCTGCTCGGCATCGACGGCGAGCCCGGACGGCTGCGCGAACCACGCCGTGGCGGGGCCGTCGACGAGGCCCTCGTTCATGGTGCCCATCACGTGGGTGATCGAGTTCTCGAGCGGGTCGAACGCCCACAGCGAGTGGTTGCCCGCCATCGCGACGGCGAACGCCGCCCACGGCTCGTACCAGACGACATCCCACGGCGACGACAGCCGCACCCGGCGCGGCGGGCCGTGGTACGTCCGGCCCATGCGGTCGTCGGGCAGCGAACCGTCCGGCCACGGCGCCACGTTGTCCGGGCCGCCGACCATGAACTGCTCGCCGGTGCCCGCCAGCGTGGTCACCGCGCCGTCCGCCAGGCGCACGCCGCGCAGCAGGTGGTTGGCGGTGTCGGCGACGACCACGTCGACGTCGACCCGTCCGCGCAGCTCAGCCGGCACCAGGGCGAGGCCGTTCGGCTCGGCGAAGCGCGCCACGCCGGGCGCGCCGTCGGCCCAGCCGCGGGTGCGGGAGCCGATGCGCCGCACCAGCGTTACGCCGTCCGGGGCGAGCTCCGCGAGCGAGTGGTGCCCGGCGTCGGCGACCAGCAGGTTGCCGGACGGGAGCGCCACGGCCTTGGCCGGGAACCGCAGCACCCCCGGCCGCGCGGGTGGCGGCACGTAGGGGCCGGCGCCACGCCGCAACGTCCCGCGGGCGCCGTGCTCCTCGATCAGCGCCGCGACGAGCAGCTCCAGGTTGTGGCCGTGCCCCTCGCCGGCCAGGTGCGCCACCACGTACCCCTCGGGGTCGATCACCACCAGCGTGGGCCAGGCCCGAGCCGTGTAGGCCTGCCAGGTGACGAGGGTCGGGTCGTCGAGCACGGGGTGGTGCACCTCGTAGCGCTCCACGGCGGCCGCCAGCGCGTCCGGGTCCGCCTCGTGCACGAACTTCGGCGAGTGCACGCCGATCACCACGAGCTCGTCGGCGAACCGTGCCTCGAGCGCGCGCAGCTCGTCGAGCACGTGCAGGCAGTTGACGCAGCAGAACGTCCAGAAGTCGAGGATCACCACGCGCCCGCGCAGCTCGGCGAGCGTCACGGGCGCGCCGCCGGTGTTCAGCCATCCGCGCCCGACGAGCTCGGACGCGCGGACGCGGGGCATGGCGGACGGCGGCACGGCCCTAGTCAACAACAGCCGCCGGGCTCGTCGTGCGCGGTGGGCCGGCCGCTACCCGCCCGTGCTCGGGTCGAGCCCGTCGGTGCACGCCACGCTGCCGTCGGTCACGCCGCCGCACGTGCCGCCGAAGGCCTCGTACTCCGTGTCGGGCGGGGACACCTGGTACAGCTCCTCGCAGGCGTCGCCGTCGCCGGCAGCGCAGTCGTCCCACAGCTCGTCGAGCTGCTCGTTGTCACCGTAGGTCTCCGCGTCGATGAGCACGCACGAGAAGCCGCCGTCGGTGAGGCCGCCGCAGGTGTCGGCGAACTCCCAGTCCTCGCTGCCCTCCTCGGCGACCTCGTACAGCTCGTCGCAGGCGGCCATGTCGCCCCGATCGCACGACGCAAGCAGCGACCCCTGGTTCCAGCCCTCCTGGAAGGCCGGCGACAGCACCAGGGCGAACAGCCCGATCCAGGCCACGATCGACACCGAGCCGAGCACCACGCCGGCGATCGCGAAGCCGCGGCCCGAGCGCCCGGTCTTCTTGGTCCGGTTCAGCCCGACGATGCCCAGCACGAGCGGGACCACACCCATCCCGAGGATGCCGGTGACCAGCGCGGCGATCGAGACGCCGTCGGTGCCGGGCGTGGGCGGGTAGGCGGGGGCGTGGGGCCCGGGTCCGTAGCCCGGCGGGTACGGCGTGGTGGGGTACGACGATCCCGCGCCGCCGCCGTACACGCCGGCGCTCGGTGGAGGGCCGTAGGGCGACGTCGTGGGCGGCGGGCCGTAGGGAGAGCTCACCGGAGATCCGCTGGGTGGGGCTCCGTACGCGGAGCCCGCCGGTGGCGGGGCGTACGGCGACGGGCTGGCCGGCTGGTTGGGCTGCGGCGACGGGGTTCCGCCGTAGGTCGCCGGGGCGGCGTCGGGGGCCGACGGCGCGGCCCAGCTCTGCTGCTCCGGGGGTTGTGACCCGAACGGGGCTCCGGGGGCCGGCTGATCGGTGGGTGTCCAGTTGGATTGGTCGCTCATCGTTGCCTCGTTGCGGGGATAGGGCGGGTCAAGTGAACCGCAGCCGGGCAGTCGGCGGGAGGGATCGGCACGCCGGCGGGGCATTCGCCCGGATTTGTGGGCCCCGCCTGGTCGGCTACGCGGCTCGGCCCCGCCGCGCGCCTGTCCGGCTCGGTCTAGGCACCGGTCCAGGAGGTGGTGGCGCCCCCCGCGAGCGCCATGACGACGAGGAGGACGATCCACCCGGCCGCGACCGCCATGCCGGCGATGGCCAGGCCCCGACCGCGGGCTCCAGACCGGCGGATGCGAGTCAGCGCGATGATGCCGAAGACGAACGCCAGCCAGCCGCCGAGGATGCCGAAGACGAGCGCGGCGACGGCGAAGCCGTCGGTGCCCGCCTGCCGGTACGGCGCGTACGGCACCTGGCCGTAGGGGGGCGGGGCGTAGGTGGGCACCCCGTACGCCGGCCCAGCCCCGTAGGGGCTCGGAGCGTACGACGATCCCGCGGCGCCGCCGTACGGCGCGGTGCCCGGCGAACCATAGGGATCCGCGCTCGGCAGAGTCCCGAAGCGCGACGTGCCCGCGGGCGGGGCGTACGGCACCGGCGAGCCGTCGGGGGACACGCTCGGCGGCACCCCGTAGGGCGACGTGCCCGGCGGCACCCCGTAGGGCGACGCGCTCGGCGGCACCCCGTACGGCGACGTGCCCGGCGGCACCCCGTACGGCGACGCCTCTGGCGGCGGGGCGTACGGCGAGATCGTCGTGGGCGGCGGGCCGTAGGGCGAGGGGGCCGCCGGCTGGTAGGCCGCCACGTCCGTCGCCCCGCCGTACGTCGCCGGGGCGCCGCCGCCGGACGGCATCACCCAGGCCGCCGTCTCGGGAGGCGTCGGTCCGAACGGCGCGGACCCGGACGCGGGCTGCTCGGCCGGGGTCCAGCTCGTCTGGTCGCTCATCGTCCACTGCCTCGGCGCGCGCGGATGGGGCGTGCCAAGTCAACCGCAGCGTGGTGGTCGCCGCGGGCGATCGGCGCACGCGGGCAGCGTTTCACCCGGCGCGCAGCAGCCAAATGCGTGGGTGGTGGCCCTTGGCGAACACCCGCAGCGGAGGCGCCACGGGCGCCCAGAGGCCGGCCGCGTCCGCCACCACGCGCTCCATCACCTTCACCTCGTGCGTCAGCACCGCCAGGCGGGCACCGGGCGCCGCGACGGCACGGGCGGCGCGCAGCAGGCCGGCGTGCACGTGCTCGGCCTGCGCGTGCGAGCCGTGCAGCGTTCCCCACGGCGGGTCGGCCAGCAGCAGGTCGAAGCGGTCGTCCCCGAACACGCCGGACAACCACTCCGGCGACGTGGCGTCCGCCTGCTCGAGACGCACGTTCCGCAGCCCCGCCGCGCGCAGGTTGGCGGCCGTGGCAGCGAGCGCCAGGGGCTCGTCGTCCAGGGCGGCGGCCGCGGCGACCGGGCCGGCGAGCAAGCGCTCGATCAGCAACGTGCCGCTGCCGCACATCAGGTTGAGGACCCTGTCCTCGGCACGGACGCCTGCGAGCCTGGCCATGGCCGCGGCGATCGTCGCGTTGGCGGCGCCGGGGTAGTCGACCTCGCGCCAGCGCCGCGCCGACAGCGGCCGCGGCCCGATCCGCACCAGCACGTCCCAGCCCGGGTCGGCGCCTGCGGCGGGCAGGCCACGGACCACACGCAGCACGAGCTCGCCGTGCTCCGGCTCGTAGCTCAGCCCGGTCGCCTCGTGGAGCAGGGCGGCCAGGCGGGCGAAGACCGCCGAGTCCGCGCCCGCCGCCTCGAACCGGAAGGACGACGACCCCGCGGCGCGCAGCGACCCGTACATGGCGTCGACGATGCGCGTCAGGTGGTCGCCACTGGTCAGCGAGCGCGGTCGCGGTACGTCGAAGTGGAGCACGACGAACGCGGCGACCGCCGTCCGCAGGCCGAGCACGTCGCGCAACGCACCGGTGTGACCCAGGCGCAGCGCGTCGTCGCGTCCGGGCACGGGCTGCGGCGGCCGCGGCGGCGCCAGCAGCTCGGTGACCTCGTCGGCCACCACCTGGCCCAACCCGGGCAGGAAGGTGACCTCGAGCACACGCCCGCGCTCCCCACCCCGCCTCGACTCGACACTTCCCCGCCGACTCGACAGTTCCATCT
>JAEXPS010000128.1 GCA_023438885.1 Actinomycetes bacterium
GGCGACGCCCAGCCGTTCACCGAACCGTTCACCGAACCGTTCACCGAGGGTGACGCTCAGCCGTTCACGGAGCCGTTCACGGAGCCGTTCACCGAGCCGTTCACCGCGCCGTTCACCGAGCCCTTCACGGAACCCTTCACGGAACCCTTCACGGAACCGTTCACCGAGGGCGACGCCCAGCCGTTCACGGAGCCGTTCACCGAACCGTTCACCGAGCCCTTCACCGAGGGCGACGCCCAGCCGTTCACCGAAGCGCTCAACGCTGACCCATTCACGGAGCCATTCACCGAGCCGTTCACCGAGCCGTTCACCGAACCGTTCACCGAGCCGTTCACCGAACCCTTCACCGAGCCCTTCACGCAGGCTGGCGGCGTCTGGGCAGCGGATCGGCGAGTGCGCGACGCGGCACTGGCGGCGCTGCAACAGCGGCAGGCGTTCTGGGCCGGCTGGCTCGCAGCGATGCGCCGAGCACCCCGCGGCGACCGCTGAGAAGCAGTCCTTCAGTGCGCTGCGTCTGACGCGGCCCGACAGTTGGCCCCCGGTGATGGAGGCTTGATCGGCGGTCTTGTTCCAACTCAGGGCATGCCCCTGGTTGCATCGACAGGCCAAAGCAGCGGCTGGTCACACGTCGCGACCGGCGTCTCGTTCCTCGCACTGCGCGGCGGGCAGGGCTCCGCCATGGCCCAGGTGTCCGGTGGTGGCGAGCCGCACATCAGTCGTCCGTCGGGGTACCAGAAGGCGTACGACCCGTCGCGGTTGCGCTGGATGCGCACGTCGTGGTCGTGGACTTGGTGGTGATGGCCGTCGCAGAGCTGGATCGCCTGGTCCAGGTCCGAGCGGCCATCGCGACTCCACCAGGTGAGGTGATGCAGCTCGGTGTACCGGGCGGGGATGGCGCAGCCGGGCAGGGCGCACCCGCCGCCGTCGCGTGCGACGACGGCCTTGCGCTGGTGCGCGGTGAACAGGCGCCTGCCGCGGCCCTCGTCGAGCGGCACGCCCTGCGCGTTCAGCACCAGGCGTGTGATCTCGCAGTCGCACAGCGCGGCGGCGACCCGCGAGGCGGGCAGCACCGTGCCGTCCTCGTCGGTCACCGGCTCGACGCCAGCCAGCCGGGACACGACGTCTCGCGTCGACCCTCGCCCGCGCTCCCAGCCGCCGCTCGCCGCGCTGCCGCTCGCCGCCCCGCCCGTCATCCCGCTGCCGCTCGCCGCACCGCCGGGCGTCTCGCTGCTGGTCGCGCTGCCGTTCGTCGTCGATCCGTTCGTCGTCGATCCGTTCGCGGCCGGCGGCTTCGGCGTGCGCAGTGCCGCCCAGGTCTGTTCGCTGATCATCAACGTCACCTGCGCCGGGATCCGAGAGCCAGGCGTGGTGGCGGGGTCGTCGAGCACCGCCTTGGCCATCTGCTCCCACGCGTCGGCCTGGCGCTGACCGCGATCGCGGTCGTCGTCGGCACCGGGCTGCGGGCACAGGGCATCGATCGCACGCTGGACCACGTGCCCGGCGACGGAGTCGAGCTGCCCCTTGATGCTGGTGCCGCCCGGCCCGTGCGCCAGGTACAGGTACCGGCCGGCGCGTTGCTCGTCGTGCGCGCGTTGCCGCGAGGCCGGGTCCAGCCGCGCGGCCTGCTGGGCCAGCGCCTTGCCGAACTCCCGCGCGTCCAGCCGCCCGGCCAACGAGACCACCTGCGCCTGGCCCTGGGCGCTGGCCAGGTGCTCGCCGAGCCGCGGAGAGGCACCGGTGGCGCGCGTCAGCTGCGCCAGGTGCGCGGCCGTGACCGGCCCGTCCACCAGCGCCCCGGCCACCACCGGCATCGCCTCCAGCGTCGCGGCCTGTCCCACCGCGGCAAACCCCGCACCCCGTCCCTGCCGGGTCTGCCGCCCCACGAACGCCGCCAGGTCGCGGTCTCCCCGCAGCCCCCACGTCCCCGCGTCGGCCTCCGCGGTGACGACCTTGCCCTCGATAGCCGCGAGCAGACCCCGATGACGCTGCACCCAGCCCAGCACCTCGGCGCGCGTACCGGCATCCCAACCCCCGGCACCCACCGCCGCCGCCAACGCAGCCCGCGCACCGGCCTCCAACGCCACGAACTCCTGCGGCAGGCGCGTGCGCGACGGGCCCTCGTCCATCGTCACGCACCCCCTGCAGCGACTCGGCTAGAACGTATGTTCGAAGCATACCGGCTCGCTGCGCCGCCCGCAACCCCAAAGTGGCCGCTGACCTGCACGTTCACCTGTGGACACACCCACCCAAGCAGCGGGCTGTGGACGGTTCACAGTCACGAGCAACTGGGCCGCAGGAAGACGACGAGCTCGCTCACGCGGCGCCGTGCGCGCCGAAGGTGCACCAGTTGACGAAGCCGGCAGGCGTGTCACGATCCACCTCGGCGCGCGCAGCGTGCAGCGCCCGGGCCATCGTCCGGCCCTCGGCGAGGTGCCGATGCAGCGCCACCATGAGGTCGACGACCTCGACATCCGGCACGGCGGCGATGTTGGCGACCAGTCCGGCCGTCCCCCCGGCCAGCATCCCGGCGACGAAGCCGAGCACCTCGTCGCCCGCGTAGGCGACGTCCGCGCCCGAGTGGCACGAGGCGAGCACGAGCCGGCGCGGTGCCACGCCCGCGCGGTGCAGCTCCTGCACGGTCACCGGACCGTCGGCGAGCACCAGCGAGGAGAACATCGGGTTGTCCGCTCGCGGCAGGCCATGGCAGGCGAGGTGTGCCAGGTCGGCGGTGGCGAGCGCCTGCGTGACCGGCGCGACGAGGCTGTCCGCCGCGCCGAACACCAGCGGCGCGGGGTGCACGGCCGCGAGCGCGTCGACCTCGTCCTGCGCGCCGAGCAGACCAGGGCCGGCCACGAGCACGGTCCGTCCGCGCCGCAGAGGCACCGGCGCTGCCGCCGTGCTCAGCCACGTCGTCGCCGAGGGAGCGAGCGACACGGGCCCCTCGTGCAGCGCCGACCAGGGCACACCGTGCAGCGGCCCCACAGGAGCGACCACCAGCTCGTCGTCCGGGCGCACGCCCAGCGGCGCGACGAGCCGCTCGCGCAGCACCCGCAGCCGGGCATCGGCGTTGACGCGCGCCGCCTGAGCGGCCGACGACGAGCGCGGCGACGCCAGCCGCCGCAGCGCGAAGACGAGGGCGTGCAGCGGCTCCTCGATCGCCTCGCGCGGCCCGAGATCGACGGTCCGGATGCCCCGAGGTCGCACGACGACCGCGACGTAGCGCCCCTCGCACAGGCCGGTCTCCACCAGAACGCGCCCGTCGAGACCTCCCCGCAGCTCGGCGAGGCTGGGCACCGCGGTCCAGGCGCCCTCCCCGTCCACCCGCGACAAGGGAAGGGGGTCCGGCTCCGTGACCGGCACGCCACCCGGCGACGCCGGTGACCCCGTCGGCTGCGACCCCGCTGGAGCGTCGTCGGCCCCAGGTTCCAGCACGGGCAGCCGCGCGAGGATCGCCGCCGCCCGCGTCTGCTCCATCCAGCGCAGCACCTGCGCGGGCGTGCCGTCGCCCAGCAGCGCGGCCAGGCCCATCTCGCCGAGCTCCGCGCCGTGCCCCGACGCGAGCGCCCGCAGCTCCATCGTCGGGAGGCTCGAGCGGTGCGTGGCCAGGTCACGCAGCCCGACGCGCGCCTCCCGCACCACGCCGGCCCGGTCGCCGTCGATATGCGCCGCGGTGGCGAGCGCGAGATGCCCGCGGATGCGAAGGAGCAGGGGCCCACGCGAGGCGATGCTCCCGGCCTCCGCCAGCGCGACGCGGGCGGCAGAGGGCCGCCCGGTCGCCAGCGCGGAGCGCCCCGCGACGAGGTAGGCCTGGGCGGCGTCCACCAGGTCGCCCGACTGCTCGAACCGCTGCGCGGCCCGGCGGGCCAGCGCGTGGTCGCCACCGGCGGGAGCCCCGGTGGCCAGCCTAGCCTGCGCCTCGACCAGTCGCGCTCGGTCCGTCCAGGAGACGAGTCGCTGAGCGCGGCCGCGCACCGCCGCCGCGGCGGCCAGCTCGCCCGCGCGCCGAGGTTCGCCGGCCGCGAGATGCAGACGCGCGAGCCTCACCTGCGCCTCGACCCACATCAGCCACGTCGACGTGGCGGAGAACGCGTCGACCGCGGCCTGCGCTGCTTCGATCGCCTCGGGCAGCAGCCTGAGGTCGGCCATGACGTCGGAGAGCTCGAGGCGGTACTCGCCGAGCGGAAGGTCGGCTGCCTGGTAGCGGGCCTCGACCTCCTCGAACTCCGCCATCCCCTGTGCGAGCCGGCCCTGCCGCACGACGATCCACGCATACGTCTGGCTTGCGATCGCGGTCACTGCCGGCCCGAGCCGTGTCGCGACCTGGATCGCCTGCCGCGAGAACGAGAGCGCATCCTCGTACGCGCCACGTGCCGCGACCGCGATGGCGAGGTTGTTCAGAACCCGTACCGCAGTGGAGTCCGAGCCGAACCCCGTCGCCGCGATGCGGCGGTAGCGACGCTCGGCATCACGGTGACGGCCGGAGTTGTGGTCGAGGGCGGCCACCTGGAGCTCCAAGTAGGCGCGCAGCCGGACAACCTCCTCAGCCGCCCAACCGTCGGTGTCATCAAGCAACAGCAACCCAGCGTCGAACTCGCGCCGAGCTCGGGACGGGCGCCCCGCCTCGTGCCAGGCGATCCCGCGCGCGGTGCGCACCTCGGCCTCCAGCGACTGGTCCTGGAGGATCCGGCTGAGCCGGACGGCTCGATTCAGGGACCGCAGGGTGGCGGCGTGGTCCAGGCGGTAGCGATGCACGGTGGCGAGCGCCAGCAGCCCCAGCGCATGCGCGCGGGGCTCGCCACGCCGCCCGGCGAGGGCGATGAGCGCCCGAACTTCATCCTCGACGTGCATCGGATCCGACTGCGCCAGGTCAGCGAGCCGACGAGCATGTATCACGAGGTCATCGGGTTCCCCTTCCTCGACGGAAGGGTGCGCCAAGCGCCCCGGCGATCGACTCACGTCCCACCCCTTGACCGACCTGTGCGACTACTAAGGAGACCCTCGCATGACCACGTCCGACGGTACCGGTCCCGCTTCGCAGGCCTCGGGAGCCGACCAGTCACGCGCCCACGCGAAGGTGCGGCAGCAGGTCGCCGAGCTCGTCCGCACGCCCAACGAGCCGGCGCTGCGGCGGCAGGTCGCCCGCTCGGTCCGTGACCGCTACCACGCGCGGACCGCCCGCTGGGTCAGCGCGGTCGGCGGCCACGGTGCCATCGAGACGCTGGTCGTCGACCGGGAGATCATCGTCACCCACCAGACCTGGGAGGACGAGGGAGCACGGTCCTACCTCGAGATCCGCGGTCTCGAGCCGGTCCAGCTCGACGCACCCGGCATCGACGACAAGATCGTGCTGCTGCGAGCGGCCGGCGCCGCCAGTGCGGGCCATCTCGACGACACCGTCGCCGAGCTGCGGCTCCGTGGCTTCGCGGCCTCGCAGAACCTCGTTCTGCCGTGTGCCCCGATCATGAAGAACCTCGGCGGCCCCGCACTCGCTCAACCGCTCGGCCCCTTTGTGCCGGTCCCCGTGGCGGACGCACCGAAGGTCGCGGTCATCGACACCGGCATCGCCGCGCAGGCCCGCCAGGACGGGTGGCTGGTGGGTGTGCCGCGCCACGCGCAGGGCCCCGACGCCAACGTCGACCCGCTCGACTTCGACCCGGACGACGGGTACCTCGACCTCGGCGCCGGCCACGGCACGTTCGTCGCGGGCGTCGTCGCGCGCGTGGCGCCGATGGCGCACATCAGCGTCCACCGCGCCCTGCTCGGCGGCGGTGTCGGCACCGAGATCGACGTCGCGGCGGCCATCGTGCGCGCGGTCGAGGACGGCGCGGACATCGTCAACCTCTCGCTCGGCTCGTCCACGCTCTACGACCAGCCGTCGCTGGCCGTCGAGGCGGCACTCGAGCGGGTCGAGGAGATCGAGCTGGAGCAGGGCCGCGAGGTGCTGATCGTCGCTGCGGCCGGCAACGGTGGCGACACCCGCCCGATGTGGCCGGCGGCCTTCCGCCAGGTCATCGCGGTCGCGGGCCTGACGGCCGACCACCGCGCGGCCGCCTGGTCCAGCCGCGGCTTCTGGGTGGACTGCTCCACGGTCGCCGAGGGCATCTGCGCACCGTTCGTCCAGGGCAAGGAGTCGTACGAGTTCACCGCGGACCCGGACGACTTCCCCGCCGACTCGTTCGCCCTGTGGAGCGGCACCTCGTTCGCCGCACCCCAGGTCGCCGGCAAGGTGGCGGCCCTCATGCACGAGCACGGTGTCGGTGCGCGGCGTGCCTACGCCATGCTCCGGGCCACCGGCACGTCGATCCCGGACTTCGGGCGCGCGCTGCGGATCCTGCCCGGAGTCTGAGCCGATGGGGGCGCCAGTGAGGACTTTGCGGCCGAGACGGGGGACGATACGTCCCGTGACGTCTCGTCCGCCGCGTGCGACCGGGCCGGTGAACCGGCCACGGTCCGCCCTCGCGTCGTCGCCCCACACGGCAGACACCCCGGTGGGCGCCCTCGTCACCGCCGCCTTGGCCGGAGACGAGGGCGCCTGGGCCGAGATCGTGCGGCGCCACACGGGCCTGGTCATGGCGCGCATCCGCCAGTTCCGCCTCGGCGAGCACCAGGCGGAGGACGTCGCGCAGACCGTGTGGCTCAACCTGCTGGAGCACCTCGGCACGCTTCGCGAGCCGGCCGCCCTGCCGGGCTGGATCTCGACGACGACGCGGCACGAGTGCTTGCGCGTGGCGGCGGCCGGGCGGCGCGCGATCCCGGTGGACCCCAGCACGGGTGAGCTCGACGGGCTGGCCGACGACGACGAGGACGGCCTGGCCGGCGAGCTGATGCGCTCCGAGAGGTACGAGGCGCTGCGCGCCGGCCTCGACGAGATCCCGGAGCACCAGCGGCGGCTCCTGCTGCTGCTGAGCACCGACCCACCGCCCACGTACCAGGAGATCTCCGCACAGCTGGGGATTCCCGTGGGCTCCATCGGACCGACCCGGCAGCGCGGCCTCGACCGGCTGCGACGGTCCGACGCGCTGCGCGGCTTCGTCACCGGCAACGCACACACGACGCACGGCGCAGGGGGGCGCGATGTCCTGGCATGGTGATGACGAGATGAACCGACAGCACGAGCTGTGGGACGACGACGAGGCGCTGGCGCTCGACCTCGCGGCGGCGACGGCGGAAGCCGGCCTGCACGGCCGCGTCGCGGCGGCCGGCCTCCGGGCGTTCGGGATCCAGCGGCAGCTGCTGGCGATGCGCTCGCAGATCGACCTGCTGATCCTCGACCTGGTCCACGACTCGATGGACCACGAGGCGCTGGTCCCGGTGCGTGACCGCTCGGGCGACACGTCGCGCTCGCTCGTCTTCGAGGGTCTGGGCATGGGCGTCGAGATCGAGCTGACCGACGACCGAGTGGAGGGCCAGCTGATCCCGGCACACCTGGGACACGTGACGCTCCAAGGCCCCGAGGGCGAGATCGTCCAGGTCACCACGGACGACGTCGGCTACTTCCGGCTCGAGGTGCGCCCGCACGGCCCGGTCCAGCTCATCTGCTCCAGCGACGACGGCGCGTGCGCAACGCGCTGGCTCACCTGGTAGCGAGCCTGCACGAGGCCGCTACCGGAGCCGCACTCGTCTGACCGGTCGATGTATCACCGGGGCCTCCCGGCCCCCTTTCCGGTTGTCCGCGTGGCTCGTCGTCCCCGACGACGAGCCGCCGTCGGGTGCTCTCAGGGGGCGGGCACCCGGCGGCGGACCACGTCGACGCCGTCCTCCTCGCGCATCGTCCGGTTTCACTCGAGCCGTCAGCGGGCGCGGGCCACGCACGGGAACAGCAGAAGGCCCGCGGCCCCCCCGGCCGCGCCGGAGG
>JAEXPS010000015.1 GCA_023438885.1 Actinomycetes bacterium
GGCCAGCGCCTGGCGCAGGGTCTTGCGGCGCTGGCCGAAGGCCGCGTCGACCACCGCGAACACCCGTTCGCGGGTGGCGGCCGTCTCCGGCGGATCGCGGCGGTCGAGGCGCACCAGCGCCGAGTCCACGTTCGGCACCGGCCAGAACACGGCCCGGCCCACCGTCGCCGTGCGCCGGGCGGACGCGTACCAGGCGGCCTTGACCGACGGCACGCCGTAGGTGCGCGAGCCCGGCGGTGCGGCCAGCCGGTCGGCGACCTCGGCCTGCACCATCACCAGCGCCCGTTCCAGCGAGTCGAACCGCTCCAGGAACGTCAGCAGCACCGGCACCGAGACGTTGTAGGGCAGGTTCGCGACGAGCGCGCGCGGCGGCGGGCCGGGCAGCGCCGTCACGTCGAGCGCGTCCGCGAGCACCACCCGCAGCCGCGCCCGGCCGTCGCCGTCCCGCAGCACCGCCACGACCTCGCCCCCGCCGGCGCCCGGTCCCAGACCCCACCCCCCCACCGCAACGTCCGAGGTCACCTGGGCGCTAGGCCCGCTTGGCTCGGACGCTGGGGGTTGCTGAGGGAGTGCGCTGGTCGGGTCGGGTGCGGTGGTCGGGTCGGGTGCGGGGGCCGGGGCGGGTGCGGGGGCGGACGACGAGCCCGCGGCAGCCGTGCCGTCGTCGTGCCCGCTGTGAAGCGACAAGCCGGGGACGTGCGCCGCGACCGTGCCGGGCAGCAGCCGCGCGAGGACCGGGTCGATCTCGACGGCGGTGACGTCAGCGCCCGCCTCGAGCAGCCCGAGCGTCAGCGACCCGAGCCCGGGGCCGATCTCGACGACCGCCTCGCCGGGGGCCACGTCGGCCTGCCGCACGATCTTGCGCACCGTGCCCGCGTCGAGCACGAAGTTCTGGCCGAGCGTCTTGGTCGGGCGGATCCCGGCCCGCGCCGCCAGCTCACGGATCTCCGCCGGCCCGAGCAGCTCCACGCCCCGACCCTACCGACCCGCCGCACCCCTCCCCCCCGCAACGTCCGAGCATCTGGTGGCTAGAGCAACCACTACCTCGGACGTTGCGGAGAGAGGGTAGAGAGAGGAGAGGGTCAGGAGAAGAGGTACTTGCCGCACGTCGGCCACTGGCCGGCGCCCGAGCGGGTGTACAGGGCCATCGCCCGCTGGGTCTGCTCCTCCGCCGAGGCCTGCGACGGCAGCCCGGACCCACCGACCCCGCGCCACGTGGACAGCGAGAACTGGTACAGGCCGTAGTAGGTGCCGCTGCGCGACACCGCGTCGACCCGGCCGCCGGACTCGCACCGCGCGAGGGCGGCCCAGTTGAGCGACGCCGCGTCACCGGAGACGGCGGGCACCGCCGACGAGGGGCGGGTGGCCGCAGGACGAGCCTTCGTGCCCACCGCCACCACCTGGTCCACCGGTGCCGTGGTCACGGAGTCGGAGACGACGGCGCGGGCGGTCTCGACACCGTCGAGCGTGGTCACCCGCTCGACGAGGGTCCGCACGCCCGGCACACCGGCCTGCGTCACCGTCTTGGTGCCCTTGTACGCGCTGGCGTCCTCCTGCGTCACCACGGCGAACGGCACCTCGAAGGTCGTGGTCACCTGCTGCGAGGCGACCCGCTGCACCACCACCTGCATCTGCCCGGCGTCGCCCTCGCGCACCGAGACCCGGTCCACCGGGCCGAGGGTGACGTGCAGCGCCAGGAGCGCCGCGTCGAGGTCGGTGATGGCGGGCGGCACGGCGAGCACCTTCCCGTCGGCGACCAGCTCGGCGGGCGCGGTCAGCGCGATGGGCAGCTCCGCCCGCTCGCCGGAGCGCGACGCCGCCAGCGCCACGTCGCCGCCCCGCACGGACGCGACCGCGAGGGCCTCGTCGGCGGTCAGCGCGGTGGTCCACACGGCCTCGGGCACGCCGTCGCGCAGCACCGTCACCCGGTGCGCGTGGCGCACCACGATCTCGTCGCCGTCCTGGAGCGGGCCGGAGGCGGAGACCGTGTCACGGTCGGAGACCTCGATGCCGTGGTCCTCGAGCAGGCCGTCGACGGAGCCTGCGAACGTCGAGACGTTCTGCACCTGGCCGTCGACGTCGAGCGTCACGGACTTGTGCGCGTGGGCCAGGGCCGCCGTGCCCGTGCCGAGGACGAGCACCACCGCGCCGGCGGTGACGGTGAGCACGCGCGACCGGCGCCACCGCCGGTTCCGCTGCCGCCCCGCCTGCGGCGAGTCGATGCTGGGGTGAGAACCGGGGGTGGGGGTCGAGAACTGCACGAGGCTCCAGCCGTCGAACTGCCCGGGCACGCCGTGCGGGGCACGACACCGCCGCGGCGAGGCGCCGCCGGCAGTCAGGCCGCCGAGGCGGCCCGCAGTCGGCCCCGGACCAGCGATCCGGCTGTCACGACGAGCCCAGGACGGGCTCGTCGTACCGCCCCAGGCTCAACCCACCCCTGAAGGCGAGAGGGCACAACGGCGACCCGGCACCGTAACCGGGCTGCTCGGGGATGGCAAACCGGCGCCTAGTACCAGCCCCGCGACGAGAAGTGGTTCCACGCCCCGCACGGGGTGGCGTAGCGGGCGGTGATGTAGTTCAGGCCCCAGGTGATCTGGGTGGCGGGGTTGGTCTGCCAGTCGGCGCCGACCGAGGCCATCTTCGAGCCCGGCAGCGCCTGCGGGATGCCGTACGCGCCCGAGCTCCGGTTCTGCGCGTTGACGCGCCAGCCGCTCTCGCGGTTCCAGAGCTCGACGAGGCAGGCGAACTGGTCGTCGCCCCACCCGCGCGCGTAGACCATCTCCTTGGCGATCGCCTGCGCGGAGCCGGGCTCCACGATGACGATGCTCGGGTCGGGCAGCGGCTTGGTGCCCTTGACCACCACCTGCGTCACCGGCGGGGTGGTCACCACGTTCGAGACCTCCGTGCGCGACACCACCACTCCGCCCACGGTCTCGATCTCGTAGGTGACGGTGCGCAGGCCGGCCTTGCCGCGGGTCCGGATCTGCGTGGTCCCGACGATGAGCTTCGGGTCCTCGATCTCCTGCACCTCGAACGGGATCGCCTCGGTCACCTTCTCGCCGCCCGACGAGGCACGGGTCACCATGACGACGAGGCCGTCCACCGCGGCGGCGTCCAGCGGCACCGAGAGCTCGTCGCCCTCCTCGAGCACCAGGCCGATGTCGCGCAGCGCGTCGCGCACCGTGCCGGCGCTGGTGATCGCGTCGATCACCTGGCCGTCGACCGCCAGGTGCACGGTCTTCTCGGTGGACACGCGCAGCAGGCCGTCGCCGAGCTTCGCCGAGCGCGAGGCCGAGAGCCGCGTGCCGGCCCGCAGGCCGAGGCCGTCGACCGCCTCGCCGACCGTCAGCGCCGTGGTCCACACGGTCTGCTCCTCGCCGTCGATCTCGACGGTCACCTCACGGCCGTGGCGCACGACGATCTCGTCGCCCGCCGCCACGGTCGCCCCGAGCCCGGGGGCCACGACGTCGTCGGGGCCCACCGCGACGTCGGCCGCCGCCAGCACGTCACCGACGGTCCGGCCGAAGGCGCTCACCTCGTAGACGGTGCCGTCGACGTCGACGTCCACCTGCTTGTGCAGCACGGCGAACGCGGCCGTCGACCCGGCGACGAGGGCGAGGACCAGGCCCTGGGCAGTGGTCCGGGCCAGCCGTCCGGCGGCGCGCGAGGACGCGCGTCGCTGGTCGGCGTTCGTCACTGCGGTCCTTCCGTCGGCGGGCCCCCCGCTCCCTGTCGTCATCGGCAGGCCGGGGCGCGGGCTGGAGGGCCGGGGTGCCGGACAACCCTCCGACCGTAATGGATTCGTGACCCGGCGCGAAACCCGCTACCAGGGTCCGTAGACCGTCTCGGCGGTCGCGGCCAGCCTCTCGCAGACCGCCTCGAGCGGTCGACCCGTGGTCTCCGCGATCGTGCGCACGGTGCCCGGCAGCAGGTATGGGGCGTTGGGACGGCCGCGATGGGGGCGCACCGTCAGGTACGGCGCGTCGGTCTCGGCCAGCAGCAGGCTCGCCGGGACCTCGCGCAGCGCGGCGCGCAGCGCATCGTTCGCGGGGTAGGAGACGGGCCCGGCGAAGGAGCAGAACCATCCGTGCGCCACCGCGGAACGCGCCAGCTCGGCGTCGCCGGAGAAGCAGTGGAACACCGTGCGCTCGGGTGCCCCGTCGCTGGTCAGCACCTCCAGCACCGCCGCGTGGGCGTCGCGGTCGTGGATCTGCAGGGCCAACCCCAGCTCCTTGGCCAGCGCGACGTGGGCGCGGAACGCCTCGCGCTGCACCCGCCGTCCGTGCTCGCCGCCGCGGAAGAAGTCCAGGCCCGTCTCGCCGATCGCCCGGATCCGCGGGTTGGCTCGGGCGATCGCCGCGACCGCGGCGATCGCTTCGTCGAGCGGCACGTCGTGCCGGGGCTGCGGGTCCGGGTCGAGGCCGTCCGGAGCCACCTCCCGTACGCCCGCGTGGAGCACCGCCTCGTTCGGATGGATCGCGACGGCGCCCAGCAGCTCGGAGTGCTCGCGCACCGCCGCGCCGGTCCAGGCCGCCGACTCCAGGTCGCACCCCACCTGCACCATCCGCGTCACCCCGACCGTCGCGGCTGTCCTCAGATGCGCACCGAGCCCGCCACCGCCGTGCCCAACCGTCTCCGCTCCGCTCTCCGCCACCCCCGTCTCCCCAGGCTCCCTGAACTCTGCGGGGCTTCGGACCCCCGAGAGTTCAGGAGACGCGGGCGTGGGGGGCGGCGGTGTGGGGGGTGGGGGGAAGGGGAGCGGTACCGCAAGCACCGAGTCGAGGTGGGTGTGGTTGTCGACCACCGGAACCGGGAGCGGCTGCGGCGGAGTCGGCCAACCGCGGTCGCGATGGCGCGACATCAGCGCGCCCGTGTCGTCGTACGACGAGGGACGCGGCTGCCGTACAACGCCGCGCTCACGCCTCGGCGCGGAGCCGGTCCAGCTCCTCCTCGACGATCGAGTCGTCGAGCTTGGTGAACACCGGAGTCGGCTTGGCGATCGGCGTGCCCGGCACCACCGGCACCGAGGCCCACGCGGGGAAGCCGGCGTAGTCGCCGGTGATCACGGGGTACCGGCGCGAGTCGTCGTCCAGGTCGCTGACCTCGTCGATGCGCGGCTTCGGCGCGAACGTGCCGGCCCCGCCCATCGTCTCGTGGATCGTCTGCGCCGAGAACGGCAGGAACGGCGCCAGCAGGGTGTTGCAGTCGCTGACGGCCTGCGCCGTGGTGTGCAGCACGGTGGCGAGCCGGTCCGGGTCCGTCTTGAGCTTCCACGGCTCGGTCTCGGAGACGTAGCGGTTGACCTCCTGCACCACGCGCATCGCCTCGCCGATCCCCGCGCGCTGGCGGTGTCCGGCGACGAGCCCACCGACGGCCTCGAAACCCCCGGCGGTCGTGGCGAGCAAGCGCCGGTCGACGTCGAGCAGCTCGCCGGGTGCCGGGATCGCGCCGAAGTTCTTGTGCAGCATCGTCGCCGTGCGGTTGACCAGGTTGCCCCAGCCCGCCACGAGCTCGTCGTTCGTCCGCCGCAGGAAGTCCGCCCACGTGAAGTCGACGTCCTGGCTCTCCGGCCCGGCCGAGGCGACGTAGTAGCGGAACGCGTCCGGCTGGTAGCGGGCCAGCATGTCGCGCACGTAGATCACCACGCCGCGCGACGAGGAGAACTTCTGCCCCTCGACGTTGAGGAACTCGGAGCTGACGACCTCCGTGGGCAGCTGGAGCGTGCCGTACTCGCCGGGGGCGCCGCCGCGGGCGCCCAGACCGTCGTAGCCCAGCAGCTCGGCCGGCCAGATCTGCGAGTGGAAGGTGATGTTGTCCTTGCCCATGAAGTAGTAGGTCAAGGCCTGCGGGTCGTTCCACCACGCGCGCCACGCGTCCGGGTCACCGGAGCGCCGCGCCCACTCGATGCTCGCGCTGAGGTAGCCGATCACCGCGTCGAACCAGACGTACAGCCGCTTGTTGGGGTTGTCCTCCCAGCCGGCCAGCGGCACGGGGATGCCCCAGTCGATGTCGCGGGTCATGGCGCGCGGGCGCACGTCGTCGAGCAGGTTGAGCGAGAACTTCAGCACGTTCGGACGCCAGCCGTGGCGCGTGCGCAGCCAGTCGCCGAGCGCGTCGACGAAGGCGGGCAGGTCCAGGAAGAAGTGGGCGCTCTCGACGAACTTCGGCGTCTCGCCGTTGATGCGGCTCTTCGGGTTGATCAGGTCGATCGGGTCGAGCTGGTTGCCGCAGTTGTCGCACTGGTCGCCACGGGCGCCGTCGTATCCGCAGATGGGACAGGTGCCCTCGATGTAGCGGTCCGGCAGCGTGCGGCCGGTGCTCGGGGAGATCGCGCCCATCGTGGTGCGCTCCACCATGTAGCCGTTGCGGTGCACCGTGCGGAACATCTCCTGCACCACGGCGTAGTGGTTGCGGGTGGTGGTGCGGGTGAACAGGTCGTAGGTGAGGCCCAGGGACGTCAGGTCCTCGACGATCACACGGTTGTACCGGTCGGCGAGCTCCTGCGGCGTGACGCCCTGCTTCTCCGCCTCGACGAGGATCGGGGTACCGTGCTCGTCGGTCCCGGAGACCATGAGCACGTCGTGACCGGCCATGCGCATGTAGCGGCTGAAGACGTCCGAGGGGACGCCGAAGCCCGCGACATGGCCGATGTGACGGGGGCCGTTGGCGTAGGGCCACGCGACGGCCGACAGGATCCGGGACATGCCCGCATCCTAGGTGCGGGCCGCTAGGCCGCCCGCACGATCGCCTGCTCGGCGCCCAGGCCGAACGAACGGTCCGTGATGGCGTCGAGGGATCCGGTGACGACGCCCGAGAACCCGCCCATCACCACGAGCACGGCCGTGACGATCCAGGCGACCTTCTTGTACTGCTCGTAGCCCGCGAGCGGGTAACCCTGGCTGTCCCTCGTCTGGCCGACGAGGACGAGGATCAGGTCCACCAGCCACCAGACGCCGCACCCGCCGAAGGTGACGAGCTTGAGGATGCCGGTCCCGATCTTGCCGAGGTAGAACCGGTCGATCCCCAGGCCGCCGAGCAGGTACGACAGGACCCACGTGACGACGAACGACTTGCCCTGCTCCGCGTAGCCGTACTGCTGGTAGCCGTACTGCGGGGTGCCGTACTGCGGGGTGCCGTACTGCGGGGTGCCATAGGTGGGCTGCGGGTACTGCGGCTGGCCGTACTCCTGGCCGTACTCCTGGCCGTACTCCTGGCCGTACTGCGGCTGTCCGTACTCCGGAACGCCGTACGCCGGCGGCTGAGCGCCGTCGGGGGCGCCGTACTGCGGCTGGCCGTAGGGGTTCTGCTCCGGGACGGGCGAGCCGTAGGGGTCGTGCGACGACACAGGAGGTCCTCCGCGTAGAAGCCGGGTTGGTCCGGTGCAGCGCCCCCGCCGTCCCGGCGCGCACATCCTGGCAGCAACGCACCACCCCGGGAGCAGTCGTCGGTCCCCCTGACCGGCACTTTCACCCGATCGGGACGGTCAGCGCGCCAGGGCCGGTCAGGAGAGCGTCAGGCGCAGGATGCGGTCGTCGCCGGCGCGCGGGCTGCCACGGCCGTCGGTGTTGTTGGTCAGCACCCACAGCGAGCCGTCGGGCGCCACGGTCACGGCCCGCAGCCGGCCGACTCCCTCGAGCACCACCTGCGGTTCCCCCACGCCGGCGGGGTCGGTCGGCGCCGCCCCCGCCGGCAGCGGGTGCAAGGGCACGCGCCACAGCCGCTGGCCGCGCAGCGCCGCGAGGTACACGCCCTCGTCGGTCACGGCGATGCCGGAGGGGGACGCGTCGCTCGTCGGCCACGTCACCACGGGGTCGATGAAGCCCGACCCCGCGCCCCCGGCCCCCTCCACCAGCGGCCAGCCGTAGTTGCCGCCCGGCACCAGCACGTTGAGCTCGTCCCAGGTGTCCTGCCCGAACTCCGACGCGAACACCCGCCCGTCGCTCGCCCAGCCGATGCCTTGCACGTTGCGGTGACCCAGGGTCCACACCGGCGAGGCCGGGTCGGGGTTGCCCGGGGCCGGCGCGCCGTCCGGGGTCACCCGCAGCACCTTGCCCCGCAGGCTCGCCGGGTCCTGGGCCGGGTCGCGGCGGTAGTTCTCGCCGGTGGTCACCCAGAGCATCCCGTCCGGTCCCACGGCCAGCCGCCCGCCGTTGTGGTTCTCGCTCTTGGGGATGCCGGTGAGGATCGCACGGGTGGCACCGAGGGTGTCACCGGTCAGGGTCCCGCGCAGCACCCGGTTGTCGTCCGACGAGGTCACGTAGACCGCCAGCTCGGCGGAGGTGGCCGTGGCGCCCGGCAGCACGGCGACGCCCAGCAGCCCGCCCTCGGCACGGTGCACGGTCGCCGCGGCCACCTCGTCGGCCCCCTGCCCCACCACGGGGGTCACGGCCCCGGGCTCCACCAGCACCAGCCGTCCCGAGTCCCGCAGCGTGACGACGGCCCGCCCGTCGGGGAGGAAGTCGATGCCCCAGGGGGCCTCGAGCCCGGCGGCGATCTCGGTGACGGATGTCACCGTCACCGTCGGCACGTCGCGGATCGCCGGGGTCGGCGACGGCGTCGGGCTCGGCGCCGCCGCAGGGCTGGTCACGGACGTGGTCGTGGTCGGCACGCTCGTCGGCACAGCCGTGGCGGCCACGTCGGGCGCCCCGGTGCAGCCGGCGAGCAGGAGCACCGCCGCGCACGCGGTCCCCGCCCGCCGTCCCATCGCCTCAGTCTGCGTGACGGGAAGCCGGGCCGCAGGCGGATGGTTCACTGAGACATGAGCACCCGCCGGGCCCTGCTCGTCGTCGACGTGCAACCCACCTTCTGCGAAGGCGGCGCGCTGCCCGTCGAGGGCGGCAACGCCACCGCCGAGGCGATCGCGGCCTACGCCGCCGCGCACCGCGACCGCTACGACCTCGTGGTCACCACCCAGGACTGGCACGTCGCGCCGGGGCACCACTTCTCGGACCAGCCGGACTACGTCGACACCTGGCCTCCCCACGGCGTCGCCGGCAGTGCCGAGGCGGAGCTGCACCCCGCGCTCGCCGACCTCCACCCCGACGCGTCGGTGAAGAAGGGCGCCTACCAGGCCGCCTACTCCGGCTTCGAGGGGGTCGACGAGGCGGGCCGGCCGCTGGCCGAGATCCTGCACGGCGCCGGCATCGAGGACGTCGACGTGGTCGGCATCGCCGAGTCGCACTGCGTGCGCGCCACCACTCTCGACGCCATCGCGGAGGGCCTGCGCGCCCGCGTGTTCACCGACCTCACCGTCCCGGTCTCTCCCGAGCTCGGCGAGCAGGCCCGCGCGGACATGGCTGCCGCGGGCGCCGAGCTCGTCGCCTCGTCGGCCGCCTGAGCTCTGCGCGGCCGCGCTTCGCTGCCCGGTCGCCAGCGGCCGGGTCAGCCCCGGCGCGCCGCCAGCGCGGCCTCGTACAGCTCACGTTTGCCGGTGCCGGCCTCGGTGGCCACCGCCGCGACCGCGTCCTTGAGCCGCTCTCCCGCGCCGGCGCGGGCGAGCACCCGCGCGACGAGGTCCGCCGGCTCGGCCGTGGGCTCGTCGGCCCCCGCCACGACGACGACGATCTCGCCGCGCACCTCCCCGGCGGCCCACTCCGCCAGCTCGCCCAGCGTGCCGCGGCGCACCTCCTCGTACGTCTTGGTCAGCTCCCGGCACACGGCGGCGCGCCGGTCGGCTCCGAAGGCCTCGGCCATCGCCGCCAGGAGCGCCCCCACCCGGTGCGGGGCCTCGAAGAAGACCAGGGTGCGTCGTTCGTCGGCCAGCGCCGCCAGCGCCCGCGAGCGCTCCCCGGGGCGCCGCGGCGGGAAGCCCTCGAAGGCGAACCGGTCGGTGGGCAGCCCGCTCAGCGCGAGCGCCGTCAGCACGGCGGAGGGCCCCGGTGCCGCGGTCACGGGCAGGCCGGCGGCCACCGCGGCCGTCACCAGGCGGTAGCCGGGGTCGGAGACCGCCGGCATCCCGGCGTCGGTGACCACGAGCACGGTGCCTCCGCCGGACACGACGTCCAGCAGCTCCGCGACCCGGCTCGCTTCGTTGTGCTCGTGGTGGCTCACCAGGCGGCCGCCGATGCTCACACCGAGCCGGCGCGCCAGCTCGCGCGTGCGGCGGGTGTCCTCGGCGGCGACGACGTCCGCCTCGGCGAGGAGGCGGCGCAACCGCAGCGAGGCGTCGTCGGCGTCCCCGATCGGCGTCGCGGCGAGGATCAGGCGGCCGGTGGATGCGGACGGCGAGGTCACCCGCCTAGCGTCCCACGCACACCTGGGCCCCCTACGATGACCGCGTGCCGCCCCACGGTCGCCACCGGTCCGACCCCGACTCGACGACGGCGCCCGTCCCGGACCAGGACCCCGACGCGGCGCCGCCGCCCTTCGCCGCACCCCACTCCCCCGCAGCGTCCGAGCATGTGGCTGCTAGAACGACCCTTTCCTCGGACGTTGCGGCGGGAGGAGGGCGTGGGGAGAGGGACGACGACGCCGGCTACCCGCCCGTCACGGTGACACCGCCCGAGACCAACCTCGAGCGGCTGCGCCGCGTGCTGATCGGCGAGGCCGCTCTGGCCCTGGACGCCACCCGCCGCGCCCGCGTCCTCGGCTGGCTGCTGCCGCTCGGTGTGATGGTGATCGGCGGCTTCCTGCGCTTCTGGCGGCTCGGGGTACCGCACAAGCTCGTCTTCGACGAGACGTACTACGTCAAGCAGGGCTTCTCGATCTTCCAGAAGGGCTACGAGGCGTCCTGGGGGGAGAACCCCAACCCCCGCTTCGAGGCCGGGGACGTCTCGATGCTCGGCACGGCCCCCGAGTACGTGGTGCACCCGCCGGTCGGCAAGTGGCTGATCGGCCTCGGCATCGAGGTGGGCGGTGGCGTCACCAGCTCCTTCGCGTGGCGCCTCGCCGCGGCGATCTGCGGCACGCTGGCGATCCTCATGGTCGCCCGCATCGGCCGGCGGATCCTGGCCTCGACCGCGCTGGGCACCATCGCCGGTGCGTTCCTGGCCCTGGACGGGGAGGCGCTGGTGCAGTCACGCACCAGCCTGCTGGACCCGTTCCTCATGTTCTTCGTGCTCGCCGCCTTCGGCGCGCTGATCCTCGACCGCTTCCAGGCCCGACGAAGGCTCGCGGAGAGGGCGGCCGCGATCCTCGACGCCGGTGGCGACCTGACCTGGGCGCCGGGGCTGGGCATGCGCTGGTGGCGCGTGGTCGCGGCGGTGTGCCTGGGCCTGGCGTGCGGCACCAAGTGGAGCGGCATCTACTTCCTGGCCGTGTTCGGCGTGATGACGGTGTGGTGGGACCTCGCCGCGCGCCGGGCCGCGGGGGTCCAGAAGTGGTTCGCCTCCGGCCTGCTCCGCGACGGCCTGCCGGCGTTCCTCATCCTGGTCCCCGGCACGCTCGCGGTGTACCTGGCGAGCTGGTCCGGCTGGTTCGCCTCGTCGGACGGCTGGGGCCGGCGCTGGGCGGCCGAGCACCCCGGCGAGGGCGTGCTCTGGCTCCCGGAGCCGCTGCGCGCCCTGTGGAAGTACCACGGCGACATGTGGCGGTTCCACAACAGCCTGGAGAGCGAGCACACCTACGCCGCCCACCCGCTGGGCTGGATCGTGCAGTGGCGCCCGACGTCGTTCTTCTACCCGACCGAGGTCTCGACCCCCAGCGGCGATGCCGCCCGCGCGATCTGCGGGGCGACGAGCTGCTCGCAGCCGATCACCTCACTCGGCAACCCCGTCCTGTGGTGGGCGGGCGCGGCAGCCCTGCTCGTCGCGGTCTGGTGGCTGGTCCGCTACCGCGACTGGCGGGCCGCCGCGGTCATCTCCGGCACGCTCGCGGGCTGGCTCCCCTGGTTCGGCTACGCCCACCGCACGATCTTCACGTTCTACTCGGTGGCGTTCGTGCCGTGGGTGGTCCTCACGCTGGTGTACGTGCTGGGCCTGCTGATCGGGCACCGCGGCGACGGCCCGGACCGCTCGCGCAGGCGCGCGCTCTGGGGGGTCGGAGCGTTCGTCGCGCTCGTCGTGGTCGTCGGGCTCTTCTTCTACCCGGTCTGGACGGGCTGGGTGATGCCGTACCAGCAGTGGCACCTGCGGATGTGGATCCAGCCCTGGGTCTAGGCCCAGTCCACCTGCGGCGAGGGGTACCAGGCCAGTCCCGCGCGGTCCCAGGCCCGTCCGTGCGTCGCGACCCGGTCGGCGAAGTCGTCGAAGTCGGTGGTGGACGCTGACCACGCCACCTCCGCCACCGCAGCCAGGCGCGGCAGCAGCATCTGCGTCAGCTCGTCGCGCGTGCTCAGCGTCTCGGTCCAGATCGCGGCCTCGACACCGATCACCGCGGCGGGATCCAGCCCCGGCAGGTAGGCGCCCGGGTCCCAGTCGTAGGCGTCGCGCAGCTCGACGACGGCCGCCCAGTCCTGGCCCAACGGGTAGGCGGCGTCGTACTTCATGTCGAGGTAGGTACGCGAGGCCGGGGACATCAGCACCCGCGCCCCGGCGTCCCCCGCAGCCACGACGGGCGCGGGGTCGCTGAGCTCGCGCCAGTACTGCACCACCGTGCCGGGCTCCAGCGGAGCGTTGGCGATCTCCTGCCAGCCGATCACCTGCTTGCCCGAGGCCCGCACCTCGGCGGCGGCGGCCGCCACCAGCCGGGCGTACTCGTCGGGCGCCACCTCGTCGGCCTCGTCCCCGCCGATGTGCACGTAGTCCCCGGGGGTCATCGCCGCGATGTCGCCGAAGACGTCCGCGAGGAACGGGCCGGTGGCGGGCAGCGAGGCGTGCAGCCCCGAGAAGCCGACCTCGATGCCGGTGTACTCGTCGGCCGCCTCACCCGACTCGTTGAGCTCGGGGATCGCGTGCAGCGCCGCGTTGACGTGGCCCGGCACGTCGATCTCGGGCACCACGCTCACGCCGCGCGCCGCCGCGTAGGCGACCAGGCCGGCCCAGTCGTCGGCCGTGTAGTAGCCGCCCTCGCCCCCCACGGCGGTGCCGGACGACCGCTCCACCAGCTCGGGGCGCGACGGCAGGTCGATGCGCCAGCCCTGGTCGTCGGTCAGGTGCACGTGCAGCACGTTGAGCTTGTAGTCGGCGATCAGGTCGACGAGGACCTCGAGATCCTCGACGGGGAAGAAGTGTCGTGCGACGTCCACCGAGAGCCCGCGCCAGGCGTACCGCGGCGCGTCCTCGATCTCCACGGCGGGGATGCTCACCCCGTGGGAGTCCATCACCACCAGCTGCGCCAGGGTCGAGGCTGCGCGGTGCAGCCCGTCGACGGTGCGTGCGGTCAGCCGCACACCCGTCGCATCGGCGGTCAGCCGGTAGGCCTCGTCGCCCTCCGGCAGATCGCCCGCCAGCGCCAGCACGACGAGCCCGTCGGCCTCCCGGTTCACCGTGGCGTCCGCTCCCCACACCGGGATGTCGCGCCCGGTGGCCACCCCGAGGGCGTCGGCCACGCGCGCGGCGGGGGCCTGTGTCCCCAGCAGCGCGACCACCGCCGTCGAGGCACCCACCCGGAACGGCTCGCCGTCGAGTGCGGTCGCGTGCTGCGGTGCGGGCACCAGGGGCAGGACGCTCATCGGCTCGCCCTCCTCGTCGGCCGTGCAGGAGACCAGCCCCGCCGCGCAGAGCGCGAGCGTCGCGGCGGCGGCGAAGCGCCGTCCAGGTGCCACGGGTCCACGTCCCCTTCGATCGCTGCCCGCACTGTCATCGTGCGCTCATCGTGGCACGGGAGGTGCCGGCGCGGTCGCGGCGAGGCGTCGCGCCAGCACCGCGCACACGGCGAGCTGGAACTGGTGGAACACCAGCACGGGCAACGTCACCATCGCGGCCGTGGCGGCCGGCAGCAGCACCGCTGCCATCGGCAGGCCGGTGGCCAGCGACTTCTTCGAGCCGCACATCAGCAAGGCGATGCGGTCCGCGCGGTCGAGCCTCCACCAGCCGCCCGCCCGCCACGTCAGCGCGAGCAGCAGGGCGAGGATCACGGCGCTGACCCCGACCAGGGCGGCGATGGTCCCCGCGGTGACCCCGTCCCACGCCCCCGAGACGGTCGCCTCGCTGACGGCCGCGTACGCGACGAGGACGATGGTGCCGCGGTCGGTGATCCGGGTGAGCCAGGGCCGCGCCCGCAGCCACCCGCCGAGCCACCGTTGCACGCACTGACCGAGCACGAACGGCACCAGCAGCTGGCCGAGCGCCGCGGTCACCCCACCGGCGCCGACCGCGCCCTGCCCACCCATGAGCAGCGCGACGAGGGCCGGTGTCAGCACGATCCCCGTGACGTTCGAGACCGTCGCGCCCGTCACGGCGCCGGCCACGTTCCCGCCGGCGATCGAGGTGAACACGACCGACGACTGCACGGTCGAGGGCAGCAGCGTCAGGTACAGCACGCCGGTCTGCAGCGGGGGCGCCAGGATCGCGTCCGGCACCAGCTGCACCAGCAGGCCGAGCAGCGGGAACACCACGAACGTCGCCACGAGGATCGAGCCCTGCAGGCGCCAGTTCCGCATGCCGGCGCGCACCTGCGACGTCGCCAGACGCGCGCCGTAGAGGAAGAACAGCAGCACCACGGCGGCCGTCGTGCTGCGGTCGACGGCGGTGGCGAGGCCGCCACGAGCGGGTGCGACGAGGCCGAGCAGCAGGGCTCCGACCACCATCAGGACGAGCGGGTCCAGCCACGTCCGCAGTCGCGTGAGCCCGGCGCGGGCGGTCGGGGTGCTGTCCTGCACCGGTCCATCCTGGCACCCGGCGGTCCCGGCTCTGACCAGGCAGGCTGCCGCTCGACGCGCGCCCCGCGGCGATGGGGCTTACGTTCGTCGGGAAGTCACCGACGGCAGGAGAGACCGCCATGACCTTCGGCAGCGTCATCACGACGATCCTGGTCGGCGTCGTCATCGGCGCACTCGGGCGTCTCGTGGTGCGCGGTCCGCAGCGGATGAGCTGGATCCTGACGATCCTGGTCGGCATCGCCGCAGCCTTCATGGGCACCTGGCTCGCCGCGCTCCTCGGCGTCAACGACACCCGGGGCGTGGACTGGATCGAGCTGTTCCTCCAGATCGGCGTCGCAGCGGTGCTCGTCGCGCTCGTCGCGCGTTACACCGCGAAGCCGAGGCCGGTCTCCAGCGCGCCACCGACCTCGTCGCCACCTGCCGTATGAGCCCCCGACCGGGGGCGGCGAGTCTACCCCCCGGAGTCGCCGCCCCCGATCGGGTAATGCCGAACTCCCTGCGCCGCGGCGGTATCAGCGCAGGCCGCGGGTCCCCCTTCTTCAGTGGCGACGACGCGACGGGGGTTGTGGACATGGACCAGCACGAGCTGCGAGTGACGATCACGGACGACGACATCCGGGTGGCCCGGCGGCTCTGGCTCGCCGCCAGCGACGACCCACTGGCTGACGGCCGGCGCGTCGAGCAGCTCCACGAGGACCTGCGCCACCTGATCCACGCCCAGGCCCAGCAGTTCGCCGAGTCGTTCCGCCTCGCGCACCGTGCGGCCGCCGACTCCCTGCGCGCCGAGCGCCGAGCGGCTCCGGGCCGCGCCGTCGCCGCCGACTGACCGCCGCCGCTGAGCCGCGCGCGGCCCAGGGGCACGGGGCTTCGAGGTAGCGGCACCCCTCGGTAGCGTCGGTTCCGTGCACCACGTGTCCCTCGACCCCTCACGCCGCGCCGTCCTCGAGCGCCGCATCCGCTGGGTCGTCGCCGCGACGATCTCCTACAACGTCGTCGAGGCCGTCGTCGCGCTCGCCGCCGGCCGCGCGGCCTCGTCGTCCGCCCTCGTCGGGTTCGGGCTGGACTCCCTGGTCGAGGTGCTGTCCGCCGTCGCGGTGGCCTGGCAGTTCGCCGGGCCCGACCCCGAGGCGCGCGAGCGGCCGGCGCTGCGGCTGATCGCGATCTCGTTCTTGGGCCTGGCGGTGTTCGTCGGCGTCGACTCGATCCGCACCCTGCTCGGCAGTCAGGAGCCCGAGACCTCGCTGGTCGGCATCGTCCTGGCCGCCGCGAGTCTGCTGGTGATGCCGGGGCTGTCGTGGTTCGAGCGGCGCACCGGCCAGGAGCTCGGCTCCGCGTCCGCGGTCGCCGACTCGAAGCAGACCCTGCTGTGCGCGTCGCTGTCTGCCGTGCTGCTCGTCGGGCTGGTGCTGCGGGCGACGCTCGGCTGGACCTGGGCCGACCCGGTCGCTGCGCTGCTCATCGCCGCGTTCGCCGCACGCGAGGGCCTCGAGGCCTGGCGAGGCGAGGCTGAGCACGCTCCCCCGTCGGTGCTCCTCGCGGACGCCCCGGACCTCGACACCGACTCGGGGCGGATGCCGCCGACGGCGACGACCACGCCCCCTGAGCGCAACGTCCGAGGTCAGCAGGGCTAGAACCCTGCTGGCCTCGGACGCTGTGTGTCAGAGGGCGGGGAAGGTGGGCAGCGTGAACGTCCAGCCCTCGGCCAGGCGCTCGCTCACCACCTGCCGCACGGCACGCACGGTGCCCCATCGGTCGCCGCCGCCGTCGTGCGCCAGGACGACGGCGCCCGGTGTGATCGCGGCGCGCAGGTTGGCGACGAGGGTCGCCTCGTCCTGCGTCTCCCAGTCGTGGATCACGTTGCCCAGGTCCAGCCGCACCATCCCGAGCTCGGCGGCCACCTCGGCGGTGACACCCCACGACCCGTTGGGCGCCCGGAAGTACGGCACCGGCACCTCGCCGGCGGCCTCGCGGATGATCGCCAGGTTCGCCACCAGGTCGGTCCGCACCCGCTCGGCCGGCCAGTCGCCCATGTCGGCGTAGCTGGTGGTGTGGTTGGCGAGCACGTGACCCTCGGCGACGATCCGGCGCAGCACGTCCGCCCCGCCCGGCGCCAGCACGTTGGCACCGATGACGCAGAACACGGCCGTGATCCCCGCGGCGTGCAGGAAGTCCAGCAGATCGTCGGTCTCGCCCGGGTTCGGGCCCGTCGTCGAACGTCAGCGCGGCGACGAGGGCGGGCGTGCGTGCCGCGGCCTCGTCGGCCGCGGCACGCCCGTCAGACCTCACAGCTCCCGGTAGTCGAACGAGTCGAAGGTCGCCGTCTCCCCGTACCCGGAGTAGTCGACCGCGGCCAGCCCGACGAACGCACCGGTGAAGAACCCGCCGTACTGCTGGTTGACGTAGTCGTCCGAGAGCACCGCGGCGTCCAGCTCGACGCCGGTGCCGTTCCACTGCTCGCCGTCGAACGAGTACTCGTACGTGTAGCTGCTGGTGCGGACCTTGGTGCGCAGCCACACCCACTCGACACCGTCCGGCACGGGCACGGCCCGGTCGCGCAGGTGCGAGGTGTGCTTGCCGCGGTCGCAGTCGGCCACCTCGATGACGCGGCCCTGCACCTCGTCCCACGTGACGAAGATCCACGACCAGTGGCGGGTGTTGTAGTAGTTCGTCAGGCCGGCCATCGCCTGGTAGGTACCGGGGGTGAACCGCACCTTGGTCCAGGCGTCGAAGTCGAACGCCTGCCAGCGGCGCGCGACGAGCGACAGGTCGTGCCGGTTGGCCAGCGAGCCGCGGCCCACCAGCTCCAGCCGCCCGCCGCCCACCGAGCCCATGTGGGCACTGAAGGGCACGCGCAGCGTGTTCCAGTCCGGGCCCAGCACGGGCGACTCGAAGTCGTCGTGCTGAGACCCGTCCGCAGGAGCGGGCGTCTCGATCGCGTCGATCGGCCCCTCCACCTCCACCAGACCGGCCTGGCCGCCGACGATCCGCGGCCACCCGTCGGCGTCCCACTCCACCTTCTGGATGGAGGTCTCACGGCCGAGGGTGCACCACCCGCGCGGCTCGCCCCGCACCTCGCCGGGGTGCAGCCACGGCCGTGCGACGAGCGAGGCGTAGTACCACTCGCCGCCCGGCGTGTCGACGAGCGCCCCGTGCCCCTGCTTCTGGAGCGGGAAGTCCGGGGTGTGCACGTTGGTGATCAGCGGGTTGCCCGGCATCGTCTCGAACGAGAACGCCTCGAGGGTCCTCGAGCGCGCCACGGTCTCCTGGTGCTGGTAGACCGTGCCGCCCTCGGCCGCAAACAGGTAGTAGTACCCGCCCAGCTTGTAGAGGTGGGGACCCTCGACGAGCTGCGCCTCCGTGCCGCCGTAGATGGTGCGGGCAGTCTTCGGCATCAGCGTCATGGTCACCGGGTCGAACTCGGTCAGCGTGATGCCGTCGAACGCATGGCGGTACTCGCGGTGGTCCCACGTCTGCTGGACCAGGTACTTGCGGCCGTCGTCGTCGTGGAACAGGCTCGCGTCGAACCCGACTCCGTTGAGCCGCACCGGGTCCGACCACGGACCCCGGATGTCCGGGGCCGTGGTCAGGTAGTTGACCATGTCCTTGAAGGCGCCCTCGACCACCTGCACGTCGGTGTACACCAGCCAGAACAACCCGTCGGCGTAGGACAGGTCCGGTGCCCAGACCCCTCCGGAGTCCGGATCGGCCTTGATGTCCAGCAGCGTCGTGGTGTCGAGCACGCCACCCACCACGTTCCAGTTCGCCAGGTCCCGGGACTCGTGGACACGCACCCCGGGGAACCACTCGAACGTCGACGTCGCGATGTAGTACGTGTCACCGACCCGCACGATGCTCGGGTCCGCGTGGAACCCTCGCAGGACGGGGTTGTGGATCGTGATGCCACTCACCCCTTGACGGCGCCGCTCAGACCACCGACGATCCGCCGCTCGAAGAGGCTGAAGAAGCCGAGAGCGGGCAGCATCGCGAGGGCCGTGAACGCCAGGATCAACGCCGTGTCCGTCGAGTACGGTCCGGCCGCGAAGGTCTGCACCGTCAGCGGCAGGGTCTGCGAGTCGGGGTTGTTCAGCACGTACAGCGGCAGCATGTAGCCGTTCCAGCTACCGATGAACGCCAGGATGCCGACCGTGATGACGCCGGGAACCGACAGCGGTACGACCATCCGGAAGAAGAACCCGAACCGGCCGCAGCCGTCGATCTCGGCGGCCTCCTGGATCTCGTACGGGATGGCCCGCAGGAACGGCACGAGGATGATCACCGTGACGGGCAGCGCGAACGCGATGCCGGGCAGGATCACACCACCGAGCTTGTTCATGAGTGCCAGGCCGCGGATCAGGATGTACAGCGGCGTGATCGCGACGGTCATCGGGAACATCAGGCCGGCTGCGAACAGCGTGTAGAGCGCCCCGCTGCCACGGAACTTGTAGCGAGCGATCGCAAAGCTCGCCGCAAGGCCGAGGGCGACGACGCCCACGGTCGTGACGACCGCGGCGATCGTGGAGTTGAGGAACGCTCGCCAGAACGCGGGGTTCGACAGCACCGTCGTGTAGTTCTCGATGCGCCATGGGTCCGGCCAGCCTGCCGGGTCCACCGTGATCTGCGAGTTGCTACGGAACCCGCCGATCACCAGGTAGAACACCGGCGAGATCATCAAGGCGATGAAGCACAGCGCGACGAAGTAGACGACCGGGCTGCCCCAGTTGAGCTTCTTGGACGGCCGGGCGGACCTGTTCCCCCCAATGCGCGTATCGACCATCGTCGCGGTCATCGGTGACGACCTCCTTCACCCGTGAGAGCGCCATCGGTGTCACGGCGGAGCACAAATCGCTGGTACAACAGCGCGACTGTCAAGGAAATGATGAACATCACCACGGCGACGGCCGAGCCGTAGCCGAAGTTGCCGGACACCCGGCCGTTCGAGTTCATGTAGGTGGCCATCGTCGAGACACCCGAGGTCGACGCGACGTACTGACCCCAGATGATGTAGACGAGGTCGAACAGCTGGAGCGCCCCGATGATCGACAGGAACATCCAGATGCGGACGGTCGGGCCGAGCAGCGGCAGCGTGATGCGCCGCTGGACCTGCCAGTAGGAGGCGCCATCGATCGCAGCGGCCTCGTTGAGCTCGTCAGGAATCCCTTGGAGACCCGCGAGCATGAGGATGGTCGCGTACCCCACGTACTTCCACGTGAGGATGATCATCAGGGTCCAGAGGGCCAGCTTGGGGTTCGACAGCCATTCCTGGACGAGGAAGTCCAGGCCCCACTTGCTCATCAGCGCGTTGAAGGCGCCGTTGCTCGAGAGCAACAGGCTCCAGCCGATGCCCGCGACCGCCTCGGAGATGACGTACGGGACGAAGATCAGGACACGGATCAGGGACTGCCCGCGCATCTTCTTGTTGAGCAGCAGGGCAAACCCGAGCGCGATCGGCAGCTGGAAGACGATCGACAGGATGACGACCTCGACGTTGTGCCACAAGGCCTCGTGGAACAACGGGTCGGTCAGGATCACCTTGTAGTTGCCGAGACCGTTCCAGGTTCCGGTGACCCGCGGGTCCCCGTAGCCCTTCCACTTGAAGAAGCCGTAGTAAGCGGCCATGAAGACCGGCAGGATCACGAACGTCACGAAGACGATCACTGCCGGTGCCGTGAGCGCTGTGATCTCGAGACGACCCACCCAGCCAAGGCCGCGCGGGCGACGATGGACGTGGCGGGACGGGGGCGGCGCCGAGACGCCGCCCCCGTCTGTCGTGAGATTCACAGGCGAGCTCACCGCGTTGCGCGTGTTCTCGCGAGTGGACTCAGTCATGGTGCTTCAGATCAGCCCTTCGCCACTGCAGTCTCGACGGCCGCGATGATGCCCGCGGGGTCGGTCTTGCCTGCGAGCATGTCGACCACGCCGGTGTTCAGCGCGTTGCCGACGTTCTGCCCGAGGATCGTGTCGAGCCACAGGGAGACGAAGCCGGCCTTCTCGTAGGCGTTGACCACGTCGATGAGCGACGGCTCGGTCACGACGCCGGCTGCCTCAGAGTTGGCGGGCGGAGCGGACATCGCCGTGGCGTAGCCCTCCTGGATCTCCTTGGTGGCAAGGAAGTTCAGGAACGCGATGCACTGCTCCTTGGGCGCCTGCGACGAGCAGGAGAAGGCGTCCATACCGGCCATCATCGCGGTCTGGTCACCCTCGCCGCCCTCGACCGTCGGGAACGGGAAGAAGCCGAGGTCAGGCAGGTTCTCGCCGTCCGGGGTCAGGGAGCCGATCACGCCCGGGTCCCAAGCGCCCATGAGCTCCATGGCGGCCTGGTGGTTGGCCACGAGGCCGGCCGACGAGCCGGCGCCCTGCTGGGCGGGGGTCGTCAGGAAGCCCGCGTTGAACGGCTCGGTCGCCGCGAAGTCGGCCAGGTCCTGGCCAGCCTTCAGGAAGCACGGGTCGGACAGGTCCTGGTTGGCGCCAGCGGCCTCGAGCGTCTCAGCGGAGCACTCGCGCAGAGCGAACCAGTAGTACCAGTGCGCAGCCGGCCAGGCGTCCTTGGCGCCGAGAGCGATCGGCTGGATGCCGGCCGCCTTCAGCTTGGCCACGGCGTCGTTGAACTCGTCCAGCGTGACCGGCGTCTCGGTGATGCCGGCCTGCGCGAACAGGTCCTTCGAGTAGAACAGGCCACCCGGGAGGATGGTGGTCGGCATCGCGTAGATGCGGCCCTGGTAGGTGTCGCCACCGAAGGCGCCCTCGGGGATACCAGGGGCGTCGATGTCGTCGGTGATGTCGAGCACGAAGCCCGCGTCCACCATGTCGCGCAGCTTGCCGCCACCACGCTGCAGGAACACGTCCGGAGCGTCGCCGCCGTTGAGCGCGGTCTGGAGCTTGCCGTCGAGGTCCTCGTTCTGGACCGGCTGGAGCTCGATCGTGACCTCAGGGTGGAGCTCGTTCCACGCAGCGACCGTGTCGTCCCAGAACTGGGGACCCTTGCCGGTGGTGTTGTTGTGCCAGACGACGAGCGTCGCGGGCTCGAGCGCGCCGGTGTCTTCCCCGGCGGTGGTCTCGGTGCCCGAGGGCGTCGTCTCGTTGTCGCTGCCCCCGCCCGAGCTGCATCCAGCAAGCAGCGCGGCGGCGGCACTGAGCGCGATCAGGGATCGCAGTGCGGTCTTCTTCATCGAATCAATCTCCTTGTCGGCGATGACAGGGGTGCAGACAGGAACTCTGGCAGCGTACCCGCCGGGTAGTCAATCGTTCTCGATAACGTTCTACTAACGATATGCTCCCGCCCATGGCACAGCGGGTGACCATCACCGACGTGGCGCGCGTGGCCGGTGTCTCGGTCGCGACGGTGTCCAAGGTGATCAACGGCCGGGACGGCGTGGCGCGCGACACCAACGCGCGCGTCAGCGCCGTGATCGAGGATCTCGGGTACGAGTCCAGCCTGGTCGCGCGCTCGCTGCGGTCGCACAAGACGTGGGTGATCGGCGTGCTGGTGGCCGGCTTCGAGCCGTTCAGTGCCGAGATCCTCAAGGGCGCTGCCCAGGCCCTGGAGGACGGCGAGTACGACCTGCTGGCGTACACCGGAGCCCAGCGCGGCGGCGGCGTCGGCTGGGAGCGCCGGTACCTCTCCCGGCTCTCCGGGACGTTGATCGACGGCGCCATCGTGGTCACCCCCACCGTCGTCGACGCCGATCCCGGTGTGCCGGTCGTCGCCATCGACCCGCACACCGGCCCCCTCGGCCTGCCGACGATCGACTCCGACAACTACACCGGAGGCAAGCTCGCCACCCGGCACCTCATCGAGCTCGGCCACCGGCGCATCGGCTTCCTCGCCGGGCGCCCGGACCTCGAGTCGGCGCGCCAGCGTGAGGCCGGCTACCGGGACGCACTGGCCGAGGCCGGCATCCCGCAGATCCCCCAGCTCACCCGCGTGGGCTCCTACCTGCGCGAGAGCGCGCACCGGCCGGCGACGGAGCTGCTGACCCTCCCCGAGCGCCCCACCGCGATCTTCGCCGCCAACGACCAGTCGGCGATCGGCGTCATCGACATCGCCCACCAGCTGGGGCTGGACGTGCCCGGCGACCTGTCCGTGGTGGGCTTCGACGACACTCCCGACTCCGCGCAGTGCACCCCTCCGCTGAGCACCGTGCGCCAGCCGATCCAGCAGATGGGCGCCGCCGCCGTGCGGCTGCTGCTGGCCCTGATCTCCGGCACCGACCTGGACTCGACGCACGTCCGGTTGCCGGTGTCCCTGGTGCGGCGCGGGTCCACCGGCCCTCTCTAGTCGTCGTTCCCCCGGAAGATCTGCGCGAAGGAGCGCCTGCGTGCCCGAGCTCGTCGTACCCCGCCCCACCCACCTGACCCACCGCACGGCCCGGACCGCGGTGACCGTCACCGGCCCGGACCGGCGCCCGCTCGCGGACACCGAGGTCCGCGTCGCGCAGCGCTCGCACGCGTTCGGGTTCGGCAACATCGGCTTCGACCTCATTCCCCTGGCCAACGGCGAGGACTCGGGCGAGCGCAACATCTTCGGCGGCGCGCGGGCCAACCTCGAGCTGCTCGCGGAGCTGTACCTCGACGTGTTCAACGTCGCGACGCTGCCGTTCTACTGGAGCCGCTTCGAGCCCGAGCAGGGGCGGCCGGACACCGATCGCCTCGCGGCGACGGCCCGCTGGTTCCGCGAGCGCGGTGTGGCGGTCAAGGGCCACCCGCTCGTCTGGCACACGCTGGCACCGCAGTGGTTGCTCCCGCGCACCGACGACGCCGTGCTGGCGACCACCCGCGCCCGCATCGCGCGGGAGGTCACCACCTTCGCCGGCCTGGTGGACACCTGGGACGCGATCAACGAAGTGGTGATCATGCCGGTGTTCACCGCCGAGGAGAACGCCATCACGCGGCTGGCCCAGCGCGAGGGGCGCGTGGGCATGGTGCGGCTTGCGTTCGAGACGGCCCGCGCGGCGAACCCGAAGGCGACGTTGCTGATCAACGACTTCGACCTCGGCCCCGAGTACGAGCAGCTCATCGAGGAGTGCCTGGCCGCGGGCATCCGCATCGACGCGATCGGCCTCCAGTCGCACATGCACCAGGGCTGGTGGGGCGAGGAGAAGACGCAACGGATCCTCGTTCGCTACGAGCGGTTCGGGCTGCCGCTGCACTGGACCGAGACGACCCTGGTCTCCGGGCACCTGATGCCGAAGGAGATCGTCGACCTCAACGACTACCAGGTGGACAGCTGGCCGACGACGCCCGAGGGCGAGGCCCGGCAGGCCGACGAGCTCGAGCGGCACTACCACACGCTCTTCGCCCACCCGCTGGTGCAGATGGTCACGTACTGGGGGCTGTCCGACGACGGCGCGTGGCTCGGTGCGCCTGCTGGCCTGGTGCGCGCCGACGGGACGCCGAAGCCCAGTTACGAGGCCTTGCGGGGCATGGTCAAGGGCGAGTGGTGGCTGCCGGAGACGGCGGTCCGCACCGACGCCGACGGTCGGTTCACCCTCGACGGGTTCCTGGGCGAGTACACGGTGGCCGCGGCGGGCTCGTCGGCCTCCCTCACGCTCGCCGCGAACGAACCCGGTGTGACGGTGGCGCTCCGATAGCCGACCCGCACCCTCGCGTCACGGTCACGCAGGTGGCTGCGGGCCGACGAGCGAGCGCAGGAACGGGTCGACGACGGCGCGCAGCGCGGCCTTCGCCTCGTCGAGCCCCAGGCTGCCGTCCGTGACGTGTGCGGCCACGGCGTGCAGCTGCGCGTCCAGGATCTCGGCTGTCAGGTCGGGATCGGCGACGTCGAGGCGCGTGAGCTCGTCCGTGAGCACCCGGCGCAGCCGCATGTGGAAGCGCTTGGTGTGCTCGTCCGCGGCCTGCGACGCCGCAGGGTCTCCGGCCATCACCGTCCCCGCGGTGTGGTGACCGGTCGCCAGCATCGCCAGGTTGGTGTCGAAGTACGCCAGGATGCGGTCACGGGGGTCGGCGAACTCGTCGACCGACGCCTGCAGGTGACTCTCCCAGGCCGGGAGCATGTCCTCGGCGACCGCGACCAGGAGCTCCGCACGCGAGGAGAAGTACTGGTAGACGCTGGTGCGCGCCAGCCCCGCCCGGGCGGCCACCTGGGCGAGGCCGGGCATCACCCGCTCCTCGTGGATCAGCGCATAGGCGGCCTCGAGGATCGCCCGCAGCTGCACCTCGTGGTGCTCCGCGACGCTCGGAGCGCTGATCTTCGGCATCGCACCTCCTACCGTTCAGGCCACCTGTTCAGGCCGCGGTGAGCCTGCCATCCGCCATCCCCAGCACGCGGTCGCAGTGACCCAGGACGTCGTGGTCGTGGGTGACCATCACCGTAGCGACCTGATTCTCCCGCGCCTCGGCGGCCAGCAGAGCGACGACCTCCTGGCTGCGCGCGCGGTCGAGGGCGGAGGTCGGCTCGTCGACCAGGAGCAGGGAGGGGCCGTTCACCAGTGCCCGGGCGATCCCCACCCGCTGGCGCTCGCCGCCGGACAGCTCGCCGGGGCGACGGTCGGCCCGGTGCGACATCCCCACGGCGGCCAGCAGGTCGTCGGGGGCGAAGCGTGAGCGGTCCTTGGCGAGCTTGCGCATGAGCCGCAGCTGGTCGGCCGCGGTGAGCGAGGGCACCAGGTTGCCGGACTGGAACACGAAGCCGATCCGCTCCAGCCGGAACCGGGCGCGCTTGCCGTGGGAGAGCGTCGCGAGCTCGGTGCCACCCACCCGCACGGTGCCGGAGTCGGCCTGCTTGAGGGCTCCGGCCACCGCGAGCAGGCTCGACTTCCCGGAGCCCGAGGGGCCGACGATCGCGACGAACTCGCCGGGCCGAACGGTCAGCGTCACGTCGTCGAGGGCGAGGACCTGGCGGTCACCGTCACCGAGGGTGAGCGTGACGCCCTGCATGTCGAGGCCAGGGGTCGTGGTCATCGGGCGCCTCCCAAGGCGTTGAGGGGGTCGACGCGCAGCACGCGCAGCACGGCGAAAGCAGCTCCCGCCAGTCCCAGCACCACGGTCAAGGCCGTGGCCACGACGATGGGCGCCGTCTCGAGGACGAACGGCATGCCGGCCGGCATCAGCAGTCCGAGGCCGACGCCGAGCGCGACCCCGACCAAGGTCGAGACCACCAGCAGCACGGCCGCCTGGATCAGCGAGTCACGGACCAGGAAGCGGCCCGAGGCACCGACCGCGCGCAGCACCGCCAGCTCGTGGCCGCGCTGGATGGTCCAGACGGTGAAGAAGGCACCGACGACCATGGCGCAGATCACGTAGAGGAACACCTGGATCAGCTGGAGGGTCATGGTCTCCGCGGTGTAGCCGGGAGACGAGGCGAACGCCTGCTCGACCGTGCGTGTGGTGGTACCGGCTTCGGCATCGACGGCGGCGGCGTCGACGCCCGCGCCCGCGAGGCTCTTGCCGTCGGCGGTCGCCAGGGCGACCACCGAGGCTTCGCGGGTCGACAGCGCGTCGACCTGGGTCTGCGTCGGCGGCCCGGCCTGGCCGGTCCCGGTGGCGACGAGGCGCCAGGTGTCCAGCGGCAGGTAGGCGATGTCGACATGGCCGAAGGTCGCCTGCCCGTCGGTGAAGCCGATGACGCGCAGCTCGGTGTCCAGCCGCTCGACCACCAGGGTGTCGCCGATCTCGAGCCCGTCGTCGCGTGCCGACGAGGAGACCACCACCCCGTCGAGCGGGCCGAGCGGCTCGCCCTCGCCGGGCGTGGGCGCGACGAACGATCCGGGCTCCACCCCGAACAGGGTGAGGTCCAGCTGGAGCCCGTCCGTGCGGGTCACGTGCACGATGGTCGAGCCCAGCAGCGCGGCGTCCTCGATGCCGTCCTGTGCGGACCACACGTCCAGCGCGTGCTCGTCGACCACGGAACGCGAGAACGCGTTGTCGGTCTTGGTGCCTTCGGCGAAGGCGATGTGCGTCGCCGGGAGTGCTTTGAGCCCGGAGACGCCGTCGATGATCAGGCCCGACGAGAGCCCGGAAAGGACCACGGTGAGCAGCGCGATCAGCGCCACCACCAGGCCCATCAGCAAGAAGCGGGTGCGAGCGAAGGTCAGCTCGCGCAGTGCCAGGAACACGGGAGGACCCCTCCGGTTGCTTTCCCGACAGGTGTCGGGATGATGCCGACGATAGTCGGGAAGATGGCGGAGTGCCAACCGGGGGCCAGAACTGCGCCCACTCAGGGGGCCTATCCGCCGCTGACTCGGGGGCGGCCCAGCTCGGTGGTGGTGGACGCGCACAGCTGGCTGATCCTCGGCAGCATCCGGTCGCGCAGCTCGTCGGCTCCCTCGATGTCGGCCACGGTGCTGAAGATGTCGGCCATGGCGTCGGGGATCGACTCGGCGAGCCCGCGGACCCGGGCTACGACCTGCCCGGCGTCCAGTCCGGTCTCGTCGGCGAGCCTGACCCAGTGGACGTGCCGTACCCGGCCGAACTCCTTGACCCCACCGATCGCCATGGCGGCAGACCTGAGCCCGGGCTGCTCGTCCACGTCGTACGGTGCGGCCGAGGCGACGTCGTACAGCGGCGCGACGCGCACCTGCCCGGCGAGCAGCAGCACCGAGTAGTTCTTGGCGTGCGCATCCGGCGCCATCGTCAGGTAGTTGAAGGCGAGGTAGGCGAGGAAGTCGTCGATGTTGGCGGCCCGGTTCGCCGTGTCGCTCTGGTTCGCGAGCAGCCGGACGATCGTCGCCGCCCGGGGCCCGCCGTCGGACTCGTACTTGTCGGCCGGGCGCACCGACAGCGCCTGGCAGGCGTCCTCCTGGTGCAGCCGCAGCAGGTGCCCCTGCGCGTCGCGGCGGCGGTCGTAGCGCTCGACGACCAACGCGGGTTCCCCGTCGAAGTCCGTGAACGTGGACCGGGCGGCCCGCAGCCCCACCGCGGCGGCCGTGGCGAGGCAGACGTGCTCGTTCAGCGCCTGGTGCCGGAACCCGTCCACGCCGGGCTTGATGATGTGGCTGGTCGCCTCCGACCCCGTGGCCTCGCACCAGTGGCCGTCCTGCCGGCGCAGCGCGAACTTGGCTTGGGCACCGGCCAACGACCAGCGCTCCCGCGGCGCCCGCCAGCCGGCCGTGGGGTCCACTCGTAGCGCCGCCAGCCTGTGGGCGATCTGCCGACGGGTCAGGCGCACCAGGGTGCCCTTGCGTGCCAGGACGTCCGCCACGTCGCTGGGCGGGCAGATCTGGACCGCGCCGGCGCAGTCGAGCCCGACGTTGGCGAGCAGCGCGAACGAGTTGGCGCCCGACACACCGAACTCCCGACCCATCGCCGCGCGTGTGTCCTGCCTGTCAGGGAGCAGCCCTTCGAGGAAGGGGCGTACCTGACGCTGCGTATAGGTCGCCGGCGCGACGGGCATCGACAGCGAGACCGGGGTCGCGGCGGTGGTGTCGATGTAGGTCAGAGTCGGCTGCCCGCCCTTGCCCTGCTCCAGGTCGGCCACGTGCCGGCCGTACAGGATGACGGCGAGGACCTTGCCGCTCACTGGCCGGCTCCGCCCCAGAGCTCCGTCAGCGCCTGCTCGACGGGGTTGAGCTCGGGTGGAGCGTCGTCGATTCTCAGTCGAAGTCCGAGCGCGGACAGCGCAGCCATCACCCTGCCGAGCTCCGCGCCCGTCCCGTTGCCTGTCTCGATCATCGTGACCCACCGCCGCGAGGTCCCGATGCGATCGGCGAGGCCGGCCTGGCTCAGGCCGGCAGCCCGCCGCGCGGCGCGGATCACCGCTCCCAGCTGGGCCGGGCTCGTCACCGTCTGGTTGGTCACAGATGTGATCTTATTTGCTCACTCCCTGTTGAGCAATATTGATCGCAACCTCATATGGGCAGAGTCTTGCGCATAGGCAAACCGGCAGACGACCTGCGAACACCTCTACAGAGACGACGAAAGGCCCCCGGTCGGCGCTTCCGCCGGCCAGAGGCCCTCTCTCGGTGGAGCTAGGGGGACTCGAACCCCCGACCTTCTCATTGCGAACGAGACGCGCTACCAACTGCGCCATAGCCCCAGAGCGGGAACCAGAGTAGCACCAGTGGCGCTACTCCCCGGACGCGCGCCGCTTGGCCAGCACGGCGTTGAGGTCGATGCTCCCGGAGCCCTCCACGGGCACCTCGGGCGTGCGCACCTCCTCGTCGGAGACGGCCACGGGCGGGGCCGCAGCGGGCCGCACCGACGTCGAGGCCTCGACCTCGCCCAGGGGCGCCGGCTCACGGCGCGGGGCTGCGGGCTTCATGGTGTAGGTCGGCTTGGGCATGGGCTTCGGCTCCCAGCCCTGAGCGTCCGACGGGTCCCCGGCGGCCGCCTTCACCAGCGGGATCTGGCCCGTCGCGTGCCGCGGCGTGGCGCCCTTCTCGCCCTGGTCGGCGACGATCGCCGCGAACATCTCGGTCTGGGCGTCGGAGGGCTTGACGGCCCGCCCGGTCACCGTGGGCGTCGGGGCGGAGACCACGCGCGTCGGGGCGGAGACAGCCCGGGTCGCACCCGTGTGCGCGGCGACCTCGTCGGACTGCGCGATCTGCTGCGCCATGGCCTCGTCGTGCCGCTTGCCGGAGACCACCGCGGCCCGGCCCGCGACCAGCACCGAACCGAACAGCAGCGTGGGGACGACCCCGAGGAACACCGAGGCGAGCGGCACGAGGGCGTACGCGGCCCATCCGGCGACGGCGGCGATCAGCAGGAACGCGGCCAAGGCGGCCCGGCGGCGAGCGGCCGCGGCGCGGCGGGCTTGGGCGGCGGCGCGCGCGGCACGGATCTGCGCGGCCTTGCGGGCCGCGGCGGCGGACGTGCGCTCGGGGGTGGCGTGGGGTCGGTCCACGGTGTCGCCTCCTGTCCGGCTCCCGACGATCACCGGGTAGCCCTTGCCCGGGGTGAGCAGCCCCGTCGTGCCCGCGTGCGCCCGGCCTTCCACCGTGCGCACCACCCGCCCGCCTCGCGACTCCACCGCCGCTCGGGTGGTCACCCGGACCACCCGCAGCGCCTCGGAGTACCGGTCGTCGACCCGCGACTCGAGCAGCTGTTGCCGGTACCGCAGCTTGTGCGGCACCAGGTACACCAACCACAACCCCGCCAGCACGAGGACCAGCGGGCCTGCGAACTGGTGCACACGACGACGGTAGGCGCGGCGCTCGCCCGTACGAGTGACGCGTGCGGCGTGTCGCCCACCCCGCGCTCGAACGGGTGGCGCGGCGGTCAGGAGGGGGCGGTGCGCAGCCGGCGCCAGCGGCCCAGCAAGCCGTCCGGGACCTCCTCCACGGTCACCGCGAACGTGCGGTGGTCGGCCCACTCGCCGGCGATGTGGAGGTAGCGCTCACGCACTCCCTCGTCGCGCAGGCGCAGCTTCGCCACCACCCGCAGCGACGGGGCGTTCTCCGGCCGGATGTTGATCTCGACCCGGTGCAGCCCCAGCACGTAGAAGCAGTGGTCGGTCGCCATCGCCACGGCGGTGGGCGTGATCCCACGGCCGGCGACGCGCTGCGACACCCAGTACCCGATGGACGCGGAGCGCAGGGAGCCGTAGGTGATCGAGGACACGGTCAGCTGCCCGACGAGCTCACCGGCGTACTCGATCCCGAAGGGCAGCGTGGTGCCGGAGCGCGCCTGCGAGTTCAGCGAGCGCACGAACTGCCCGAACGTCGGCCGCGGCCCACGCACCGGCACGGGGCTGGTGGCGTCCCACGGCTCGAGCCAGGCGGCGTTCTCGCCGCGCAACGCCATCCAAGCGCGGGCGTCCGAGCGGCGCAGCGGCCGCAGCGTCACGTTGCCCTCGACGAGCCTGGCGGGCCAGCCGGTCGCCATCAGCCCTCCAGCACCAGGCAGTGCAGCGCCTGGCCCTGGCGGACGTGGGTCATCCGCTCGTTGACCACCGCAAGGGCGTCGGCCTGCGCCAGGCCGGCGATCGAGGGCGCGGCCGGGTCGCCCAGGGGCGTGGCCGTGTAGCCCTCGTCGGGCGAGCCGACCACCGAGACCGGCACGAACTGCCGCAACCCGGCCGGGGAGGCCCAGCCCTCCGTCACCGCCGCGCGCACGGACGCACGGAACACCTCCCCGTGGCCGGCCATGGTCCGCAGCGCCGGGCGCACGAACACCTCGAACGCCACCTGCGCCGCCACCGGGTGGCCGGGCAGGGCGAACACCGGCACGTCGCGGTCGCGGCCGAAACCCTCGCCGATGGTGCCGAACCCGTGGCGCCGGCCCGGCGTCATCGACACCTGGTCCAGGCGCACGTCGCCCGCGGCCAGCAGCACGTCCTTGACGGTGTCGCCCGCCAGCTCGGACAGGCCGCCGGTGATCAGCACCAGGTCGGCGCGGACCAGCTGGTCCGCGATCGTCTCGCGCAGCCGGCCGTGGTCGTCGCCGACGATCCCCACCCGCACCGGCACGGCGCCCGCGTCGCGGACCGCCGCCTCGAGGGCATGGCCGTCGGCCTCGAAGGTCGTCGCCGCGTCGGCCGCCGGTGCGGTGCGCGCAGGCTCCACCAGCTCGTCGCCCACCGAGAGCAGCACCACGCGCGGCGTGGGGTGCACGCGCAGCCGGCCGCGGCCGATCGAGGCCGCGAGCGCCAGCTGACGCGCGCCCAGCCGCGTGCCGGCGCGCAGCACCGTCTCGCCCCCCAGCACGTCGTGGCCCACCGGCCGCACCCACTGACCCGCCTTCACTGGGCCGGCCAGGGACACCGAGGCGGTGCCGCGGTCGGTCTCCTCGACGGGCACCACGGAGTCGGCGCCGAGCGGCAGCGGCGCGCCGGAAGCGACGCGCACAGCCTGCCCCGGGGCCAGGCGCAGGCCGGGGGCGGCGCCGGCCCGCAGGTCGTCGACCACGGGCAGGCGCACGACGAGCGCACGGGCGTCCTCGGCCGCGACCGCATACCCGTCACGGGCGGCGACGCTGACCGCGGGCACGTCCGCCGGCGCCGCGACGTCCTCCGCCAGCACGGCACCCATCGCGTCGTGGAGCACCACGTCCAGCGGGGCCACCGGGGCTACCACCGCCATGACGGCAGCGAGGTGGTCCTGCACCGATCTCACGAGCCGCCATTGTGCCGTGGCGGGCCGGTCTCGGCCGAACGCCCCGGCGCGTGTCCGGCCGCGGCGTCGGTAGCCTGACCGCGTGAGCAACGAGGGGCTGCGCCTGGCGCGCGAGAAGATGTCCGGCGCCGGGGTTGCTCCCGTCGCGATCGACGTGTTCGAGCACTACTACCGAGCGCTCGAGGGCGGCGCCACCGGCCTGATCCGCGAGGACACCATCACCCCGCTGCTGGACCCGCCGCGCCTGGATGCCGTCGAGGTGAGCGACGAGCAGGCGCGCGAGGCCCTCGGCGCCACGGTGATGATCAAGCTCAACGGCGGCCTGGGCACGTCGATGGGCATGAGCAGGGCGAAGTCGCTGCTGCCGGTGCGGGACGGGCGCACGTTCCTCGACCTCATCGTCGGCCAGGTGCGGCACGCCCGGCGGCAGTGGGGCGCCCGGCTCCCCCTCGTCTTCATGGACTCGTTCCGCACGCGCGAGGACACGCTCGCCGCGCTGTCGTCGTACCCGGACCTGGCCACGGACGGCCTGCCGCTCGACTTCCTGCAGAGCCAGGAGCCCAAGCTGCGGGCCGACGACCTGACGCCCGTGACCTGGCCCGCCGACCCGTCCCTCGAGTGGTGCCCGCCGGGCCACGGGGACATCTACCCGTCCCTGCTGAGCTCCGGCGTCCTGGACGCCCTCCTCGACGCCGGCTTCCGCTACGCGAACACCTCCAACGCCGACAACCTCGGCGCGGCACCGGACGCGCGGATCGCCGGCTGGTTCGCCGCCTCGGGCGCGCCGTACGCCGCCGAGCTGTGCCGACGCACCGCCGCCGACCGCAAGGGCGGGCACCTGGCGATCCGGAAGGCCGACGGCCGCCTGATCCTGCGGGACACGGCCCAGACGGCGCCGGAGGAGATGGACTACTTCACCGACACCGAGCACCACCCGTACTTCCACACGAACAACCTGTGGTTCGACCTGCGGGTGCTGCGCGAGACCCTGCGCGAGCGCGGCGGCGTGCTGGGCCTGCCCCTCATTCGCAACGAGAAGCACGTCGACCCCGCGGACAAGACCTCGCCGACGGTGTTCCAGCTCGAGTGCGCGATGGGCGCGGCGATCGAGGTGTTCGAGGGTGCCACGGCGATCGTCGTGCCGCGGGCGCGCTTCCTGCCGGTGAAGACGACCAACGACCTGCTGCTGCTGCGCTCGGACGCCTACGCGCTCGGCGGCGACGACCGCCTGACGCTCGCCGTCCCGCACGCGCCGCTCGTCGACCTCGACCCGGCCCACTACGCGGCGATCGGCGAGTTCGACCGCCGGTTCGCGGACGGCGCGCCGTCGCTGAGCGAGGCGGCGAGCCTGACGGTGCGCGGGGACTGGACGTTCGGCGCGGGCGTCACCGTGCGTGGCCACGCCACGCTGGCCGACGAAGGCACGCCCGAGCGTGTCCCCGACAGTGCAGTCCTGGCCGGGTGAGGGCCCCGTGGGCGAAACTGGAACCATGAGCACCGCCGCCCGGGAGAACCACCCCCTCGACGAGGACGAGCTCGAAGAGCTCAAGGACCGGCTGCGACGGCGGATCCGCACGGCCCGCCAGCAGCGCTCGGCGCGGGCCCGTGAGGCCGACGCGGTGGCCCTCGCCGCCGTGGTGGTGGGCATCCCGCAGGTGGCAGCGGCGCGGTGCGTCACCGCCTACGCCGCACGGCCCGGCGAACCGGCGACCGGCCCGCTGCTCGACGCGCTGGCCGAGCGCGGCATCCGCGTGCTGCTGCCGGTGCTCGGCTCCGGCCTCGCGCGCGAGTGGGCCGAGTACGCGGGGGCCGACGACCTCCAGGAGCGGGCGCCCGGCCGCCCGCCCGAGCCCGGCGGGCCCCGGCTGAGCAAGGAGACGATCGCCGAGGCCGACGTGCTGCTGATCCCCGGTCTCGCCGTCGACACCGCCGGCACCCGGCTGGGGCAGGGCGGCGGCTGGTACGACCGGGCGCTGCGCGACGCACTGGCCGGCACCCCGGTGCTCGCGGTGACCTACGCGGAGGAGGTCCACGACGCGGCGACGGAGCCGCTGCCGCGCGCCGACCACGACCGCGCCGTCGACGGCGTGGTGACGCCCCAGGGCGTCACCTGGTTCAGGACCCCGGCTGCAGGGTGAGGGTGTCGTCGGCGTCGGCGGTGGTCGCCGCCGCGCTGAACGGCCAGGGGAACGTCTCCCCCGACGCCCAGGCGGCGAACTGGTCCGCGTAGTGGGAGCTCGCCGGGTGACCTGAGACGCCGGTGAGGTTCACCCACGTCGAGGAGTCGAGGTCGCCGAGGTCGACGACCATCCGCATCGACGGCGCCGCCGTCACCGCGTAGGAGCCCGACGACGGGTCCCAGGACGACGCGTCGATGATCGACGAGCCACCACCGACCCCGCGCGGATGGGGGTTGAACCGCTCGCGGACCAGCATGGGGATGCCGTCGCCACCGAGCACGGGGTGCTCCGGGGCTGCGACGTGCAGCATGCCCCACCGCCAGTCGTCGGGCCGGCTGCCGATCTGGGCGGTGAGCTCGTGCCGGGCGCTGACCAGGGCCCGCGCCAGCACGTCGTCGCGACCCTCGACGATGCCCGGGGTCGAGCGGTCGTCCCACCAGGGAGAGTCCGGCTCGTGGATGATCACGCGCATCACCTCGAGCCAGCGCGAGCCCCCGTCCGGGCCGTGGTCTGCCGGTAGGTCGTCGGCGAACGTCAGCGCCAGGATGTTGTTCCACACGGCGGCGAAGTACACGGCGGCAGCCGAGTCCACGCTCATGACGCCGTCCCAGTCCCGCAGCAGGCGCTGGCCGTCGGAGTCGAAGCCGGGCTCCAGGTTCACGTCGAGCAGCTCCGGCACCAGCACGTCCGCATACGGGGAGTGCTGGTCGGTCTGCACCGCCGCGGTGCTCTCGACCGTGACCTTCTCCCCGGCGGCGATCCGGTCGATCAGCAGGTCGCGGATGCGCTGCGAGCGGTAGCCGTAGTCCCAGTCGCGGGTGAGGAACGGGCCGGTGCCGGCGGGGGTGACTGCCTGGTTCGCCGCGACGATGAACCCCTCCTCGGGGTCCAGCGCTCGGGGCATCCGGCTGGCGGGGACCCAGCCCGTCCAGTCGTACCGGCTGTCCCAGCCCGGGCGTGGCCACGTGCCGTCGGAGGGCACCGTGCCCGGCACGTCGGCCCGGGTCGGCACCAGCCCCGGCGCCTGGTAGCCGATGTGGCCGTCGGTGGTGGCGAACACGATGTTCTGCGCGGGCACCTGGAAGGCGCGCGCGGCGGCGCGGATGTCGTCGGCGTTCTGAGCGGTGCCGAACATGAGGATCGCATCGGCCGTGGTGCCGGGCCGCAGCGCCGTCCATGCGAGGGCGACCTCGTAGCGCAGGCCCGGCACGCCGGTGCTGGTCGGCGCGCGGCGCACCACGTCGAGCTCGTCCAGCACGTCCGAGAGGATCGGGCCGTGCGTCGTGGTGCGCACCTCCAGGGTGACATCGGCACCGCCGTTGACCTTGATGGTCTCCTGGCGCACCTGCACCGGCACGGTGCCGCCGTCCACCTCCTGGCCGGCGTCGGTCACCCGCTCGAGGAAGAAGTCGGTGACGTCCGGGCCCAGGTTCGTCAGGCCCCAGGCGAGGTGGGCGTTGTGGCCGATGATCACGCCCGGCATGCCGGCGAAGGAGAAGCCGGCGACGTCGTAGGGGCAGTCGTCGCCCACCGGGGCGCAGCGCAGCCCCACCTGCGACCAGACACCCGGCGCGGAGATCGCCAGGTGGGGGTCGTTGGCCAGGATGGGCGAGCCGGACTCGGTGTGCTCGCCCGCCACCACCCAGGAGTTGGACCCCGTGCCCTCGTCGGTGCCGATCATCTCCGGGATCGCCGCCAGGGCGCGGTCCGTCGCCTCGATCGCCGCCTGCACCTGCGGGTCCATCAAAGGCAGCGGGACGCCCGCGGCGGCCGTCTCGGTCGCCGTCTGTCCGGCCGTCGGCAGGATCGGTGCGTTGCGGTCCTCCGGATAGGGCGGGAAGAGCTCGTCGACCCGCTCCACGTCGCCGACCGAGCGGTACAGCAGGGCCCGCTCGAGCTCGTCGTCGTAGTTCGAGCGCAGGTCCCAGGCCATCGCCTTGAGCCAGGCGAGGGAGTCGATCGGATCCCAGGGCTCGGGGTCCGAGACGTCGACCCGAAGCCCGAGCACCACGTACTCGAGCGCGAGCTCACCCGTGCTGCGCGTCGCGAGGTAGGCGTTGACCCCGTCCGCGTAGGCCTGGAGCGCCTCCTGCGTCTGCGGCGTCAGCAGCTCCCACTCCTGCTCGGCGACGTGGCGCCAGCCCATGGTGCGGACCACCTTGTCCGCCGCGAGCGCGTCCGCGTTCTCGCCGACGAGCTCGGACAGCCGCCCCGCCGTGACATGCCGGCGGTAGTCCATGAGGAAGAACCGGTCCTGGGCGTCCACGTAACCCTGCGCGCGGAACAGGTCGGCGGACGTGGTCGCCTGGATCGTCGGCACGCCGTGCCCGTCGCGGGTCACCGTGACGTCCGCCGCCAGGCCGGGAAGCGTGCGGGTGCCGGAGGTGGACGGCAGCGGCCGGCGCACCACGAACGTCGCCCCCGCGGCCGTGGCCACCAGCACCACCACGAGCAGGACTGCGACGACGAGGGCGGCGATCCTGGGCGCGCGGCGTCGGGACACGAGATGCAGGGTATCCGTCGCGGCCCCAGGCAGCCGCTGTACCATCTGGCACTCGGGAATGCCGAGTGCCAGTCCGGTGGTTTGTCAGGGCAGTTCCCTTTCGCTTCTCGGGAGGCTCTGTGCCCACCTACGCCTACACGTGCACGGCATGCGGTCACGCGTTCGACGTCCACCAGTCCTTCGACGACGCCGCACTGACGGTGTGCCCCCAGTGCGAGGGCCGCCTGCGCAAGGTGTTCTCCCCCGTGGGCGTCGTGTTCAAGGGCTCCGGCTTCTACCGCACCGACGCGCGGTCGTCCGGCTCGTCGAAGGGCACGGCCAAGGAGGCGTCACCGGCCGGTGCGTCCTCGGGCTCGCCGGCCACGCCAGCTACGCCGTCGTCGGGCACGACGAAGGACACCTCGTCGCCGGCTCCCGCGGCACCCAAGCCCGCGGCGAGCGCCGCCCCCAAGGCCGCCACTCCCTGACCTGCGAGCCACCCACAGGCCCGACGTTGCACCGGACGCCCACAGGCGTTCGCCGCGACCGCTGGCGGGGCCGCCCGGGCACCTAGCGTGCCCGCGTGCGTCCCGACCGCTTGCCTCCGCCCCTTCCCCGCGCCGCCGTGCCCGTGCGGCGGCGGCTGCGCGTACTGGCCTGGAGATGCAGGTTCGCCGGTGCCGCGGCCTGCCTCGCCCTCGCCGCGGGCGTCGTGGCCTCGAGCCTGGCACCGGAGCCGGCTGCGGGTGTCGATGTTCTCGTCGCGGCGCGTGACCTGCCGGCCGGAACCGCGCTGACCGCGGCGGACCTGCGGGTGGTCGCCCTTCCGGAGCGGGCGGCTCCTCCCGGCGCAGCGGCATCCGCCGAGGTTCGCACCGCCCTCGTCGGCGCCACCACCGCGGTCGCCGTC